>DATGLE010000102.1:0-26654 GCA_035294325.1 Ktedonobacteraceae bacterium | reverse complement strand
GATGGCGCGCACATTTTTGTTATCCTGTTCCCAATCGCCGTTGGATGCGCTCGCAGGTGCGCAGGAGGGCCGCCTCAAGCTTCTCCCGGTTGCCATAGAAGCGCGTCGCGGGCAGGGGAATCGTCACTGCTGCGAGGTTGCCCATAGTGTCGCGTATGGTGGCGCCAACGGCGCAAATCCCCAGCGTGTGCTCCTCCCGATCATAGGCCACGCGCGTCTGGCGAACGCGTTCCAGTTCTTCAAGAAGCCGCTGGCGCGATGTAATGGTGTGCGGCGTGAGCGGCTGAAGTTCCTCTGGCAAAAGGCGCTCTACCTGCCCGGGCGGCAGTTCCGCCAGGATCGCCTTGCCGTTCGCGGTGCAGTGGAGAGGGAATTCGACGCCAATCGCGGATACGGCTTGCAGGCGCTGTGGGGCCGCGATCTGGTCAATGAAGAGGACCTTATCCATGTTCAAAATCGCCAGGTCAACCGTCTCGTTGACCTCTCGCGAGAGCTGTTCCAGATAGGGGTGCGCCTCCTGGCGCAGCTCGATACGCACGGAGGCGGCAAGGGGGACGAGGCCCGGCCCCAGCCGAATGTGGCCTCCGGCGGTGGAGGAAATGACAAAACGCTCGGCCTCAAGCGCGGTAACGATGCGATGGACCGTTGACCGCGCCAGCCCTACTTTCCGCGAGATCTGCGCGAGGCTCAGGCCCTCCGGCTGATCGATTAGAGCGCGCATAATCTCGGCTGCGCGCGCGATCACCTGAACCCCTCCATTCTCACGCTGTTCTCCTGTGCTTTCTGGTTCCATAGTGGATTTCCTTTCCCCTTCTTACCCACTTGCTCGCGCCTGCGGCGCTCGCCTGTAGTATGTTGTATTATAGAAAAAAGCCAGAAGCGCGTTTTCTGCAATACAACACACAATCTCGCTGCGGCGGAGCCGCACGAACCCCTCCAGCCTCTTTGACAACATCATTATCGATAAATGGAAAAATGAAAGGGAAGCATGGCAGAATTTTCCCCATGATAGCAGATGTGAGCAGAAAAGTCAGCCCTGGAAGGAAACTCTTCCAGGGCGCTTTAGATTCGGAAGTACTCGCAACTTATCCCTGTACGTCGAAGCCCGGGGAGGTGTTAAACGGTTGTGCCCCATTGGTCCTACCCGATTGACCTGTGGACGAAACGGTTCTGCCCAGCGGCTGGCTCGGCGATGAGATGCCCCGGCTCAGGGGCTGGCTGGGAGACGAGATAGAACGCAGCGGGCTGCGCACGGGTGCGGGCCTGCGTGCGGCGCCATTTTCTGAAGCCGCGCTATACTGCGGCTGATTCTCACGCAGCTTGAAGATTTCCACCGATGCCAGCAGCTGGCCGGCCAGGCGCGCCAGGCGCTCCATCTGCTGCACCGCGTTGCGCGTGATCAGGCTGCTCTGCTGAGCCGAGTCAGAAACACGTTGCATAACCTGCACGATCCTGTTGGAAGCTTCCATCTGCTGCGTTGCCACCTGGTGCGTCGCCTCGATTTCGCCCGCCTGGTGTTCAACTGCTGAGAACATCTGCTCCAGCGCTTTACCCACTTCCTGAGCGATCTGCGTGCCGTTCGCGGTTTCGCGCCTCGTCTCCTGCATGGCGAAGGCGCTGGCGTTGATGTCCTCAAGGACGTTGTGTACGATCTGTCCGATGAGGGCCGTTTGCTCCTTCGCGCGCTCCGCCAGGCGACGGATGTCGACGGCGACGGCGCCGAAGCCTTTGCCGTTCTCGCCGGCCATCGCCGCCTGGATCGAGGCGTCCAGGGCGAGGCGGTTGGTCTGCTGTGCGATGCTGGAGATCACTTCCACGACGCTGCTGATTTCGCGCGAGCGATCACCAAGCATGAGCACTTTCTGGGCGGTGGCGCCCACATTTTCGTTGATACGCTCCATACCCTTGACCGTCTGCTGCACGGCGCGGCGTCCTCTGTGCGCGGCCTGGCGCGCCTCCTCGGCCACATCATAGAGCATCTGCGAGCGCTCCGCAAGCTGGCGGCTGGAGGCGGCCACCTGGACCACCTCTTCGGTTGAACTGGTGATTTGCTCGATCTGCATGTCGGAGTTGTCGACCAGTTGCTCCATGTAACTGAATACCTGGAGGGTTGCGTTTTGCACGCCGCGCGCCAGGATCTTGACGTTGACCACCAGGTTATTCAGCTCTTGCGCCATGACGTTGAAAGAACTGGCGAGCACGCTCAGTTCGGTTGAGGTGGCCTGCAAGTTGATGCGCAGGTCGCCTTCGCCAACGCCGCTCAGTTCGGTAATCATCTGGCCGATCTGTGCTTGCAGGTCCGCGTGGCGCGTTTGCGCCTCCTGCATCAGACGCAGGATATGATCCAGCATACCATTGATCGAAGAGGCCACCAGGTTGATCTCGTCACGCCCGCGAATGGTGGCGCGCGCTCGCGTCTCCCCGTGCGCGATGCGGCGTGTCAGGCCCACAAGCTGATTAAGGGGAGCAATAATGGTCGCGTTGATTAAGAAGCCGGCAGCGATGATAACCAGCAGGGTGAAGATCAGGGCGACAACCGTATAGGTGAGCAGTGGCGTGGTGAGCGAAGGTCCGACCTTTGTTACTGTCGTACCCATCTGGGTTGCCGTATCTACGACGTGCTGCCACTGGTTCTTCAACTCCAGAAAGCCCAGGTCGGCCTGGTAGAAGTCGGCGTAGGCTACCGCGTAGAACGTATTGGCTCCCAGGTCTTGCAAAACCTTGTGCACCAGCGATTGATAGTGCGGCCAGGACGTTTGCGCCACCGTGTTGAGCGCGTCGAGCTGCGTGTTCATGATCTGCTGACCGTGATCGGGAGTGTCACTGATCAGGATGTTACGGATGGTGCTCATGTTGGCCGACGTGGCGATGACGTATCTGGTCTTGTAGATGTTCAATGCCTGGTTGAACCCGGACTCAAGCGCCTGCACGTCGTCTTCGGTCAGTTTGCCCGAGGAGGGATCGCCTTCGAGTGAGAGGCTACCCTGTGCGAAGACCTGCGCAAAGCGCGCCTGGATCAGCGCGTTCATGCGCTGGAGGTTGACCTGCTCCTGCGTAGCGATGTTCTGCGCCTCGAAGCTTGTCTGTACCGCCTGGCTGCGTATCTCGCTCTGCTGTAAGGAGAAGTTCCCCAGTAACAAAATAACGAGGATAGGTATCAGCGTAGCGACAGCAAAGGTAATTACCAGGCGACGGAATATGGGCATATTACTAAAAGCTCTCAACATCCCGTGGTATCCTTTTGTGTTACACTATGAGTTCTCATTAAAAGTGAGAAGAGGGGAAGGGAGGAGCGGAGACATCCCGCACCCCGCCAGGGGCTGCCGCCCCTGGACCCCACTTCTATTTCTTTACCAGGGCGGTAAGGGATACACGAACTTCGCTGTCGCCAGTTTGGGCGGGTAGACAATCTGCGTCTGCCCGTGCTGCCACTGCAACATGAAGCTGGGCAGCGCCGAGGTATGCCCGCCCGGCCCCTGGGCGAAGTTAATATGACCGACGACGTAGGTCTTGTTGGTCTGACTGATGGCCGTATTGATGGCCTGGGGATCGAGCGAACCGGCCTTCACGATAGCATCCATCATGATTTGCGCTACCGAATAGGTGTCGGCGATGTGCTGGCTATAGGTCAGGCCGGTATCAAGCTCGAAGCGCAGGCGCAGATCTCTGGCGCCAGGATAGGGCAGCGAGGGATCCCAGTAGCCCGCGACCATCACCCCTTCGCCCGTATTGTGCAGCGCAGAGATCCATTCCGCAGGCTCGGACCCTTTTTCTATGAAGGCGGCCGCCGGGCGGTAGTTCATGGCCTGCATCTGACTCCACATGGCAATCGCGTCTGGCGTCTCCATCTGCGCGATGATAATTTGCGCGCCAGACTGCTCCGTCTTCGTGATATAGTCGGCGTAATTGGTAGTGCCAACGGGGAAGTTGGCGCGATAGACGATCTGATAGCCGAATTTGGGCGCGTTCTGCTCCCACAGGTGCCCCATCACTACACCGTCCTGTTCCGTGTCGGTGAAGAGCGCGACCTTACGATTCGACTGCACCATATTCATCGTTTTGAACTGCTGCGTCGTCATGTCCAGTTCATCGAAGAAGATATCCCAGGCGTAGGTCCAATGCGGGCTGCCTGCCAGGAAGGCGCGGATTGGCGTCATGCCTATCACCATCGGGATATGATATTTGTCGGCAACGGTGGCGCTGGGTACGGCCAGCGGAGGCGTCGCCGAGCCGAGCAGGACGTTCACCTTGTCCTGCGTGACGAGCCGCTGGGTGGTAGAGGCCGCCAGGTCCGACTGGCTCTTGTTATCATAGAAGATAAGTTTTACCGGGACCTTCGTGTGATACTGTGAGAGATACAGGCCCCCCTGTGCGTTCACGTCGTTGATGGCGGTTGTATACCCCCACACGGCATAGAGGCCAAAACCGGCGAGCGCGCCGCTCTCGGGCAGCGAGGCTCCGATCAGAATCTGCTTCGGCGCATTGGGTACAACGGTGGTATTATCAGCCCCCGCGCATGCCGAAAGCAGCAGCAGGGCTGGGAGTATCAGCGACATGATGACGGCCTGCGTCATCCGCTTTCGTTTCATGTAGTATTCACCTCCCTATATATCTGTATCCGTTAAAAGGTGACAAAGATTGATAATGTCCTATATACCGAAGTAGGCGCGGCGGAACTGCTCGTTCTGGCGCAGCTCTTCGGCGGTGCCGGTGAGCACGATACGTCCATGCTCGATGATATAGGCGCGGTGCGCGATGTCGAGGCTGCGCTGGACGCTCTGCTCGACCAGCAGCACCGTCACGCCCTGGCGGTTGATCTCGACGATAGCGCGATAGAGATCGTCGATAACGATGGGGGCCAGCCCCAGCGAGATCTCGTCGAAGATAATCAGTTCTGGCTGTGCCATCAGCGCGCGGCCAATCGCCAGCATCTGCTGCTGTCCGCCGGAGAGCGTGCTGCCGAGTTGATCGCGCCGTTCGGCCAGGATCGGGAAGAGGTCGTAGACGCGCCTGAGCGTCTGCTGGCGCTGCCCGCGCGCCCGCTTGCAGTATGCGCCCAGTTCCAGGTTTTCAAGCACCGTCAATTCGGGAAAGATCTTGCGCCCCTCGATGCACTGGGCGATGCCGAGCGCGGCGATCTGGTGCGGCGGCACGCGCGTGATGCTCTGGCCCTTGAAAAAGATATCGCCCCCTTTAAGCGGCAATCCCCTGGTGAGCGTGCGGATCAGCGTAGTCTTGCCTGCGCCGTTGAGGCCGATGAGCGCCACGATTTCGCCTGGATACATATCAAGCGAAACGTCAAAGAGCGCCTGGAATTCGCCGTAGGCCGCGCTCACATGGGCTATGCGCGCCAGCGGCGTCCCGTTCTGTGCCGCTGTGGCCGGCGCGCTGTTCGCGGATGCCGCCTGCCCGTTCGTCTGTGTGGGAACCGGCTCGCGCGGCGCGGGTGGATCAGGCCGCGCCGCGGGCACCTGCCCGCTATCGGCGTAGCCCGGCTGGATCGTCGTCAACTCTTCCCGGCCCCTGGTCGCCTCCGTGCCCAGGTAGGCTTTGATGACGAGTTCGTTGTGGATCACTTCCTCCGGGCTGCCCTCGGCGATGCGCTTGCCGAAGTTCAGCGCCAGGATGCGATCAGAAAGGTCGAACAGCACGCTGAGCAGGTGTTCGATAATCAACATGGTCATGCCCGAGCGCTTCAAATCGATGAGGATGGCCTTGAGCGCCTCGATCTCGCTCTCGACCAGTCCCCCCGCGATCTCATCGAGCAGGAGCAGGCGTGGGTGGAGGGAGAGCGCACGCGCCAGTTCAAGGCGTTTAAGATCGAGCAGCCCGAGCGAGGTCGCCGGGGTATCTCTGCGCTCCGCCAGCCCTACGCGCTCCAGAATCTCCAGCGCCTCGGCATGGGCGGTTCTGTGCGATTGGCGTCGTCCGCCGTAGAGTTCACCAACCAGCAGGTTTTCCAGCACGGTCATGCGCTTGAAGGGCTGTGGGATCTGGTAGGTGCGCCCGATGCCGCGATGGCAGATAGCGCTGACGCGCAGGCCATTGATCTGCTCGCCGGCGAAACGAACTGTGCCCCTATCGAGAGGAATGGCGCCCATAATCAGGTTGAGCAGTGTCGTTTTGCCCGCGCCGTTGGGTCCCATGATGCCGAGCACCTCGCCTTCCGCGATGGAGAAGGAGAGCTGATTCACAGCGGCCACAGCCCCGAAGCTTTTGCTGACATTCTCAAGCTCTAGTAACATGCGCTATACCTTCCTCGCTTCCCTGGCCGTACTGCCTGGCAGGCGCAGCCAGTTGCGCAGTTGTCCCCAGATACCGGCGGGCAGGAAGCGAATCACCAGAATGAGGATCACGCCGGTGATAATCAGGTGGATGGTCTGATAGTTCTTGAGGCCCTCGGAGAGCGCGGTAGTGAAGATGGTGCCGATGATGGGGCCAATGAGCGTACCCATGCCGCCGATGATGACGGTATTGATCGCCGTGATTGTCCAATCGACCGAGAAGATCGAGTATGGCTCAATCGTGCCCAGGTAGGCGGCATAGATGCCCCCGGCGAGGCCCGCGATGCAGGCGCTGATCGCGAAAGCGGTAAGTTTGACCATAAACGTGTTCACGCCCATATTCTGGGCCGCGTCCTCGTTGTCGCGAATGGCGCGCAGCCCGAAGCCAGGTTTGGAGTGCAGCACAAGCACGAGAACGCCGGTGGCGATGATCGCCAGCGCGAAACCGACATAATAGAAGCTGATCGGATCAGGCGTATTTGCTATCGGAAGGTTGATCCCCTGCGCGCCTCCCGTCAGGCTCCAGTTAATCATCCAGATGCGCAGCGCCTCGGAGAGCACCAGTGTACCAATCGCGAAATAGATGCCACGGAAGCGAAAGATAGGGAATGAGATAATCACCGCGAAAATAGAGGCCACCAGTCCGCTTGCCAGGATGGCCGGGTAAAAGTCGACATTGGCCCAGGTCATCAGGATAGCCGTCGTGTAGGCTCCCAGCCCGAAGAACGCGGCGTGGCCCAGCGAAATCAGGCCCGTATAGCCGCCGACGAGATTCCAGCTCTGTGCCAGTGCCACGTAGATAAACATAGTGTAGACCAGCGCGATAGTATAGGGATCAGCCACCTGCGGCAGCAGGGCCAGCGCGAGCAGGACAAGGGCAAGCAGTGCCCAGCGCAGCCAGGAGAGGTGGCTCAGCAGGCTCCCCTGTGAGGCGCGTGACTTTTGATATTCAACGCTCATGCGGCGCAGCCGGTACATGCGCTCTATTCCTCCTCTACTCCCTTGAGCGACCAAAGAGGCCGCGCGGTCTGATTACCAGGACGGCGAGGAAGATCAGCAGGCCGATCATATCGCGATAGCCCGTTCCCGTGATGGCCGCGCCCACGCCCTCCGCGACGCCGAGGATCAGCCCTCCGCCCAGCATGCCCACGATGCTGCCCATGCCGCCCAGCACGACGACGACGAAGCCCTTGAGCAGCCAGGTCAGGCCGCTGGTCGGAACAAACGAGAAGGACATGCCGATCAGCGTCCCGCCGAGAGCCGCCGTGGCTGCCCCGATGGCATAGGTGAGGGCGTAGACCGCTTCGGGGTTGATGCCCATGACCTGCGCGGTGCGAGCGTCCTGAGAGGCGGCGCGGATGGCCTTGCCGATGTAGCTATGGCTGAGCAAGAACTGGATGCCCCCGATCAGCACAAAGGCCAGGACAAAGGCGACCAGGTAGAGCAGGGGAACGCGCACGCCGAAGAGCTGCAAGCCAACGTCTGAATAACCCGTGGTGATCGCGCGCGAGTCGGCTTTCCAGATCAGCAGCATCAGGTTCTGTGCGATGATCGAGAGGCCGAACGTCACCAGCAGCGGCGGCTCCATACCCTGGTGCATGAGGGGATTGAGCAGCCAGCGCTGGATCGGGTAGCCGATCAGGAACATCACAGGAATCAATAGCAGCGCGGTCAGCAGCGGATCGATGCCGAGAGCGCCCGAGATGGTGAAGTCGAGATATGCTGCCAGGATGAGCAATTCCCCGTGGACGATATTGACGAGTCGCATCACGCCGAAGACCATAGAAAGTCCCAGGGCCGTTACGGCGTAAAGTCCACCTAGCAGCAGTCCACTGATGGCGCCGGCCAGCAGTGTTGACGAGGTCATCGAAATCTCCTTACTCAAGGAAGTGGGAGGACGGCCCTGCCGTCCTCCGCTTCTTGTTTGCGATTAGACGGCACTCCAGGGCGGCAGCGGGTAAATGAACCTGGCCGTCGCCTTGTTCTGGGGATAGACGATCTGCGTCTGCCCATCCTGCCACTGCAACATGAAACTGGGCAGCGGAGATGTATGCCCGGCCGGTCCTTTCGCGAAATCGACGGGACCGACGACGTAGGTCTTGTTGGTCTGGCCGATGGCTGTATTAATGGCCTGCGCATCGAGCGAGCCAGCCTTCACGATGGCATCCATGAGCACCTGCGCCGCCGTATAGGTATCGGCGATGTGCTGGCTGTAAGTCTGGCCGGTGTCCTTCTCGAAGCGCTGGCGCAGCGTGCTGGCCCCGGGATAGGGCAGCGTGGGATACCAGTAGCCTGCGACCATCGTACCCTGGGCCGCCATCTTGAGCGCGTTCCACCACTGCACCGGCTCGGCGCCCTTTTCAATGAACGCCGCCGCCGGGCGATAGTTCAGCGTTTGCATCTGGCGCCAGAGCGTGATCGCGTCGGGGGTCTCCATCTGCGCGATCACAATCTGCGCGCCCGATGCCTGGGCGCGGCGGATCAGGTCGCCGTAATCGGTGGTACCAACGGGGAAGCTGGCATGGTAGGCGATCTGGTAGCCGAACTTGGGCGCGTTTTGCGTCCAGAGCTGGCCCATTACCACGCCATCCTGCTCGTTATCGGTGAAGAGTGCGACCTTGTGGTTCGACTGCACCGTGTTCATGGTCAGGAACTGCTGCTGCGTCATGTCGAACTCATCGAAGAAGATATCCCAGGCATAGGTCCAGTGCGGATTGGCCCCCAGGAAGGCGCGGATCGGCGTCATGCCGGCCACCAGCGGAATATGGTTGCGCTCGGCCACGACGGCGCCAGGGATGACCAGCGGCGGGGTTGCCGAGCCGAGCAGGGCGTTCACCTTATCGCTCAATACGAGGCGCTGCGTATTGGCCGTTACCTGGTCCGGCTGGCTCTGGTCATCATAGAGGATGAGCTTGACCGGTACCTTGACGTTGTATTTTGAAAGGAAAAGTCCGCCGGATTTGTTCACGTCGGCAACCGCAGCGCTATAGCCCCATTTCGCGTATGAACCAAAGGCGGCCAGTGCCCCGGTCTCTGGAATGGAGGCTCCAATGACGATCTGTTTCGGTGCGTTCGAACTGGAGCCAGAAGATGCTCCTCCGCCACAGGCGGGGAGCAAGGTCAGCATCATCAGGCCCAATCCTACCATGATGAGCTGAAATAGACGTGTCTGTTTCATCATTCCTCCGTCCTCCTACGGGAGAATCGCGTTTATTATTTAAGGATGTTGAGGAGTGGAACAGGCGCTGGCGCCTGTTCCACTCCTCAACATGTTTATTCTTCCTGCGGCCGCTGGCCGAGCATCCTCATCAGATGCTCGGCCAGGCGCTTCCTTGAAGCGGCCATCTCTTGCTCGGACCAGGTAAGGAAGCCGGCGCCGCTTTTGAAGCCGAGCCTCTTCTCGGCAACCCTGGCCCGCAGCGTCTCGGACGGGGTTGTAGAGTTACAGAGATATGGCTCGATATATGCGTGAATGGATTCTACCAGGTCGAGGCCGATCATATCGGCGTTTTCGACTGGCCCCAGCACGGGCAGGCGCATGCCGAAGCTGTTGCGTACTACCTCGTCGACGGTCTCCGCGTCACAGATGCCCTGATCGATGAGATAAAATGCCTCACGCCAGAGTGCATGCTGCAAGCGATTGCCGACGAAGCCGGGCACATCTTTATGTACGCGCACGGGCCTCTTGCCCACGCGAGTCAGCAGGTCACAGATGGCCTCAATATATTGTTCGGCAGTATCGGCGGTACGCACTACCTCGACGAGCGGAACCAGGTAAGGCGGGTTCCACCAGTGCGTGCCCAGAATGCGCTCGCGCCGCGTCGCCTTTGAAGCGATCTCGGTAATGCTCATTACCGATGTATTGCTACACAGGATGACCTCTGGAGGGCAGAGCCGGTCCATCTCGGCAAAGATCGACTGCTTGAGCGCCATGTCCTCAAAAACGGCCTCGAACACGACATTGCAGTTGGCGCAGGCTTGAGCCAGGTCCGGCGTCACCGTCACGCGTTCAACGGTGGCGTCGATGCTGGCTGCGTCAAAGAGGCTGTGCGCGGCCAGTTGCTCCAGGTTCCCCCGGATGCGTCCCCGCGCCTGCGCCAGAATGGTAGCGTCGTTATCCGTGAGCATGACGGGGTGCCCATGCGCTGCGAAGACCTGCGCCATACCATGCCCCATGAGTCCGGCGCCGACGATTGTTACTCTTTCGAGTGCGCTCATAACGCTTGCCTTTCCTGTTGCTCGGATTTATCCCGCTGTATAGCCGCCATCGAGATAGACGATGTTGCCGGTCATAAAATCGGAAGCGCGCGAAGCGAGATAGAGCAGCGTGCCAACCAGATCCTCCGGTTCACCGAGCCGCCCAATCGGGATGCGCGTGAGAAAGTTCTTGTAGAAGGCTTTATCGTCGAACATCCACTGGGTGAGCGCGGTGCGGATCACCGTTGGCGCGATGGCATTGACGTTAATGCCGTATTTTCCCCATTCGCAGGCCAGCGAGCGTGTCAGCAGGTGGATCGCGCCCTTCGAGGGCGAGTAGGCGCTGTAGTTGCTCATGCCCAGCGCGCCGCGCGTGGAAGAGAAAAGAATTACCTTGCCCCCGCGCCCCTGCTGGATCATCACGCGCCCGGCCTCCTTGCAGGCCAGCCAGGTTCCCCGGACGTTGACATCCATCACTTCCTGCCAATCCTCAAGCGGCTGCTCGACGATGGGCTGGACGTGATTAACGCCAGCGGCTGTAATCAGCACGTCGATGCCGCCGAATTGCTCGACGGTTGCCTCGACGACTCTCTGTACATCCTGCGCGCTGGCCGGGTGGCCGGTCACGTAGGACGCGACGCCCCCGGCCTCGTTGATACGTCCCGCGAGATCGCCAAGCTTATCGGCGCTGCGCCCGGTCAGCATGACCTTCGCCCCGGCCTCGGCGAAACCAAACGCCGCCGCCTGCCCGAGACCGCCGCTGGCTCCGGTAATCAGCGCGACCTTGCCCGCCACCGAGAAGAGCGACGGAATGTCGTAGCGCGTCTTTCTCTCTTCTGCCATTGCATCGTCCTCGTTTACTGTGCCGGGTAAGGCATGACTACCAGCATCGTCGCGACGCGGTTGGTATCGTTGCGCACCTCGCGCCGCTCGTTGGGCGCGAGATAAACGGAGTCCAGGGCGTGCAGCTTCACCTCGCCCTCCTCGGTGGCAACTACGATTTCGCCATCGAGGACGACGTAGACTTTATGCAGCGGCGAAGCGTCCCACTCGGCCTTTGCCCCCGGCAGATAGTACGAGCAGCCCACCGAGTAGGGCGCGTCACTGCCTGTGCTCTTATGCTGCAAGTGCATAGCATACACCGTCGGGGTGTGTTTGGGCGGAGAATATGGGACGGCCTCGGCCAGTCGTGTCACTTTCATCAGAAAATACCTCCGGTTAGAGACGATAACTGCCGCTGGGGTCAACGATGGCGACCATACGCACAATGCAGCCGTCACCTTTCGTCCAGCGCCAGGGGAAAGCCGCAATGGTTACGCGCTTACCCGTTACCTTGTCGATGTCGCCGCCAACGTTCTCGAAGCCGACGATACCGTTGCCAAGCAGGAGGCGATGACATGGCTCCCACTCGGAGAAGACTTCCGCAACCGGCTTGCCGGTCTCGCGCTCGAACTCTTTGCACACATCGGGCATGAGGGGGCCGCCGGGGCCATGTGGGCCGATGGCGGTTGCCAGCGGGTGGTCGAGCGCCTGGTTATCGACGCCGACGGCTTTGACCTTGCGCTCCGCCAGCCATTCACCGGCTTCTCGATAAAGGCCGGGCGAATAAGCGAAATATGTTCGATTGTCGCCATAGTACCGGTGCCAGCCGGTATTGATAATCACGATGTCGTCAGGTTCGATTTTCGGCTCGGCCTTTTCGAGGTCTTCCGGCATGATCTTCTCCCACTTGTTCTTGGGAATCGAGACCACAACCGCCGTACCGAAGAAACGATCCAGAGGCACCTCATCGATGAAGGGCGTGCCCTCGATGACATGTGCCGGGGCATCGGTGTGCGTGGTGCAGTGCATGAAGGTCGTGATTTGCTGCGAGAGCACACCGGACTTGGCATGATAGTGGAAGCGCTCAATCTTCACATCGGGGAAATAGGGCCAGAGCGGGGCGCCGTGTCCCCACGGATGGCTGAGGTCATAAAATTGCAGGTCACGTGTCGAGGAGGACATTACCGTTTCTCCTTCTGAGCTGAGACTAATCGCTGCCAGATCATGGCCCGCATAGTGGCACAATGTACTGCTATACGGGATAGCTGATGATAGCATGGAACAGGTAGATATGTCAATAGAACCATCATGGAAGCGCGACAAAGCGGCTATGCCTTCATCCATAGCGCACTTTATTCGATCAGTCCCGCCGCTTGCAGATCTTTGAGTATACGAGAAATATCGGTGGGTGACTTGCGCAAAAGCCGCGTGATCCCCTCGGCGGTATTGTGCCCATTCACCAGAGTAAAGACCTGGAGGTATTCAACTGGCCGCAGTGATTGCGCCGAGATCTGCTGGCCTTTCAGCGTGCGGCGGGGAATCCAGCCAGAGCGCTCCACAGGCGTCGAGAAGGCCGCTCCATGCTTTCCTGTGTTATTAGATTGTGGTGTATTTCTTCTGTCTTCTGTCGCGATTCCCTGGGGCAGCAGAGGTGGCAGAAGCGTATCTGGAAGTTGATCCCCTTCATCCAGATACCAGTTGAGCCTGCCCCGTGCCACCAGCCAGCGCAGCGCCTCATCGTCGGTGAGGAGCACCTGCCCGTTCGCCTTCATGCGTACCTGGCATTCTATCACATTGCCTTCGACCAGCCGAAACTGTCCCTGCCAGGGCGCATCCCCTTGCTCTACATCTTCAACGACGAGCAGCCCGCTTTGCCTGGAGGCTTGCAACAGTCGCAAGAGCTGTTCGAGATTCTTCGTATACACAAGAGTTCTTCCCCTATTGGAGTAGTGTTCCGGGCCAAAGACATGCTGTGGGGATCAAGCCTTTATCTTGCCAGGGCGACTTCTAGAAAGACTCCGAAAGTCGCGGCGGCCCACAAGGCAGCCGGCTCAGGAGTCTTTCAGAAAGACCTGGTACCTTTCAATTGTCATCGTTTAGTAATGGTTTGCGTTGAGCCAATGAAGCAACCTAAGAGAGTATACACTACAATCGAAAAGTGGGGGATTAAAGATATATTAAGATTTTTCTTTTCTATGCCTGCCTGTTTGCTATGAATATAGACCTGGCCTTGTTTTACGCGAATGAGGCTGTTCGAGCATGCGAAAATCAAGCTAGCCCTTTTTTCCTGTTTTGTCAGCATCCTCATCCTGGACAGTTGCGCGGCTTTGCCGCGTAAAGAGTATAGAGTATATTGTGAGCAGACCCGAAGCGTCTGCTCACAATATACTCTATAAAACGGGCTTCGCAGGCACCAGAGGAAAATATCTGCGAAAGGGGGGGAATTAGTCCGTGACGGCCTCTTTATAGCGGCGGATGGCCTGGATATGTTCAAAGGGCGAGGTAAAGCCCGAACCCATCGTGTTGATCGCGATGTGCGTTGCCCCCAGTTGACGCCACGCTTCTGTCTGGCGCACGAGTTCATCGAGGTCGCCGGCGCTGGTGGAGACGCGTGCCTCAATGCCAATAGAGGCTGGATCGCGGCCTGCCTCGCTGATATAGCCGCGCAGGCGCTCAAGGGTGCGGCGCATCTGATCGTCGGGCAGGCCCTGTGGGAACCAGCCATCGCCCATACGCGCGATGCGGCGCAGCACCACATCCGAACTTCCGCCAATCCAGATCGGAATGGAGCGGCGCGGGGGCAGCGGATTCAGTCCAGCCTCGGTGATGTCGTGGAACTTACCGTGATAGGTGACTACTTCGCGGCTCCACAGCAGGCGCAGCACCTCGATCTGCTCCTCGATAGCGCGCCCGCGCGTATGAAAATCCTTACCCAGCGCCTCATATTCTACGTAGTTCCAGCCCACGCCGACGCCCAGGCGGAATTTTCCGCCGGTAAGTAGATCCACTTCCGCCGCCTGTTTGGCGACAAGTGCGGTCTGGCGCTGGGGCAGGATAATCACGCCCGTAACGAGTTCCAGGTTGGTCAGCGCGGCCAGGTAGCCAAAGAGCACAAACGGCTCGTGAAACATGTGGCGAAAAGTGTATCTCTGCCAGCCGGGGCGGTTGGTAGGATCGGCGCCCAGCACATGATCGAAGGCCAGCAGGTGCTTGTAACCTGCATCCTCGGCGGCCTGCGCATAGTCACGAATCGCCGCCAGGTCGGTGCCGATTTCGGTCTGCGGGAAGATCACACCTATCTGCATCGTGTAGCTCTCCTCTTTTGCTCATGGAGATTTAAAAGTTATGTTCTATCGTAGCTGCGCGATTTATCGCGCATGGAAGCACTACAAGGTCAACGAGACGCGATAAATCGCGCAGCTACCAACAGAAAAATAGTAGCTATATTAATGCTAGCATAGCGGAGGAATAGCTGTCCAGGCACATACGGGTTCTTTACAGATGTGCCTGATTGCGGTCCGTGCAGGCCAGTCTGGCTATGTAGCGCTCACTGCGACCAGGTAACGGGACGCCCCGTCCCCTCATCCTGCCCATTGAAGCGTTCTATAGAGAAGGGTTGAATGATCGCCGGCGCACGCCCCGTCGTCGCCATTTCCGCGATGCACTGGCCGGTAATCGCGCTCAGGATGATGCCGACGCTGTTGTGTCCTGCGGCCACCAGCACATTTTCCCACGCAGGGACGGCGCCCAGGATAGGCCGGCTATCCGGCGTCTTCGGACGCAGGCCGGCCCATCGCGCCTCTATACGGCTCTCGTGCAGAGCCGGCGCCAGCCGCGTCGCCCTGCTCAGCAGCCACGAGGTCCCCTCCTGCGTCGTCATCGTATCGAAGCCCCGCTCCTCCCTGGTCGCGCCCACAAGAATTTTATCTCCTCTTGGCGCCAGGTAGATGGCCTCACCGAAAGCCAGGTGTCGCAGGGGGAGCGCGGGCCGTGAGAGCGCCAGCAGTTGTCCATGCAGCGGAGAGATTGGCATCCTGATGGTAAGCCATGCAGCGCATTGTGCGGCCCAGGCGCCGGAGGCGATAATGAGCTGTTCGCAGGAGACCGTTTCGCCCTGCGTAGTGACGGCGCCGATTACCTTTGCTGTGTGCGTCAGCAGCCCGCTGACCTCCTGGTGGGGATAGATGCGAGCGCCCCGCCTTCGCGCGGCGCGAGCAAAAGCCTGCACCACGTGGGACGCCTCGATTTGCGATTCTTCGGGGGCGTAGACGGCGCCGCACACCTCGCCGGCCAGCAGCGGCTCGCGCCTGCGTGCCTCCTCTCCGCTCAACCAGTAGAGCTGCAAGCCAAGCGACTGCCACCTGTCGAGCCTCTGCCGTAAGTGGACGACGCGCTTAGGATTGCTGACTGTGCGCAGGGCGCCACATTGCTCATAGCCCAGGCGAAGACCACTCTCCTCTTCCAGTTCCGGGATGAGCCGGCGCAGTGCAGTAAAACCTGAGAGGAGTAAATCGGCGAACGGTCCCGGTCCCGAGAGCGGACCGAGCGGCGCGAGCAGGCCGGCGGCTGCGCTCGACGCCTGGCCGCCTATCTCGCCGCGCTCTAACACCGTGACAGATACCTGCCTGTCGCGCAGGAAATAGGCAATAGCACAGCCAGTGACTCCTCCTCCCACGATCACGACATCGCTTGTTCTTTCCATACTATCCTCATCTTATCCCTTGCCGTCAAGCAGGGCGCATTGACAATCCCTTTCCAGAAGCTCAATAATTATAGAAGCGCAATGGTTAAGGGGATTCCATTCTATTTCGCCCTCGACGGCCTGGAAATTGATCTTCCAGCTTGATGTATCCCATAGAGTAACAGAAGAAAGGAAACAGGACGCGATGTTTGTCGATATGTCGCTGGCCGAACTGGAACAGTATAAACCATCTTTAACAGCACAGGATGATTTCCAGGTATTCTGGCAGAGAACGCTCTCCGAGAGCGATGCGCAGCCGCTCAATGCGACTCTAGAGGAATGCGCTTACCCTGTGGAGCGCATCACTGTTTACCGCGTGCGATACGATGGTTTTGGTGAGGGCACGCGCATCTGTGGCTGGTATATTGTCCCCAAAGAGGAGTATCGGCTGGTGCGGGATGGCCGCACACCGACGATTGTGTACTATCATGGCTATAATCTCAGTAAAGGTCATGTGGCGCAATATCTTGGCTGGGCGCTCCAGGGCTTCAACGTATTTGCTGTGGATACGCGCGGCCAGTGTGGCGACACGCCCGACAATCACCGTTATGCCAGCGGCGCGATGCAGGGCTATATGACCAGAGGGCTGCTCGACGAGCAGAACTATTATTATCGTTTTGCCTACATGGATTGTGTACGCGCCATCGATTTTGTGCGCTCGCGCTCCGAAACGGGCCAGATTATCATCAGTGGCGCCAGCCAGGGAGGAGGTCTGACGCTGGCGGTCGCCGCGCTGGCGCGTGACAAAGGTATTACCGCTGCGATGCCCGATGTGCCATATCTCTGCCATTTTCGCCGCGCCGTCGAGATTTTCATCGATGGTCCCTACATCGAACTCATAAATTACTGGAAGCAGCATCCGTGGGATGTCGAGGCAGGCTACCGCACGCTCAGCTACTTTGACGGAATGAACATGGCGCCGCTGATCACCTGTCCCGTACTGCTCTCGG
This sequence comes from Ktedonobacteraceae bacterium, assembly GCA_035294325.1. Classification (GTDB taxonomy): domain Bacteria; phylum Chloroflexota; class Ktedonobacteria; order Ktedonobacterales; family Ktedonobacteraceae; genus DATGLE01. The sequence continues at coordinate 9,660 of DATGLE010000102.1, read as the reverse complement.
TTGCGCTGCTCGACACCATCTGCCCGGCTTCGACCGGCTTTGCCGTTTACAACCATCTGACCTGCGAGAAGGAACTCAAGGTATATCCATACAACGGGCACGAGGGCGGCGGCCTCATTCATGAAGAAGAGAAGTACCGTTTCGTGCGCCGCTTTACGCACAGCGGATAAGTCCCCGGCTCTCCTTGCCAGGGCTTTCCCATGCTCAGGCCATTGACGCACCAGGCGCGCCGAGGAGCCCCGGTGGACGCAGGTGCGATGGGTGCCCATCAAGAATGGAAAAGCCCTGGACCTTACGCCGGCGACACTTGACATGTTACAGCAGGCATGCTATAGTCAGGTACACGCGACGGGGTGTAGCGCAGTTGGTAGCGCGCATGGTTTGGGACCATGAGGTCCGCGGTTCAAGTCCGCGCACCCCGATACTAACCGTGCGGGAGGATCTCAGCGGTAGAGTTCCTGCCTTCCGGGCTGTATTGCCTCAGCAAAGATCTGCCTCGCCCATAGATTTTTTACCCCATCCATTGCGAAGAAGGATAGCTGTCTCCAGCGGGCCAGAAGGGCTTGTTTTCCCTGATGGGAACTGCCGGAAGCGTTTGTTCGTTCACTATGCCATTGTACCACCGGTCTCCTGGTAAACAGACGCTCCCATCGACTGTTCGGTTGATTTGGAGCGTCATCCCCTGGTCATGAAGTTGTCCAGGCTCAATCTCTTAAACGTTTGGTAAAGGACTGCTCCGTGGTTGTGACGCGGCTGTGAGGCTTTTCACGGGTGCCGAGATGCGGCTGTGAGGGGCAGCGCCTATACTCTGGGTGTCGGATGAAGCAAGTCATCCGGCGAAGAAAAGAACTCTTCGAGTTGAATCCAAAAGAAGCAGTGATACTTTACTGCAAAGGAGCGAATACATATGAATATGCAAGCGATCCATCCGAAAGAAGTCACACAGATTCCTGAACCTCCTCTGGCCCGCTTCCTGTTTGCCGATACGCGCATGGCCTGGGTCTGGCTGATCGTGCGCCTCTATCTGGGCTACGAGTGGCTCACCGCCGGCCTGGAGAAACTGACCGGCACCTCCTTCTCGCTCGACGCGAGCTTTGGCACCAAAGTTGGTAATCCCTGGGTCTTTAGCGGCCACGATGGCGCGGCCATTGTCGGCTTCGCCAAAGGGGCACTCACGCTCTCCGGGGGAGCGCATCCGGCTGTGCAGAGCTGGTACGCCTGGTTTCTGCAAGCCGTGGTCATCCCCAACGCCGCCGTGTTTGCCTACGTGGTCACCTTTGGAGAGGTGCTGGTGGGTCTGGCCTTGATCTTCGGACTTCTCACCGGAATTGCCGCCTTCTTCGGTGCCTTCATGAACATGAACTACCTGCTGGCCGGTACCGTCAGCACAAACCCGATCCTGGGCTTCCTGGCGCTGTTTGTAATCCTGGCCTGGCGCATCGCCGGCTACTACGGAGTGGATCGCTATCTGCTGCCGCTCCTGGGTACTCCCTGGACCGGATCGCTGCTCCATCGACAGCCTGCCCACCCGCGACCGGCGGTGAGTTGAGCTGGCCGGCGGAGAGATGGTCGGAAAGAGCCAGTCACACGAGCAGCAGGCGCCCGGCGCAAGCCGGGCGCCTGGCTGTTCTCATGAGACCCTGCCAGACTGAGAAGAGCATCATGATGGAACCCAGGCACATCACCCGTGAAGGCAATGAAGCAGTGGCGCCGTTGCTTACGCCCTGAGCGAGATCATCGCGATTTACCCCATTATCCCCTCCACTTTCATGGGGGAGTTTGCCAATAGCCGGTCAGCCGCCGGGCGCCAGAATCTCTGGGGGACGGTGCCACAGGTGATCGAGATGCAGTTGGAGGGCGGCGCCACCGGGGTGCTGCATGCTCCTCCCACGATCCACAGTTCGAGAACAAGGCTATGGGAAAGGAGCGTGACCGCGCTCATCGATACGGCATACCAGGCGCGGCCAGCCAATAGCCTCAAGCGCCAGCTCCAGCGTGTGCGCGAGGGGCTGATCTGTATGCACGACCAGGTGGCGTATCGCCGGCTCTGCGGCTGCCGAAAAAGATTCCCATTGTGCCCGCTGCGCCTCAAAGAGTTCGGGCCGGCCATCCGAGGCTATCTGATTGTCTGTACGAGATGCCTGCACGCCCTGGAGGCGTTTGCTCCATCGATGGGCCAGTCGCGCCAGCACAGTATCACGGGGACAGACACATTCGATGAAGAGAACTGGCGCGCCCCGCTGTACCGCCCTGTGCGCCAGACTCACCCGGTCCACCCGGCGCAGAAACGAGGCGTCCAGCAGGACGGAATGCCCCTGCGCCAGTGCCTCGACGGCCTCATTGCCCAGCTCCTGATAGGTGCGTCTCGTCCATGCCGGTGTGTAGATGCCATGCCCGAAGGCCGCCGCCTGGGGCTGCCGGGGATCAAGCCCTGCCAGACGCTTGCGCATGAGATCAGAGGAGAGGAGCGGGGTACCGGTAGTCTCGTGGAGTGCACGGGCCAGCGTGCTTTTTCCGGTTCCCATCAATCCACCGACCATGATCACCATTGCCTCGGGCGCGCCACTGGCATAGTGCCCGGCCAGGGCAAAGAGCGCTCTGGCCCTTTCGCGCGCCGCTTCACGCTCGGCCAGAGGCACCTCCGCTTCATCGAGCTGGAACGAGGCCACCTTCCCGCGCACGCAGGCGCGATAGCACAGATAGAACGGCAGCAGTTCCCGCAGGGTTACATCGCCGGTCCGGGCGATGTAGGCCGAGACAAAGGCATCGGCAAGGTCCGCACGAGAAAGTGCGTCCAGCTCCATCGCCAGGAACGCGACTTCGCCGGCGACATCCCCGCAGCGAAAGCGCTCGGCGAATTCGATACGATCCAGCAGCACGATGCGCTGTCCGGCATCGTTGGCGGCAGCGGGCAAGAGGTAGAGATGTTGCAGGCGCAGGTCTCCATGCCCATCGCGAATCCGCCCCTCGCGCACGCGGCCGGAGAAAAGCGCCTGGCGCGCTATCAGGAAACGCGAAACATAGTCGCTGATGCGTGCGTAGGTGGCTGCATCCAGTGTGCGCCCGATGTAGGGCTGCATTTGCCTGAAATTCTCTTCCCAGTTGTACCGGATGGTTTCCAGGCTGCCAGAGCGCGCGATCTCTTCACCGGTGCGCGCCTCAGCATGAAAAGCGGCCACGAACCGGGCAACCTCTTCAAGCAAGTGCGGCGTTGCCCTGTCCTCGCGCACGTAGCTTTCCAGTGTTGCCGTTTCCGGCAGGCGCTCCATCACCACCGCATAGTCAACGACGGAGGCCCCACCGACCTTCTCGCCCGGCTGTGGCACGGCCTCGGGCGAGACTGGCTCCCCGAAGCGCATGTGCCCGCTCTTAAAAGCCAGTACCGGAGCGACGCCGAGATAGACGCCTGGCGCCAGCGCCGCGTTCATGATGACCTCCTGCTGGCAGAAGTGGCGGCGCAGAGCAGGCGTGGAGTAGTCGAAGAAGCCAAAATTCTTCGGCTTCTTGAGCTTATAAACTCGCGAGGCCAGGAGCAGAACCAGGGAGGCGTGTGTCTGAATCACCTCCACATCCGATTCGTTGCCCTGCGTCTCGCTCAAGGAGAGGCAGGAAGCGCGCAGCGCCTCCACCATGCTCATCCAGGTGTCAGGCGGCGTCAATGCTGTTACTGCCTGCTGCCGAGTCTGTGCTTGCATGGTCAGGTTTCCCTTCTGCTGAATACCGGTTTTCCCTCTTCACATCACTTCTTACCAGGTAACACCATAGCAGGCTGATTTCACGGATGGCTCACACCCGGTCAGATTCGCCTCACGGAAGCCTCACAATCAATGCCTGTGCCTGGTCGGAGGCGCCTCCGTAAAGGATGCTGAGAATGTGATGCGTTTGAGAGAAAGCATAGGGTTCCTGGGAAGCTTCTGTGAGGTGAAAGTGAGATACTTGGTCCAGACGCGACGACATCTTTCTAAGGAGCAAAACGCCATGTATGCGATCACTCGCCCTGAACTCAAGGTCTTGCTGGCGGAACAGAGCGGCCCCCACATTTCGATATTCCTTCCGACACTGCGAGCCGGAAGAGAGCGGAGGCAGGGCAGGCTCTTGCTCAAGCAATTATTGCGAGAGATGAAAGGCAGCCCGACTCTTGAGCAACTCGCGCTTGCAGAGCAGGAAACGCTACTTGAACCTGTACAGGCGCTGCTGGAGGAGCGCCCGCTCTGGGAACATCCTGCGAATGGCCTGGCAATCTTGCGTTCTCCGAACGTATTCCGGCTCTATCGCCTTCCCTATGGTCCTCAGGCACGAGTCATCATCGGAGAACACTTCTTTCTGAAACCTCTGCTGCCACTCGCTGGCAATGATGAGCGCTTCTACATTCTGGCGCTCTCACAGAATCATATCCGACTCCTGGCCTGCACTCGCTACGAGGAGCAGAAGGTCCATTTACCGAAGGCTGTTCCGAAAAATCTTGCTCGTGTTCTGGCACACAAGCGACGAGAGAACGATTTACAATATCATAGTGGTACGGCTGGCTCCGGGAGAGTGAGTGGAGGACAGGCCATGATCTTTCATGGACAGGGTGTTGGCACCGATACGATCAAAGACGATATCCTGAGCTACTTTCAGCAGATCAATCATGGGCTGCACGCGGTTCTCCATGACCAGAAGGCACCCCTTGTGCTTGCCGCAGTAGACTACCTTCAGCCGCTCTATCAGGAGGCAAATACCTATCCTTTCCTGCTGGAACAAGGACTGGCTGGCAACCCGGATAAGCTAAGTGATGAGGAACTGCGAGAGCTTGCCTGGCCCCTGGTTGAACCTTCCATGCTCCAGGAGCAGAAAGCGGCTGCCGCAGCCTACCAGGAGCTTGCAGGGACGGAGCGCACCTCACAGGACCTGGGGGAAATCGCGCGGGCAGCCAGTACCGGACGCGTCATGAGCCTGTTTATCGCCAGCGATGAGGAGTTGTGGGGCATCTTCGATGCAACAACAATGACTCTCGATGTCCATAGCCCCAGAAGGGTGGGGGATGAAGAACTGCTGGGCCGCATGGCAGCACAGGTGCTGCTGCATGACGGTGCCGTTTACGCCGTCAGGCATGCCGAGATACCGGGAGGAGCGCTGGCCGCAGCGATCTTCCGATATTAGTGCCGATTCTGAAGTTGCTCACCGAAAGGCCATTTGGAGCAGCCTATGCAAGAATCACACCATCCGCGGGCGACGCAGGCTCCCTCTGAGGAGAAAAGCGCTGGAACTTACTCCCTCCCGCTGAAAACGCTGTTTGAGCAGTTCCAGAGCAGCGAGCAGGGACTGACCAGCCAGGAGGCGCGCAAGCGACTGAGTATTTACGGCCCAAACGAGACGAGCAGGGTGAAGCGCCGCTCAGGGCCGATCCAGTTCCTCCGCCTGTTCTTGAATCCGCTGGTCGCCATCCTGCTGCTTGCCGCCGTTGTCTCGGCGATACTCGGCGACCACATCAACGCCAGTATCATCATTGCCATTGTCCTGCTGAGCAACATCCTCAATTTTGCGCAGACCTATCGCTCACAGAATGCTGTCGAGAAGTTGCGGGCCGGGGTAGCCCCAACAGCGACGGTGCTGCGTGATGGCACATGGATGGAGGTACCTCGCCGCGACCTGGTGCCGGGCGATCTGATCCAGCTCAGAGCCGGCGATCTGGTTCCCGCCGATGCCCGGCTGGTCCAGGCCACTGATCTCCATGTCCAACAGGCGGCACTCACTGGCGAATCGCTGCCAGTCGAGAAAAGCGCCGACGACCAGGCTGCCGCCTCGGAGAGCACCGCTGAGGCGCGCAATCGCGTTTTTCTTGGTACCTCGGTAGTCAGTGGTACAGCTACTGCCCTGATTACCGCCACGGGCCGCCATACCGCCTTTGGCGATATCGCCGAGCGCCTGGCCGCTCGTCCACCGCAGACCGAGTTCGAGCGCGGGATCAAGGGGTTTGGTCTGCTCATTATGCAGACCGTGTTCTTCCTGGTCCTTTTTATCTTCCTGGTCGGCATTCTGGGTCATCATCCGCCCTTCGAGACAGTGCTGTTTGCCATCTCGCTGGCCGTCGGGCTGACTCCGGAGTTCCTGCCTATGATTACGACGGTGACGCTGGGACAGGGCGCCTTGCGCATGGCAAAGCATAAAGTGATCGTCAAGCACCTCGAATCCATTCAGAACTTTGGCAGCATCGATATCCTGTGTAGCGATAAGACGGGCACGCTGACCAGCGGCCAGACGCAACTGGAAGGCGCTCTCGACCTCCAGGGGAAGCCATCTGAGCGCGTCCTGCTGTTGAGTTCTCTCAACAGTGCTTATGAGAGCGGGATCAGAAGCCCACTGGATGAAGCCATTCTGCGGCATCGTGGGGTTGATACTGCGGGATATCGCAAGGTGGGTGAGATTCCCTTCGACTTTGAGCGGCGCCGCCTCTCGGTGGTCGTTGAGCACCAGAACGAACGCTTCCTGATTACCAAAGGAGCGCCGGAAAGTATCCTTCCCCTCTGCTCCACTTACGAGGTGAACGGAGAGTGCAAAACGTTCTCTGACGGCGATGAGGAGGCACGCACGCGATACGTGCATCTCTACCAGACTCTCAGCGCGCAAGGTTATCGGGTTCTGGCAGTCGCCTATCGCCTGGTGGCGCACCAATCCGCTTACCACAGGACGGATGAACAGGCGCTGGTCTTGCTCGGCTTTCTGACCTTTGCCGATCCTCCCAGGCCGGACGCAGCCGAAGTCTTGCAGGCGCTCAAAAGCGATGGCGTGCAGGTCAAGATCCTGACGGGCGATAACGAACTGGTCACACGCCATGTCTGCCAGCAGGTCGGGTTAGATGATGGCAGAATCGTGCTGGGCAGCGAACTGGATCGGATGTCCGATGCCGCGCTCTCCCAGGTTGCCGAGCAGGTCAACGTCTTTGCGCGCGTCTCGCCGGCGCAGAAAAACCGCATCATCCTGGCGCTCAAGAGCCGCAAACATGTGATCGGCTATATCGGGGATGGCATCAACGACGCCCCCTCGTTACATGTGGCAGACGTAGGTATCTCGGTCGCCACAGGTGTCGATGTCGCTAAGGACGCTGCCGCTATTATCCTGCTTGAGCAGAGCTTGCGGGTTCTGCATAATGGGATCTTGGAGGGACGCAAAGCCTTTGGCAATGTGATCAAATATCTGCTCATGGGTACCAGCTCCAATTTCGGCAATATGTTCAGTATGGCCGGCGCCTACGTGTTTCTGCCTTTCCTGCCCATGTTGCCCACCCAGATCCTGCTCAACAACTTTCTCTATGACCTGTCGCAGGTGACGATCCCTACCGATACCGTCGACCCGAGCTACATCAAAAAGCCGCAGCACTGGGATATCAACCTGATCCGTAATTTTATGATCTTCATTGGACCGGTCAGCTCGATCTTTGACTTCCTGACCTTCTTGCTCCTGCTGCGCATTTTCCAGGCAGGCGCGGTGCTCTTTCACACCGGCTGGTTCGTGGAATCGCTGGCAACCCAGACACTGGTCCTGTTGATCATCCGTACCGCAGGCAATCCCTTGCGCAGTCGCCCCAGTCGCCCACTGGCGATTACCACGCTCGTGATTGTGGCGGTTGGCATCGTGTTACCCTATACGCCGCTCGCCGGGCCGCTCGGCTTTACGCCACTGCCAGCGCTCTACTTCCTCTTCCTGGTGGTCATGACGACCATCTACCTGCTGCTGGTCCAACTGGTCAAACAGCGGTTGATGAGACGCTCTGCACACTAGCCAGAGAAATACAGGTCGACATCATGCAGATGTATAGCAGAGATTCACATTCATTTAATACTGTGATATGCCTGTGATGCGCTGTGGCAAAAAGTGATGGGATTGATACCCGCCGGCTGTACGATATCTCTGGATCGTTCATGCTACCGGCAGGTAGCCGTTTGCAAAGGAGCAAACCAATGCGAACCCATCATAACGTTGATAAGGAGTCGCAGCCTCCGCCACAGGTGTCTCCTCCTGTGTGGGATAAGCCGACTTTTCCTGTGCAGAGTTTCCCGCCTCCTCAACCGCCTCCTCGCCCAAAACGTAACCGATGGGCGGCAATTGCGGCAATTGTGGTAGTCCTCGCGCTGGCGCTGGGTCTTGGTGCCGCTTTTGTTCCGGGGCTGGTTCGCGGTCCAGGAAGCCAGGTGACGCCGGCACCAACCGCGCCAACAGCACCATCGACCCGGATGACGCCGACGCCGGGAACAGCCACAACGCCGAAGCCAGGAACACCCGGTACAGACGGCGTAATCCCGGCGCCGGTAGGACCCGGCACGGAAACCACACCGGCACCGGCACCCGGTGTCGTGCTGGGGCCACGAGCCTGCCCGCCGGGGATCGGTGATCCCGCGCGCTGGAATGCTATCATTGGCACGAACAACGGCGAGCGACAGGTCGTCAGTATCAGTTGTGCGAACATCATGGATAACCCCTCACAGCAAGCAATGGTGCTGGTACGCCACAACAACACGAACGCCACGCTGGACGTTTACGTGTTCAACAACATCACCAGCTCGCATCCAACGCGCATCTTCTTGCTGCAAGGACTGATCAAAGGGAATGCCAGGATCAGTGGCTACAACACGATCATGACAGCGGAAGTGGACAGGAATGCAGCTCACAATGCCGGCAAGCCTGTATCCGCAATGACTCCTGATCTCTTCCGCGAGTTCGACTGGTCGGCTGCAAAGGGCACGCTGGTGCAGACCGCTTTTCCAGGCATCTTCCCCGATCTGACGCGCTATCAGGCCGAAGCCGACCAGGCGCAGGTCAGGGCGGGCCATCAACCCTGGAAGAATGATGCCCAGGCGGTGTCGAAAGCCCTGGCGACAACCTTCTTCGATTGGAAGCGGAGCATCACCACGAAGCTGTTGAGCGGAGGCGGGGCGAAGGATGTCTCTGCCACTGTTCTTGTGCAAGAAGCCTTCCCGCAAGGCGCGAGCGGCCAGGGTCCTTCGGTCAGGGTGACGCTTTCCAGGTTAGAGGGCAATGCCCGTAATATGTGGGTTGTGATCGCGGTTGAAGATACGACGATGCTCACTTTGAAGAACATCGACGCGCGCTCGCTCATCACCAGCCCGGTTACACTTGAGGGCACAGGAGCGGCGTTTGAGGCCGTAATTGGCCGTGCCGTGGTCTACGACCATGCCTACGCCGATGTGGGACATGCGCAGATCACAGGTGATCGTGGGATGGGCAATGCCAACTACACCACCAACGTTGTCTATACCACAACCTTCAAGGCAGGACCACAGGAGGGCATCGTTGCCGTCTACGAGGCCAATGGCGGCATCAGCGACGAGATCTACACAGCGGTCATGCGCAAGGTCCTGCTCAGCCCGGAGCCGGGCGTGGCGCTGGGTGAGGTGCCATGCCCGGCGGCAGTTGGCGATCCGGCTCACTGGACGCCTTTTGTTTCAAAGCCGCCCAGGATCACTGTCGCCGAACGAGTCACATGCGGCAACCTGCTGGATAGGCCGGGCTTACAGGCAATGGTCGTCGCGCGCGAGATCGTCGGAGGTGGTCCGCTCTTCCGCAGCGTATTCATCTTCGATAACATCACGGCTCAAGAGCCGAAGTTGCTCTTCAAAGTCGAGCATATGCTGCATGGAGACGCGCGCATCAGCGGCTACA
>DATGLE010000101.1:0-5981 GCA_035294325.1 Ktedonobacteraceae bacterium | reverse complement strand
CGCAGCATACATCGTGTAATCATTGGAATTGCCAATAAATATGGCTAAAAGCCTTGTTTCGCCTCTCTTCTTTCTTTTCTTTAGAAAGTGTCCGGTGCTCAGTGCGCTCGCCGAGCATTGGCGCGGCGCAGCCGCGCCAATGCTCGGCGAGCGCCTGCGGCGCGAGCAGGTGGCGGTGCTGGCAATCAGACATATTCTTAAGAGTATGTCTGCTTCTCAGTATTCTTGCTGGGATTCGCGCGGCTCCGCCGCGCCAGGGGTATAAATTATGGTTGTAGCAAATGCGCTTCACGCATTTGCTACAACCATAATTTATCAGGCGAATGCTTCAGGAGCACAAGCACCTGCATATCGTTTTTTTCATAAATTATGCTATTCAGCAACACATAAACGCAAGAGTGAGCGTCATCTTTTGGCATCGCAGCATCCTCCTGCGCGACGACAAATTCTGCCCCTTGCCCACGTTTATCATATAAAGTCCAGGTGAGATCCATTTGTTTTTCCCAGAGGAAACACGTCTCTCCCTTATATAGGCCATCGATAGTCATCGCTACCATGCAAAACCTGTAACCGCACACCTCCTACGCTACCGCAAGGAGTGCACATATGCCTGATCGCAGCGGGCAACTACTGGGCAACTATCGCCTCGTCCGTTTCCTGGGACAGGGCGGGTTTGCAGAGGTCTATCTTGGCGAGCATCGCTACCTGAGAAGCCGTGCAGCGCTCAAGGTGCTGCGTGTCTCGCTCTCGCACGAGGAGGCGCAGCGCTTCCTCAGCGAAGCCCAGATGCTGGTTAACCTGAGGCACCCCAACATTGTGCGCGTACTCGATTTCGGCATCGATCAGAGCCGGGGCATGCCCTTCCTGGTCATGGAGTACGCCACCGGCGGCACGGCGCGGCAGCGTCATCCCCAGGGTTCGCGTCTCTCCCTCGCCACGACGGTATCCTACATCAACCAGGTCAGCGCGGCCCTGCAATACGCGCATAATCATCATATCATTCATCGCGATGTCAAACCAGAAAACATTTTGATCGATGCCGAGCAGCACGTTCTCCTCAGCGATTTCGGACTGGCCCTGCTGGCGCCCTCGCCCGACATGCTCAGCACGCAGCAAATGGCAGGCACCCTGCCATACACGGCCCCGGAGCAGTTGCGCGGCAAGCCCTCGTTCGCCAGCGATCAATACGCGCTCGGCGTGGTGGCCTACGAATGGCTCTGCGGCGCTCGTCCCTTCGAGGGCAATCCCTGGGAGATTGTGCATAAGCACCTGAATAGCGCTCCTGCGCCCCTGCGCGAACTCTCGCCGGAGCTGCCGGCGGAGGTAGAAGCGGTGGTGCTCAAGGCGCTGGCAAAAGATCCGCAGCAGCGCTTCGCCAGCGTACAAAACTTCGCGCGGGCGCTCGAACAGGCGTGTAAAGAGCCGGAGCCTGACGATACGCAGGTTACAATCCCGATCAGAGCCATTCAACGCCCGGCGTCGTCCGTCTCATCCGAGCAGGTTAGCGCCGACACACGGACGCAGCGCCGGATCTTCCTCTCCGCAGCCTCCGCCGATACCGCCTTCGCCGCGAAGCTCAAAGCTGATCTGGGCAGGCGCGGCATTCTGCTCACCAACGACGCCTTCGCGGACGAAGCGCGGGAACTCGATCAGGAAAACGTCGTGCGCCAGGCTATCCGCGCCGCCGCGCTCGCCCTGGTCGTCATCACTCCTCAGTCGCGCGCCTCACGCCGCATCAGGGAGCATATGCGCATCGCGGCCATATACCGGCGTCGCGTCGTGTTTATCTGGATGGCGGGAGACGATATTGCTACCAGGCTGCTCGATGCCTGGGGCACAACGATGCCGATTGAGGTCATCGATGCGCGCGGTACACGCTATCAGATCGCCCTCGACGAAATTGCTGACTGTCTCGGCGAAGATACAATGGACTCGCTGCATTCGCTCTCGCTTGTACCGACGCTCCAGGGCGAGCCGCGCAATCCCTACAAGGGGCTGCGCCCCTTCACCGGCGCCGACGCCGCCGATTTCTTCGGGCGCGGCGCGCTGATCGACGAATTGCTGGGCAGCATGCAGGAAATGCTGAGGACGGAACAGCCCGGGCGTTTGCTGGCTGTGGTCGGGCCGAGCGGGTCGGGCAAGTCGAGCGTGGTCATGGCCGGGCTGCTGCCAAAGCTGCAAGACGATGCGCTGACCGGCAGCGCGCAGTGGATCTATCTCGACCCACTGGTGCCGGGCAGGCGTCCCTGCGAGGCGCTGGCCCTCACACTCTCAGCGCAGTTACGGCAAAGAAGCGTGCACAGCATTCGTGAGGATCTGGAGAACGATGCGGCACGCGGACTGCACCTGCTGGCTACACACATGGTCGGACGCTCTGGCGCGCGCGTCGTGCTGGTGATTGACCAGTTCGAGGAAATATTCTCTCCTGCCATCAGTGAACGAGAGCGCCGCCACTTTATCGATCTGCTGGTGGCGGCAGCAAGGGAACCCCGGGGACCAGTCGTGGTCCTGCTAACGCTGCGCGCGGACTTCTATGATCGCCCGATGCACTACCCGGCGCTCAGTCGCTTGATCCAGGCGCGGCACGCGCCGGTGCTGCCAATGGACATCGAGGATCTACGGGAGGTCATCGAGGGGCCGGCTGCACTGCCCGATGTGCAGTTGATCTTTGAGGGCAACCTGGTCGGCGATCTACTTTTCGAGACGCAGGGCCAGGCGGGCGCGCTGCCCCTGCTGGAGTTTACGCTGGACCAGTTGTTTCAGCAGCGCAATGACCGCTGGCTGACGCTCGAAGCTTATCAGAGAATCGGTGGAGTGAAGGGCGCGCTGGTCAGGCATGCCGAGAACACTTACGCTTCGCTGCCATCGCCGGAGCATCGCCACATGGCGCGGGCGCTCTTCCTGCGTCTGATCAATCCAGGCGTTACAGAATATGATACTACGCGCCGCCGCGCTACGCTGGCCGAACTCTCGCTCCCCGATCCCAAGCAAGCAGCCATTATCGGCGCTGTGGTCGATGCCTTCATCACCGCTCGCCTGCTCTTCAGCGGCGAAACAGGAGGCGGACCGACCATCGAGGTCAGTCACGAGGCCCTTATCCGCGAATGGCCGCGCCTCTCGGCATGGCTCCGGGAGGCACGCGATGATATCGCCCTTCAGCGCACGGTCAGCGCGGACGCCGCCGACTGGCTGCGGCGAGGCCGGCCTGTGGATCGCCTGTATCGGGGCACAAAGCTTGCGGAGGCCCGGGTGTGGGCCGGGCGCAACACGCCGAGCAGAGACGAAACGACATTTCTACAGGCCAGCGCCGAAGAGGACCGGCGTCAGGAGAACGAGGAGCGGATCCGCCAGGCGCGGGAGATCGCTTTGCAGCGGCGCGTGGTGCAGCGCCAGCGCCTGCTCATCTCCGCGCTCTCCATTTTCTCCATCGTCGTGATAGTGCTCGCCCTGCTTACCCAGAATTTCGCCACCACTGCCGTCCGCGAGCGCGATATCGCGAACAGTCAGGCGCGCCAGGCCACCGCACACGCACTGGCGGCACTGGCAGTTCACGCACTCGATCAGAACCGCATCGACCAGGCGCTTTTGTTGAGCATCAAAGCTGATCAGGTCCAGGATACCTTCGCCACACGCGATAGCCTGCTCAGCGCTCTGGAGCGCAGCCCCCGCCTGCTCACTATGCTTCAAGCCGACGTGGGTGTGGACCAGATCGCTTTCCGCCCTGACAGCCAGACGCTGCTCACTCTGGGAAGCGATCAAGACAGTGGGGATATCATCCTCTGGAACGTGCAGACGCGAGAGGGGCGGCCCCTGCATCTCGATTTTCGCGGCGGGATCGGCGCAATCGGAAACTGGGCGCTCGCTCCGAACGGGAAGCTCCTTGCTGGCGCAAACGACCAGGGCCTGTGGCTATGGGATGCCAGGACGGGGGCCAAACTGACGCAACTGGAAAGCGGCAGCCAGATCTCCGATCCGCACTTTAGCAGCATCACCCCTCTCGCCTTCAGCCCCGATGGCAAGCGGCTGGCTTCCAGCCGCTGCACCAGCTATGATAGTGCCAGCAATTGCACGCAGGGCGAGATCCTGCTGTGGGACATGGCAGCGCAAAAACCCACCAGCCAGCAGCTTTTCAAAGGCCCCTCGCTGATTACGTACCTCGCCTTCAGTCCCGATGGCAACATGTTGCTTGCAAGCACAAAAGCGCCGGGAGCGACGAGCACGACGGGCAGCCTTCAGCTCTGGGATGTGGCAAGCGCGACGCTGCTCACTGACTCTTTTGCAGGCTTTAACGGCGTCATCTGGAATTTCGCCTTCAGTCCCGACGGCAAGATGCTAGCCGCCAGCGATAACAACAGTTCTATTTTCCTGTGGAATGTAGCCACACAAAAGATGCTGGCGCCCCCGCTAAACGCGCAGGGTGTACAATCCCTCGCCTTCAGTCCTGATAGCACGAAACTGGCCGCCGGCATAGCCTCGAATACGGTGCAGTTGTGGGATACCAGCTTATGGCAGCCCCTCGACGCTCCACTCTCCGGTCAGCAGAGTAGTATCACAAGCCTGGCCTTCAGTCCCGATGGCAAGCTGCTCGCCTCCGCCGACAGCAGCGGAGCAATCCTCATGTGGAATATAGCTCCGTCGGACACCATCCAGCACAAAATTGACTATACAAATCGTGTGTATAGCGCCGCCTATAGTCCTGACGGCAAGACGATAGCAGTGGGAGATAGTCAGGGCTACGTGACTTTGCGCGATGCAGCGGCGGGCATGCTGCTGGCAACATTGGATGCGCGGCAGAACCCCACCGGCCAGCAGAGCAACATTCTGCACGGCGGCCCGCTCACCATCGAAAGCCTCGCGTTCAGCCCGGATGGACGCATACTGGCTGCCGGCAGATTCGATGGCACAATCTTCCTCTGGGATGCCACGACCAGGCAGCCAATCATCCATTTTCGCAGCGAGCCATCCCTGCTTACGCTCGCTTTCAGCGCCGATAATCGCACGCTGGCAGCGGGCTACGCCAGCGGCGCCATCCTTCTCTGGAATACGATGACGGGCCAGGTAATACGCCGCTTCAAGCATGCCGCACAGAACAGCACCACGACGTTCAGTATAGCGCTGAGCCGGAGTGGCACGCTGCTGGCGACAGTCGATAATAACGCCGTCACCCTCTGGAATATCGCTACCGGCAGGCTGGTTGCGCAGCTTAAAGGCCACCAGGCCAGTGTCCGAGGCATTGCTTTCAGCCCGGATGGGCACACGCTGGCCTCCATTGATAGCAGTATTCACAGCACAATTATACTGTGGGATATCAGGACGATGAAGCCAGCAGGGCAGCCGTTTGCGAACGCCGATCCAAACGTTGCGCTGGATAACCAGACGGGGCTGGCGTTCAGCCCGGACGGTAGAATGCTGGCGGCAGGAGGCGAGCAGTCGGTCACGGTCTGGAATATCGCAGTCAGACCGCCAGAACGCCTCGCTCATCCCTTCCACCTTCCTGTCTATAACTTCCAGGACGCTCATATCAGGGGAGTGACGTTCAGCCCGCAGGGTCAGCAATTGCTAACCATCTCGGATAACTACACCTTCAACTTTGATGTCACCTTATGGGACATTACGAGCAGAGCCTGGCGGACTCACGCGTGCAGCATTGCCAATCGCAACTTCACACTGGGCGAATGGCAGCAATTCGTTGGCAATGGAGCTTACCAGCGTGTGTGCCCCAACCTGCCCGTCGATGGCTCGGTGATCCAGGACCAGCTCAAGCAGGCTCATCTCGCTGCTCAGGCCGGGCACGCTCAGGACGCGCAGGCGCTCTATAGACAGACTTTGCAAGAGGCGCAGCAACTCGGCAACGCCGATGTACTGAACAACGTCTGCTGGAGCGGCAGCCTCGATCAATTCGCCCGGCTAGTTTTGCCTGCTTGCGATCAGGCCACCGCGATCAATCCCTATAATGGTCAATATCGCGACAGCCGGGGACT
>DATGLE010000100.1:0-31087 GCA_035294325.1 Ktedonobacteraceae bacterium | reverse complement strand
CCCCGCTCGTTCGTATACATGCATGGGGTAGAATAATTTTGAGGTCTTCAAAGATTATTTCATAGTGCATCCGAAAAAGCTACAAGGGTTGCCCAACTCATCCGGTTATGTTAGACTGCGGATATGGAAGAAGCCGTACAGGAGAGATATGAGGCGGCGATGAGAGCACGCCAATCCAGTATTGATGCTAATCGCCAGCGCCAGAGGCCCGGCAGTCGTACAGGTCATCCCCTCAAGCTCATGAGCTTCGAGCAGAGGGCTGAATTGCGCAAACGATATGTGCGCAATATACCACGGTGGCGTCAACCCGTCGTTGGCTACGTTCTCTGTATCCCTCTGGTGGTCCGGGCATTGATGACCACGCTCTCCGTCGAGCATATGCTGCATCACTTCTATGTCTTCGGCTCTATCGAATTTCTGGCCGTGCTGTTCCTGGCTATTTTCTGGGGAGTTGGCCCTGCCTTCTCCGCTGTTCTGGTGAGCACGCTGCTACTTGATTACTTTTTCATTGCCACTCCCGGCAAATTCTGGGTGCAAAGTTGGGAAGATGCTATCCAGTTGTTGCCGTTCATTGTTGCCGGCATCACCATTGCTATCATTACGGCGCAGCGCGAGCGGGCGCGGCTGAATGCGCTGGCGGCTGAGCATGTTCTGGAATCGTATGCGCAGGAGCTGGAGGTAAGTAATCAGAAGCTCGATGACGCGAATCAGATGAAAGACCGTTTCCTCTCGATAGCCTCGCACGAGTTGAAAACCCCCATTACGACGATTCGCGGGCAGGCGCAACTGATCCTGCGCAGGCTCTCGAAGCAGAAAGAACTCTCGCCGGAATTAGAGAGCATACGCTCGACTCTGGCAAGGATTAACGAGCAGACGACGCGCCTGACGCTGTTGATAGACGAACTCCTTGATGTGAGCAGTATCCGTACCGGCAAGATGGAACTGCGCAAGAGGCGCTGCGACCTCCGCGAACTGTGCAGCGAGGTTGTAAACGATCAACAACTGCTGACCGGGCGCACGATCACACTCGATCTCCCGTCAACACCTGTGGAGACGCATGTTGATAGCGACCGGCTGGCTCAGGTGATGGTCAACCTGATCGGTAATGCGGTGAAATATTCGCCGGAGGGCAGCCCGGTGGAGGTGCATGTGTGCCAGAATGGGGAGCATGCTCTCATAAGCGTGCGCGATCATGGCAGCGGCATCGACAAGGATCAGCAGGAGCATATTTTTGAATCGTTCTATCGCACTCCCGATGCGGAAGCATCCTCGAAACGCGGCCTGGGCCTGGGCCTGGCGATCTCGAAGGATATTGTCGAGCGCCACCGTGGCCGCATCTGGTGCGAGTCCGAGCCAGGCCAGGGCAGCACTTTCTTCGTCGAACTGCCACTGCGCTAGGCCCCATACCACAGGATGAGAGTCGCTTAAACATCAAGCAGGTTGCCCCAGAAGCCCCTATGTTCACCAGTTTTGATGCGATGACAGTTGGCGCAGCGGACCTCGCATTTGGCGATCTCAGCTTCTTTCGATAAAATTTGATACTGTGGAGTTCATAAGCGAACTCGTTCTACTGATCTTAATACACAACGGATTCGGAAAAGCGGAAGGTCGGTATTGATGGTAATGTGATGTAGATATTAGAGGCAACACAAGTATCGGCTGCCCGTAAGGAACTTAAACATGAAACAAACCTCTGGACGTTTAAATCCAGAGGTTTATGCAACAGGGGCAGCAGGACTCGAACCCGCAACCTTCGCTTTTGGAGAGCGCTGCTCTACCAATTGAGCTATGCCCCTATGATGAGTTATTGGTTAACGCCTTGATGATAGCAGAGCGAATGAGATTTGTCAAGGCTATGAGAGAGCCGATGCTTATTTGTTCGCAGTTAGCTCGCTGGCAATCTTTCTCATGAGAGACAAACGTTCGTTAGCTTGACTTCATGATATAGATAATATATAGTGCGAAATATCACTGTATATGCATGCGTGGAGGAGAGGAATGCCATCTTATACGCGTGCAGCGCAAAACAGCAGGTATTGAGAAGAACGGGGAATGTTTCGCGTTTAACACTGTATCTACCTCGCCAGGGAAGCACAGTACCCGCGAAAGGACCTGCATAGGAAGGGTCGAGTATTTCGCGGTGTGCTTGCCGGATAATGGCAGGGTTTACGGACTGGAATAGAGGTCATAGCAACCGAAAGGGAAAGCGGAGAGGGAGAGATTCGAACTCTCGGAGGGGTTTCCCCCTCAGCGGTTTAGCAAACCGCCGCACTAGGCCACTATGCGACCTCTCCGTACCTGGCATTGCCAGCGGTTCCGGTAAGAAACCGCTGTGCCTGGAAAGAGTATAACAAACCCTGTTCCTCCTGTCAAGCATTTCTGGTCGCGTTTCGTGTGCCTGTATGGCCGCTGGCGAGCTGGTTTTGCCGCCGTGCATATGGAACTGACAGCGTGGAGCGCTACTGGCCCTATGATGTGCTGGTATGCCTGCGGGATGTAGAGACAGGGCTTGCCCCTGTCTCCAATTCTCGTGATGCGCCGAACTGGGCCTGGTAGAGACGCTGGTAGCGTCCCGAGCGTTGAAGCAGGGTTTCGTGCGTGCCGCGTTCCACGATGCGCCCCTCATCCACTACCAGGATTTGCTCCGCGCGCTGGATCGTCGAGAGCCGGTGGGCAATGGCGATCACCGTCCTGCCATGCATCAACGTCTCCAATGCCTGCTGGATCAGCCGCTCGGCCTGCGAATCAAGGGAGCTGGTGGCTTCATCCAGCAGCAGGTAAGGAGCCTGGCGTAGAAGCGCGCGAGCAATGGCGACGCGCTGTTTTTCTCCGCCGGAGAGCCGGTAGCCGCGCTCCCCCACTATCGTTTCGAGCTGATCGGGGAGCCGGTCGATAAGTTCGCGCAGTTGCGCGGCCTCAACCGCTGCCAGCAGGTCGGCTTCCGTCGCTTCGGGCGCGCCATAGAGCAGATTCTCGCGCAGCGTTGTATGGAAGAGAAAAACCTCCTGAGTGACAACCGCGACGCGGCGCCGCAGGTCAGAATCGTCCAGGTCCTTGAGGGCTACACCATCGAGCCGCACGGTACCCTCCGTTGGATCGTAGAGCCTGGCGGCAAGCGAGAGCATAGTAGACTTGCCCGCGCCGCTGGGGCCAACCAGCGCCGTGAGCTGACCAACTGGAGCGCGGAAGGAGATATCATGCAGCACTGCGGGGCCTTTGGGGTAGTGGAAGGAGACATGTTCAAACGCGATTCCCTGCTCCGGCGCGGGCGGCAGCGCTTTAGGATGTGCGGGCGCGCGCAGCGTTGGCGAGAGATCGAGGATCTGAAACATACGGTCAAAGAGAGCCAGCCCACCCAGGACGGTGGCATTCGCACCCGCCAGCGAGGAGGCCGGGCGATACAGCTGGGCAAGATAGGCGGCGAAGGCGACGACGGTGCCCAGAGGCAAAGCGTGTCTGATGACCAGATAGGCGCCATAGCCATAAATAAGCGCCGGCCCCAGGGCGGCAAGTCCCTGCACAGCAACGGAGGCCCATTGACCAAGCAGCGCCTGCGCTACCTGCGTCGCCTGCACCTCTCTGTTAGCGATGTGAAACCGTTTCTGCTCGCGCGCAGCGGTGCCAAAGGTTTTAATGACCAGCGCCCCCGAAAGGCTCAGCGTCTCTTCCAGCAGGGTCGAAAGGCGATCCAGAGCCTGCTGCGAGCGTGTAGTTGCCGTATAAGTGCGCCGGCCAAAATGCAGCACGGGCAGAGCGAAGGCGGGGAGCGCGAGAGATGCTGCCAGCGCCAGTTGCCAGTTGATGCTTGCCATCACGGCCAGGGTGCAGAGCACGGTGATCAGGTTCGCCAGGGTGCCCAGGAACGATTGCGTCAGCACGTTCTGCAAGGCCGCCGCATCGTTAAGAAAACGAGAATGAATTTCGCCGGCGCGCGTCCAGGTAAAGAAGTCCAGCCCCAGCGACAGCACATGGCGATAGAGCCGCTCGCGCAGGTCGGCAATCATGCCCTGCGCGATAATGGCGCTGGTGTAGTTCTGCGCCATGCCCGCCAGCGCTGCGAGCACAGGGAAGAGGATCATACAGCCCGCGAGCAGAGCGACCTGCCGGAGATCGCCGCGCGGGATGGCTTCATCGATCAGTTGCCGCAGCAGCAGGGGAGGGATCAGGCCCAGTGCTACCGAGCAGAGCATCAGCGCCGTTCCCCCCAGCGCTTTCCAGCGATAGGGAAAGAGCGTTCTGCCCACGCCGGCCAGCGTGCGCCGCAGGTTGGGGGTGCCGCCTTGCAGGTAGCTCAGCGTGCGCTGCTGTTGCCGGATAACGCCCATTCCCGCACCCCACCCGCGTCCGCTATACATGATATCCTCCCTTTATTGCGCCACGCGGGGATAGAGCCGCGCGCCGATCAATACAAGCGCAATCGTTGCGAATAGCATCACCGCGAAATCCAGGCCCAGCCCCGTTGCGCTCGTTCCGCCTGCCAGCATCATCGCGCGCAGGGCATCGACCTCGTAGCTGAGTGGATTGCTGCGCGCGATGACCTGGAGCCATGACGGCATGATCGCTACCGGGTAGATAGCGTTGCTGGCGAAAAAGAGCGGCATCGTCAGGACCTGGCCGATGCCCATGAAGCGCTCGCGTGTCCTTACCAGGCAGGCGATAATCAGCGAAAACGTTGAGAAGCTGGCCGCGCCGAGAATAACAATGACGATCACGCCCAGCAGAGCCAGGGGATTCCAGTTCATGCGCACGCCGAGCAGCAGCGCCAGCACGTAGATAATGATCGCCTGGGCCAGACCGCGCACGCCCGCCGCCAGTGCCTTGCCCAGCACCAGAGCCGAGCGCGGCGTCGGACTGGCAAGGAACTTATGGATGATCCCCAGATCGCGTTCCCAGATGATGGCGATGCCGGAGAAAATGGCGATGAAAAGCACGCTCTGCGCGAGGATGCCCGGGGCCATGAAATCCAGGTAGGGGCGGCCTCCCGTCGGGATCGAGCGCAGGCGCGTGAAGACTTCCCCGAAGATCAGCAGCCAGAGGGCAGGCTGCACCGCGCGTGTCACCAGGTCCGTCGGATCGTGGCGGATCTTGCGCGCTTCGATGCCAACGATGGTGAGCGTCTTCGCGATAAAGCGGCTGACCGCTCTGATGGGATTATCCTGTGTATATGATGGGCCGTGACTGGTAGTAACTGCATCAGCCAAGTCGTCGCGCGGTACGGCGGGAACGTGCTGTTTCACGATACGATCCTCCTGATTCCAGGGTATTGCCTGTATAATGAGCAAAAACGTCGTCAAGCGTGGCGCCCGCGTTACCGATGCTCGCCTTCAGATCGGAGGGTGCGCCGAGGGCCATCACTTTGCCCAGGTGCATGATCGCGACGCGATCACACAGGCTATCGGCCTCTTCCATATAATGCGTCGTCAAGAAGATAGTCATGCCGCTCTGGACGCGAAGTTGTCCCAGGTGTTCCCACACGGCCTTACGCGCTACCGGGTCGAGTCCCACCGTCGGCTCATCGAGAAAGAGCACCTGCGGCTGGTGCAGCATTGCCTGTGCGACCTCCAGGCGGCGGATCATACCCCCTGAATACGTGCGCACAAGTTTATCCGCGGCATCCTGCAATCCCATGAATGCCAGGGCCTCGCGTACCCTTGTGTCGCGTATGGAGCGCGGCAGATCGTAGAGGGAGGCGAAGACTTGCAGGTTCTCGTAGCCGGTGAGCGTGCCATCGGCGGAGAGCGCCTGCGGAACATAGCCGATGCGCTGGCGCACATACATCGGCTGCGAGGTGACATCGAAGCCGACCACGAAGGCGCGCCCGGCGGTTGGCGGCAGGAGCGTAGTGAGCATCTTGATGATGGTGCTCTTGCCGGCGCCATTGGGACCGAGCAGGCCGAATACCTCGCCCTGTTCCACGGAAAACGTTACGCGATCAACGGCGGTATGCTCGCCGAAGCGCTTGACCAGTTCGTTCACTTCGATCATCGTCTCTGGGTGTTCCATACTTCCCCTTTCGTAGTTACTACCCCGGCTCGCTGATCCGCGCCCTGCAAGAGACGTTCGAGCAGCCGTTGCAGGTCTTCCTGTTCCTCCTGGTCGAGCGGCGCGAGCAGTTCCACCAGGAGGGCGCGCCGGCGCTGGCTCCATGCCTCGACCTTCTCGTGCCCCTGCTCCGTCAGCGCCACGCGTACCATGCGCTCGTCGTCGCTCTGGCGCTCGCGCGTGACCAGGCCCTCCTTTTCCAGTCGCTTACAGGCCGTCGTCGCAGAGCTGCCCGTCACGCCCAGAATCCGGGCCAGTTCGCCAATGCTCAGAGCGCCATGACGGCGAAGTATGCGCAGCAGCCAGTACTGCTCAGGCGTCATTTCTTTCTGGTGGATAGGATGAGAGGCCCGGCGTATGAGATGATAGAGCGCCAGCACATCCTCCACCAGACGATCAGTTGTCATAGCTCATTCCCTTTATATTCACCAGCAATTAGTTTCATATGTAATTATATTGACGATCAAGCTTTCCTGTCAAGAGAATTGCGATACCATTGCGCGGCGGATCCGCATGAGCAACAGGCGAGAGAAGGTAAGAATGCAGGCACCGGCCTTAGAATGTGTCTGAAGCTCGGAGCCTTCACTTGCTCTGGCCGGTCCTTCGCGCGGCTTTGCCGTGCCTGAGAGGGAGTGTGAGGTGTGGCGCAGCCGCTTTGCGGCTGCGCCACACCTCACACTCCCTCAGGCGAGCGCCACGGGCGCGGGCAAACCCCGGAGTCGAATTACCGTTTCTGCGAGAAGAACCATTGCAGAAATGCAGGCATAGAGTAGGCGTTGGTCCAGATTACGTGCGTGGCTCCGGGAAATTCGGTATAGTGTGGATGCCCGCCGGCGGCTTCGATGGCCGAGATCATCTGACGCGAGCCTGATATCGGCACAGTTGTATCCTTTGTGCCGTGAAAATCCCAGATGGGGAGCTGCTTGAGCACAGCAGCTTTAGACGGATCGCCCGCCCCGGCGACGGGGGCGGCGGCGGCGAAATAATGCGGCCAGCGCTCGATGGCATCCCACACACCATAGGCGCCCATCGAGATGCCAGTAATATAGAGCCGGTTAGCGTCAACGCTGTACTGTTTTTGCAGTGCATCCACAATCTCTTTCGCCATCAGCAGCGGCGTCGTAGGTTCCGCTTGCAGCTTGTAGGAGCCATGCTGCGCGGGCACGTTCACCCAGCGCTGTGTGCCCCCGATAATCTGTGGAACGACGATGAAGCTCGGCCAGTGATCCTGGATGATCGGCTGCTCCCATATCTGCACGTAGGGCTGGCTGAGCAAGAGTTGTCTGTTCTGATCCGCCGTGCTCTGTGTTTTCCCCCGCTCGCCTCCGCCGTGCAGCAGCAGGACGAGCGGATATTTTTGCTGCGAGTTATAGTACGCTGGCACGTAGAGGTAATAGGTCATCTGGCGGCCCTGGGCATCAGTGAATACATGCGTGGTAAAGGTACCCTGACCGGTTATTACGCTGCGAATGGCCGACAGGCGCCGCACTGCGCCATGTATTATTCTGCCACGCATCAGCGTGCCGGCTGTAACTAAGACGAGAGCCAGTGTGAGCATGACGATTACGCGCGGCCGGAATAGCCTGCTCCTCTTTTGTTTCTGCACTACAAATGTACCTTTCATTAGAGAGTGTCTGATTACCGGCTCTTTAGCTTGCTCACGCCCGCGACTCAGCCGCGCAAACACCCGGCCAGAGAGCACCGCGCAACTGCCACATCCACATTATCATTCCCAGACTATTTTGTGAATGTGCATCACCGAGTTTGCTGTACCTCCCGATGCCGGGCAGCGGGCGCGTAATCGGGCGCGGGTGCGTTGACCGGCGATGGCGCTGGTTCGCGCCGGCGTGTCGGACCTTCGCGCCCGACCAGGCGGCTCAGCAGCGGGATGCGCAGCATAATCACGGTGATGGCAGTCGCGCCGCCTCCGACGAGGAACCAGGTGAGGAAAACGCGGATAGCGACGGGCCACGTTTCCGGCATGACCGGAATCACCTGGCGCAGTACTACCGTCAGGATCATGGCATGTACGAGATAGATGCCGAAGGAGGCATCGGAGAGCGAGTGCCAGAAAGGGAAGCCCCACGGACGCTCGCCGGGGCGTGCGCGGCTGACCCAGCGGCAGGTGAGCCAGAGGAGGAGGGCAATCACACCCAGGCTATAGAATACCATGATTGGCTGCAAAACGGAGAGCACGAGATCCATCGGCTCATGGTAGTAGTATATCTGGAGAAAGTAGTGTATCCATAACGCCGCGATGGCAAGGAGAGATGCGCCGGCAACCCACGTTCCGTGGCGCAGCAGGAAAGCTCGCACCTGCTGAAAGTAGAGGGCCGTCAGCCCGCCAAGCACAAAGAAGAATTGATAGGTCAGCACAAAACTGGCCTGATATTGCGCTATCACCTGTAAGATGCCTGAAGATGCCAGCGTACCCCTTTGCAGGAGATGGTAGTCGAGATAGAGCATCACGACCTCAAGCGCGAAGCTGACGCCCAGCACTTTCCAGGGACGATGCTCGGCGTATTTCAGGAAGAGTAAAAAGACCGGCAGCAGAATATAGAACTGGATGGTCATCAGAATATAATAGAGTTGATAGGATGCTGTGCCGGTGAGGGTAGCGATGGTTGCTACCTCGATGAAATGCAGCGGCGAAGATGCTGGCTTATTCACCAGTACATAGAGGAAGCTCCAGATCACGTAGGGCATAATCACGCCTATGCTGCGCCTCTTCCAGAAGTGCTTGAACGCGAAGGGCTTCCCATAATAAACATAGGCAAGCGCGAAGCCCGTCACGAACATGAACATCTCCCTGGTAAAATGCATCGAGACGACAAAAGCGTTCTGGATCTGCGTCCCCAGGTCGCTGTGATTGAGAAAGAGAGTAAAAGATAATACGTGCACAGCGACGACGCAGAGCGCCGTTACGATGCGCAGCGGATCTAATTCGGTAACGTATGGTCTCCGTGGTCGAGAATTGCTAGCCACCTTTTCTTCCCCACTTCTTTTGGTATTCACCCGATGTGCCTGTTTGTGGGCGCCTGCGGCGCTGCGTGGTCAGGAGACCGGGACCGGTCTCTGCTGCCTGCCGTGCTCTGCCTGCTCGCGCGCTCGCAAAATGTGGCGTGCGACCTTGCCGGTAGGATTTTTTGGCAGCGCATCCACCGCGATAAAGTCAACCGGCACTTTGTGCGGGCTGAGGTTCTGGGCAGCGTGCTGGCGAAGGTGTTCCGCCAGTTCCGCGTTCCACTCGCCCTGGATCACCAGGTAAGCCACCACCTGTTCACCATAGAGCGCGTCGGGGCGGCCAACGACGGCGGCCTCGCGCACGGCGGGATGCGTCAGCAGCGCCTCCTCGATCTCGCGCGGTGGGATGGTCTCGCCCCCGCGTTTGATCACATCGCGCAGGCGGCCCGTGAGAAACACGTAGCCCTCCTCATCCTGGTAGCCGAGATCGCCGGTACGGAACCATCCGTCCTGAAACGACTCCTGCGAAGCTCCATCCTCATATGCCTGGATGATGCTGGGGCCGGAGACGCAGATCTCGCCAATCTCGCCAGGAGCCACGTCGCGCAGCCTGCGCTCTCCGTCGCCACTGTGAACATAGCAGACGCGCAGCGCCACGCCGGCGGGCAGGCCCGCCGAACCCGGCTTGTGTCGGCCTGGCGGCACGGGGTTAGCGACGATCTGGCTGGCGGCCTCCGATAAACCGTAGGTCTCGATGACCGGGATGCCGAAGCGGGCTTCAAAAGCCAGCAGGTCGGCGGCGGGCAGGGGGGCCGAGGCGGTCCGCACGAAGCGCAGTGTACCAGGCAGGAAGGCCGGCTTCTCGGTCTCCAGCAATATAGCCAGGATGGTTGGTACGATACTCGCCCAGGTGATCCCATACTGCTCGATCCACGACCAGAAGCGCCTGCGGCTGAAGCGCCGCGCGATAACGACGGTGCTGCCTGCCATCAGCGATGCGCACAGGCTCACGACGGGTGCGTTCACATGAAAGAAAGGGAGCACGGTCAGTCCGCGATCCTGTGGTGTGAGCCGGTGGCCGACGTGGATCTGCTCCGCCGTCCAGGCGATCTGCCGCTCCGTCAGGATCACACCTTTAGGTTCGCCGGTGCTGCCCGATGTCGTCAGGCAGACGCGGCCCTCAATCGGGGGTCGCGGCTCCTGCTCGTGGCGCAGCGCTCGCTCAAGCAGCAGTTCGAACATACTGCGCGTGATGACGCTGGCATGAGCGCTATCAAATCCCTGCGCGTCCTCCGTGCGCTCCACGACGATTACGTCTGGCCTGTACCTGGCGGTCACACGCGCTTTCTCAGCCTCACCGGCGTCGGGGGCCAGCGGGATGAGCACATGGCCGCCGCTCAGTGCGCTCAGCCAGAGCAGCGCGCTGGCAATTCCGCCCGGGAGCGCCAGAACAATGCTGCGCGGCTCGTCGCCGAGGAAGTCGCGCAGCGCATGGATTACCGTGAGATACTGAATGTATGAGAGCTTGCGGCCCGTCTCCGCTTCGATAATGCAGGGTTTGTCAGGCTGCGTGGCCGCCCATTGTGCCAGGTGCCGGTATAAAGATCCTGGAGTCATCGGCTGATAGGATTCCTTCGTAGCTTGATTTGTGTTCAATTTTTCACCTTTTGAGGCAAGGAAACATACTTTACGGACTTGCCCAATAGCATGCCATACCTCTCTGAAAAATAGGCGTAGCGTTGCTGAAAGAATGCTGAATGCCAGCGAGAAGAAGAGACTTCAGGAAGGTTTATAGCGGAAATTCAGCATTTTTTCAGCAAAGTGCATCAAGCCTTCAGCGATTTGTGTTATATTTTCTTAGAAGTAAATCTGATTCTCGACACCTGCACGGCTCGCGCCTGCGGCGCTCGCCGGAGATGGGTGTCGTGAGGAAAAATGCGCGCAGCGCATTTTTCCTCACGACACCGTACATCCCTTGTGCAGCGAAGCCGTGCTAAGATCTGGTCAGAGCCGCCTTGCTGGCTCGCGCCTGTGGTACTCACCTCAGGTATAGTGTGATGTGAAAAGGCGCAGCGCGCCTTTTCACATCACACTATACCTCCTTTGTGTGGCAGAGCCGTGCGAATGCTTATCAGAGGGGACGAAACAAGAAGAAGTGTAGATAATCATGCAGAGTGAAGGAAATACGACGGATAACAGGCCCACCGCTCTGATCGTGGATGACGAGCCGCAAATTGTAGATTTCTTGCAACTGGGCTTTGAATACGAAGGCTTCAACGTCGCGGTTGCCACCAGCGGACCCGAGGCGCTGCGGGCCGCGACCACGCAGAGGTTTGACATTATCATTCTCGATATTATGTTGCCGGGTTTCAGTGGCATGGAGGTCACGCGGCAATTGCGCCCGCTGAGGGATACCGCTATCATCATGCTTACGGCGCGCGAGGAGGTCGATGATCGGGTAGCTGGCCTCGACCTGGGCGCCGATGACTACGTGACCAAGCCGTTCGCGTTCAAAGAATTGATGGCGCGCGTGCGCGCCGTGTTGCGCCGGCATGGGAAAAATTATGGCGATGTACTCTCGTTTCACGGCATCACCCTTGACCGGGTGACGCGCATTGTTACGCGCGATGAGCACCCCATTGAACTGACGCCACGCGAATTTGATTTGCTGGAATTATTCCTCATGCACCCGCGCCAGGTGCTTACCCGTGATAGCATTCTGGCGCGTGTCTGGGGCTACGACTATAATGGCGACGATAATATTATCGAGGTCTATGTGCGCCACCTGCGCGAGAAGCTGGGCGACAACCCGCCGCTCCTGCTTCAGACCGTGCGTGGCGTCGGTTACGTACTGCGAGGGTAAGTATGCTCCAGGCAGTGGGGAAAAAACTGGCTGCCATTCCGATCCGCTGGCGCCTGGCACTGGTGGTGCTGGGACTGCTCGTCCTGCTGTTGAGCGCACTGGGTGAAGTGATCCTGTGGACGGCGGAGAGGGATCTCCTCACCAACGAAGCCTCCGCTTTACAGAGCGAGGCGCGGCTGGCTACGATCAAGATGAAGGGACATTATTTTATACCGGGCAGATCTCCGGGGCCGCCGCCAGGCCCGCTGCCTCCCGGTTTCCTGCCCCATGCGGAAGCCCTGGTCGAGCGACTCGCCAGTCCCGACGCCCATGCCGCTATTCTCTCCGCGCATGGCAAGATAATCGTGTCCGGCGATAGCTTCTTCATGACACCTCCCTCCGTCGTGCTATCCCCGCAGGAGGTGCGGCAGGAGCTACTGGCGCAGGCCCGGCAGAATAACAGTTACCTGCTGGCCCGCGATAGGCAGCAGCAGCGCCAGATCGTCATCCTGGTGCCGCTTGTCTATAACGCCCAGACCGTTGCCATCCTGCAACTGAGCACGCCAACCGCGCAGATCGACCATTTTATCAGAAACTTCAGTCTTATCCTGATAACCAGCATTATCGGCACACTGTGTATCGCTGCTGCCCTGATGCTCCCGCTCATCAGGGCCGCGCTGCATCCCCTGGTGGTGATGGAGCGCACCAGCCGGCGCATTGCGGAGGGGGCGCTTTCGGAGCGCCTGGACGTTCCCGCGACCAGTGACGAGATCGGACGCCTGGCGCGCTCGTTCAACCGCATGGTTGCGCAGTTGGAGACGGCGCTGGCGCGACAGAAGCAGTTTGTCTCCGACGTTTCGCATGAGCTGCGGACGCCGCTGACCGCGCTCAGTGGCAGCCTGGAGATGCTGTTGCTCGGCGCCGACAGGGGTGACATGGAGACATCGCGCCGGCTGGCGCGGGGAATGTACGCGGAATTGAAACGTATGCAGCGGCTGGTGGCCGATCTGCTGGAACTGGCGCGCATCGACGAAGGCAGGATCGTGCTGCGCGAGGATGAGGTCGATGTGGGCGCTGTGGTGGAGAAGGTCTACGAGCAGGCGCTGCAACTGTCGCAGGGCCAGGAGATCCGCCGTGAGATTGCCGCGCCGCTTCCGGCGATCCGTGCCGATGCCGACAAGCTCCAGCAGGTCTTGCTCAACATCGTCGAGAATGCGCTGAAGTTCACGCCCGCCGGCGGCCGCGTTGAACTTAGCGCACGCGGCGAGGGGCGGTCAGGCGTGCGTATCGCGGTACGCGATAGTGGCCGGGGTATCCCCTCTGAGGCTCTGCCACACATTTTTGATCGCTTCTACCGCGTCGATCCCGCGCGCAGCCGTCAATCGCAGCGCGTGGATGGTAATGGTCTGGGACTGGCGATTGCCAGGGAATTGATAGAGGCGCAGGGTGGGAGGATCATGGTTGAGAGTACGCCGGGCGTAGGGACAACCGTCACACTGCGTTTCATGGCTGCCGCGCCTCAGCCACCCGCCGTTCTCAAAAGATAGAGGGCAGGAGGACCGGCGGTCCTCCTGCATTAATCCTACCCCACTTCTTCCAGGGTGCGCCCGGTAAACTGGCTGTTGTAGAGGTCGGCGTAGAAGCCGCCTTTTGCCAGCAGTTCCTTGTGTGTGCCCTTTTCGATGATCCTGCCGTGGTTCATCACCAGAATCAGGTCGGCATCGCGGATGGTCGAGAGCCGGTGCGCGATGACGAAGCTGGTCCGGCCCTTCATCAACTCGCCCATCGCCTTCTGAATAGCCATCTCCGTTCGCGTATCGACGCTGCTGGTCGCCTCATCCAGGATGAGGATCTCCGGGTCGGCCAGCACGGCCCGCGCAATCGTCAACAACTGCTTCTGCCCCTGTGAGAGATTCGTCGCGTCTTGATTGAGCACGGTATTATAGCCGTCCGGCAGCGTTCTGATGAAGTGATCGGCGTATGCAGCTTTCGCCGCCTGCACAATCTCTTCCTCGGTGGCTCCCTCGCGGCCATAGGCGATATTATCGCGGATCGTGCCATTGAAGAGCCAGGTATCTTGCAATACCATGCCGAAGGTGCGGCGCAGGTTCCCACGCCTCAGATGTGTGATATCCACGCCATCGATCAGGATTCTGCCACTGTTGAGTTCGTAGAAACGCATCAACAGGTTGACCAGCGTCGTTTTACCCGCGCCCGTCGGGCCAACAATGGCGATGGTCTGCCCCGGTTTGACATCGATGTTCATGTCATCGATCAGCGGCACGTCCTCTTTATAGCGGAAAGAGACATGATCGAACTGGACCGCGCCCTGCGGCGCTGTAATGATCTTGGCATCGGCGGCCTCCGGTACCTCTTCCTCCTCATCGAGCAGTTCAAAGATGCGCTCAGCCGAGGCAATCGTCAACTGGATAATATTGGTGATGTTCGCCAGGGACGTGATCGGCTGCGTGAACTGCTGGGCGTATTGAATGAACGCCTGCACGTCGCCGATAGCAATGGCGCCGCGCGTGACCATGATGCCGCCAGCAACGGCCACGAAGACGTAGCCGAGGTTGCCAATAGAGCGCATCAAAGGCATAATAGTGCCGGAGATGAACTGCGCTCGCCATCCGGCGTTGTAGTACTTCTCATTCATCTCATCGAAAGCTATCATGGATTGCTGTTCACGTCCAAACGCTTTGACGATGATATGCCCCGTATACATTTCTTCCACATGGCCGTTCAGTTCGCCCAGCGCACGCTGCTGCTGCGCGTAGAATTTTTGCGAGCGTTTCGCGATCACCGTCGTAACCAGCAGGCTGAGCGGCAGGGTAATCACCACCACCAGGGAGAGCAGCGGGCTGATGAGCAGCATCAGTACGATGACGCCGACAAGTGTGACCGCCGAGGTGATCAATTGCGTCAGGCTTTGCTGCAAGGTGGTGCTGATATTATCCATGTCGTTGACCGCGCGGCTGAGGATCTCGCCATGCGTGCGCGAGTCAAAGTACTTCAACGGCAAACGCGCAAGCTTCTCTTCCACCTGGCGGCGCAGGACATAGACCATTTTTTGCGCCACACCCGCCATAATATACTGCTGTATATACATGAATATGGAACTGATGATATATAGCCCGCCCAGAATGAGCAGCACGCGCGCGATATACCCGAAGTCGATGCTGGCGCCGGGCACGCCCCTGAGCTTGAGCACGACGCCCTCAAAGAGCTTCGTCGTCGCCAGGCCCAGGATTTTCGGGCCGACGATGTTGAACGCGGTGCCCAGAATGGCCGTCACCAGCACGGCCAGCAGGGCGTATTTCTGCGGCATGAAGTAGCCAACCAGGCGCCTGAATGTGCCCTTAAAGTCCTTAGCTTTTTCCACGGGCATGCCCATACCGCCTCGTCCCCACGGCCCCATGCCACGCTGTTGCTGCTGCCCCTGCCCCGTTCTCTGCACTACACTCATGCAATTTCCTCCAATGAAAGCTGCGAGGAGACGATCTCGCGATAGACCTCGCAGGTCTGCATCAGTTCGTGATGGCTGCCGATGCCCGCGACATGCCCATCGTCCAGAACGATAATCTGGTCCGCGTCCATGACGGTGCTGACTCTCTGCGCGACGATGATGACAGTCGCATCCCGGGTTTCCTTTCTGAGCGCCGCCCGTAACCTGGCATCGGTCTTAAAATCGAGCGCCGAGAAACTATCGTCGAACAGGTAGATCTCCGGCCTTCTCACCAGGGCGCGTGCGATGGAGATGCGCTGCTTCTGGCCGCCAGAGACGTTGGTACCTCCCTGCGCAATCACGGAGTCAAAGCCATCCTGCATCTTCATGATAAATTCGGTGGCCTGCGCGACATCAGCCGCGTGCCTCACTTCTTCGTCCGTGGCATCTTCTTTGCCGTAGCGGATATTTTCCGCTATCGTTCCTGAGAAGAGCACCGCCTTCTGTGGCACAAGGCCGATTTTCGAGCGCAGATGATCCTGCGACATCTCGCGCACATCCACGCCGTCCACCAGCACTCTGCCGCTCTGCACGTCGTAGAAGCGCGGAATCAGGCTGATTAACGTCGATTTACCGGAGCCGGTGCCGCCGATGATAGCCGTAACCTGGCCGGGTTGCGCGCGAAACGAGACATTGGCAAGGGCGGGTTCTTCCGCGCCAGCATAGTTGAAGGTCACATTCTCGAACTCGACGTAGCCGCGCTGCGTATCGTTATCGTTCACCTGCTCAGCATCTTTGATGCCAGGCTTCATCGCCAGCACTTCATTGATACGGGTCGCCGACGCTGCGGCGCGGGGCAGCATGATAAACAGCATCGAAACCATCAGCATGGCAAAGAGAATCTGCATGGCATATTGCAGAAAGGCGATCAGCGCGCCGACCTGCATGTCTCCGGCATTAATGCGAATGCTGCCAAACCAGAGAATAGCGATAGAGGTCATATTCAATACCAGCATCATCACCGGCATCATAAAGGCGACAATGCGGTTGACCGTAATATAGGTATTGGTCAGGTCCAGGTTGGCTTCGTCGAAGCGCCTCTCTTCATGCTGCGTGCGGTCAAAAGCGCGAATGACGCGGACTCCGGTCAGGCCCTCGTCCAGAATGAGGTTGAGCTTATCGAGCTTCACCTGGATCAATCTGAACAGCGGGATCGCCTTGCTCATAATCAGGTAGATGGCGAAGCAGAGAATCGGGACCGCCGCGACCAGTACCCACGAGAGCGTGGCATCCTGCTGGATCGCCAGTATGATACCGCCGATAGCCATCAAGGGCGCGCTAATCATCATCATCAGGATGATGACCAGAACCTGCTGCACCTGCGTGGTATCGTTGGTCGTGCGCGTAATCAGCGACGCCGTGCTGACCTCATCGTACTCGTGCAGCGAGAAGCGTATGACATGCTTGAAGATCATGGCGCGGATGATTTTGCCGAAGCCAATAGCAATTCTGGCGGAAAAAAAACTGGCCGCCACCGCGCAGGCAGCGCCCACAATCGTTACCAGCAGCATAATGCCGCCAACTTCGTATATGTAAGGAATATCGCCCTTCACAATGCCGTTGTCCACGATATCCGCCATCAGGGTTGGCAGATAGAGGTTCGCCAGGGATTGTGCGAAGGTCAATACAAAGACAATAAGTAATGAAAGGCGATATGGCTTTAAGAATCGGAACAGTTTAATCATGCTTCTCTGTCTCCACCCCAGTATGCGTAGTCTGCATTGGAGGCTTGCTCGTTATAGTAGCGAAACACCTTGAAGAGCAGGTCGGCGAGGTGATTGCTCTCCTCTTCCCCCAGGTATTCAATCAGGCCGTTGATAGAGGCCCAGTAAGCTTCGGCAGCCTGCTGAGTGACTTTCTCGCCCTTTTCGGTCAGCTTGAAGTCAACCGAGCGCCTGTCCTGGGGATCGCTGTGCCGCTCGACCAGGCCGTCCCTCTCAAGGATCTTGAGCAACTGCGTTACCGTCGGTGAGGTCACATGCAGCCGTTTGCTGATCTCCGACACCTTGACTACCGGCGTGCGGGACTCCATACGCTTTCTGACCTCTTCCCTGAACTCTTTTTCGACTTCGAGCCGGTCAGGCATGGCGCCGCTCTCCATATGCTCTCTGAGCTTTTCACTCAGTTTGTTGTCCGGTGCCATCCAGCCCCGGATGCAGAAGAGCACTCTTAGCTCGCTTGGCGTGTAACCGGCAACATCTTGCTTGTGCCAGTCAACCTTGCGGAAAAGCATGAAGGCTCGCATCAGTTTATGGACGGTAGCTATGGTATTATCATTACGACATTCCATCGTCTCACCTCCCCTGTAGTATAGGTTGGTATGTTAATTAGTTCCTAATTTGTTAGGCAACCTAATTATAGTGCAAGCTATTTTCGTTGTCAAGACTGTAGAGGGATCTGTGATATCCACACCTCTTACCGGGCACCCGCGCGGCGGAGCCGCGCCCGGAGATAGTGTTGTGTGAGCCGGCCACGGCGCAGCCGTGGCCGGCTCACACAACACTATCTCCGACCTGCCCCGCAGGTGCGCAGGGCAAACAAGCTATTTATCTCATTGTAAGGTGTGACGTTACGTTATGGTCAAGCGCTCTGAGCAGAGAAAATGAGATGCAGGATCCGTTAGAGGCGCTGGCTCACGCCGCCAAAGACGTTGATCGCGCCGTTGTTCTCGATGATGGCTGCTCCGGCGCGGTTGGGCGCGATTGACAGTCTGATGCCCGCGCTCAGCCTCACCTGTTCCTCGCGGGAGCTTTCCGAGACCAGCAGGACCAGCGTGCCGTCTCTCAATGGCCGCTCGACAAAGAGCACAGGACTCTCCATACCAGCATCCCCCTCCCTGGCGATGCTGCCCAGCGCGCGCCGGTAGATTTTGCTGATCGCGGTGGGGCTGCTGGATAGCTCCAACGGCAGGCCGCACCAGATGACCTTGCCGGCGCCTCGCACGTATGTCTTTATATAGTTGTGGGCCTTGCGCACATAGTGCATCTTCTCATTGCCAAAGATAAGCTGATAGCCAGCGCCGTCGTCATCTTCCAGGTATTCGTAGCGGCACACCGGCGTGGGATCATCGCTATCATTATTCCCGTCGATGAACGCGGGATGCAGCGGGAGATTATGTGAATCGCGCGTCGGTACGCCACTGACCAGCAGCGTTGCTCCGCGCTGCACAAAGCGATCCAGAGCCTGCCAGGCGGAGCCATCGAAGTATTGCACACCCGGCAGGATGAGGTAGCGAGGCCGGTAATGTGCATGCGCCAGCGCGGCAAGCTGGCGCTCTCCCACGACCTGTGGAATCACACCGCAGTCGTAGCCCAGAATGCGCAGCGCTCGCCGGGTAGCCTCAACGCCCAGTTGCGGGCGCAGGAACCATTGTGAGTAGGGAACAACCACCCAGACCGGCGGCACAGTTTCGGCCTCCATGATCCGCGCCTGCAAGGCCATCATCAGCCGTCCAAATTCCAGCATCGTCGCCATCTCAGGTTTGACGCTGCCATCGGCACGCAGCAGGCCGATGCTGTTCTCGTTCTCGCTCGTCATGCAGGCATTCGTATGCCAGAGCCATTGGATCAGCCCCGCGCCGCGCGCGATCAACCCGGTCACGAGTTTGCGTTCCAGCAGACAGGCGCTCTCCTGCTCGCCGCGCCAGGGCCGCCCGTCCACATCGCGGACCAGCATGACGCCCGTTTCCTGGATCAGATTGGGTCTGGTGAGCGTCTTATCGAGGAGCATGTCCCAGAGCAAATCGTCGTTGTTCCACCAGGGATGGGTTGTCGTGTAATCGACGGCCTGGGCATAGAATTGCGGTGCGAGCCGGGCGCCAGCCTCGTCCTGTCCGACCCCGATCAGCGTGCGCCCGCCGGAGGCGCGGATCGCCGCGTACATCTTCGCCGCCCACTGTGCGAAGGCATCCTGCGAGAAAGAGGTATAGTCCATGACTTTGAGCATATGCCGCGTACTGCTATCGCGGGGATCACTGCTATAGTCTGGCGCGCGGGGAGGCGTAACCTGCTCCCAGTCCGCCAGGTCAGCCGGAGTCAGGCGCCAGCGCAGCCTCAGTTCCTTCAAGGTATAGCGGTCAGCCAGCCATATACGGAAGGCCGCGCGCTCAAAACGGTCATCATGCGCTATGGGGCGAGGGGCGAAGGTGGACGCGGGATCTCCAAAACCCGGCTCGTTGATTAAATCCCAGGAGATGAGCGAGACGGCGCGATAGCGCCGCACGAACGCCAGGATAAAATCCTGCTGTCCTTGCAGAGAGCGCGGATCCAGCCAGGGATTTTCGCCCTCGAAGTGCGGCGGATAGAAAGAAAAGAAGGTGAATATGACCTGAATGTTATATTTGCAGGCGGTCATCACGAAGGCGTCAAGGGCGCGCAGGGCGGCCTCGTTGGCGACACCGGCGACAGGCATAAATTCGCTACGCCAGCCCGTCCAGATACCCGTGCGGATCGTATTAATGCCGGCCTGCTTCATGGCGGCGAAATCGCTATCCCAGCGGGCAGGGTTGGGCAGGGTCAGGAATTTGCGCTGCACGCGACTGTCCATGTAGGTCGTACCGTAGATCAGGAAGGGCGCGTCGTGCTGGTAAAAGTAGTCGCGCCCGGCGGTAAGGATGCTGTCGCGGGTCGCCTGGACCAGCGCCTCATCCCATATCCAGAAGCCTGTCTCCTGGCGCATCCGCAGGCGCTCCTCGCTCCAGTAATGCACAACGACGCGATAGAGGCCCGCCGCGCTCTGCGGTGGAAGCTGTATCCGCTCCTCCTGTCGAAGTTCTGAGCCGGGCAGCGTGATCCGGGCGCTCTCCAACGTCTCGCCCTGCGGATCCCGCACCGTCACCTCGATATAAACCTCGCTTCGCGTGCGCGCGGCAACCAGCAGCGAAGGCGCCTCGCCAGGTTGGCAGCAGGCCAGCAGGGGACGCACATCGAGCAGCGCCGGGCCCATCGCAGCCAGCAGAATCAAGGCGCGTATCGCTGCTTCGTTCCGCAGCCAGGTCTCCGGGGAGGCGGGCTGCCAGGGGGAGAGCAGCCAGCGACCACCCTGAAAGCGCCCGGACTGCTGATCGAGCAGCACGGCGGGCGTGGCAACATGCTGCGCCGGGCCGGACGCGCCGCTACAGGCAAAGAGCAGGGGGGTGAGCAGCGTATCGAACGGGCCGGCCGATCCCAGCTCATCGGGGTGGTCCGAAACCTGTGTCAGTCGCGGGTAGAAGGACCAGAACGCTCCTGGCTGCTGCTCGGGAAGATACAGGGCGGCTTTATCCAGAAAGGCGGCCTCTTCAGACGGCGCCAGAAAGAGATCAGAGGAATCAATCTGGAGAGGGAAAAAAGGCCCGAGACAGAGCTGATCGCTATACGCCTGCTGCTCTGGCTCAACCGTTCCCTGCTCGTTCACCGGGCGCGTGAAGGGCATACCACCGAAAATCGCCAGATTTCCTCCCGCCTCCAGAAAATACAGGATAGCGCGCCAGGCGTGTTGCGGAAAGTATGGCCCGTGAAACGAGACCAGCAGATCATACGGTTCCTCTAATAAGCCGGTTGCCAGGTCGCCGGCGCCGGCAATCTGAAATTCGCCGGGGACGAGCCGGGCAAGGTCCTCTTCTGAGCATGCCTGTGGGTAATCTGGATCATAAAATACTAATATTTTTCTGTTATGTTTTGTGAGCGACATGATACTTCTCTTCTGGTATAGATACAAGCAATAAGTGAAGGTAGAGAGTCCGTCGCGCCGGCGACGGACTCTCTACCTTCACTCCTATTTCACCTCGGCGATAGCGACGCCGCTATCGATATAACGCTGTCCTATGGCATAGAGAATCACCGGAACGGCAAGAGCGACGACGGTTGCCGCCATCATCTGCGGATAGACCGCCGTGAAGCCATTGGTAAAGTAGAGCAGGCCGAGGGGAATAGTACGATTGCTCTGGCTGCTCAGGTAGATCAGCGGATTCCAGGCGTCGCGCCAGCTTGCCAGGAAGGTGAAAATGGCAACGACGATGACCACCGGCTTCGACTGCGGCAGGATAACATTCCACCAGATGCGCAGGTTGCTACAGCCATCGATGCGCGCCGCCTCGTCCAGTTCGCGCGGCAGCCCCATGAAGAACTGGCGGAAGAGAAAGATATTGAAGGCGGAGCCGAAGAGTTGCGGCACCATGAGCGGCAAAAAGGTGTCGATCCAGCCGAAGCTTTTGAAGGTCACGTACAGCGGGATCGTGAGCACCTGGGCGGGCAGCATGAGCGTAGAGAGCATCAGGATGAACCAGGCTGTGCGCCCCGGGAAGCGGAAGCGGGCAAAGCCGAAGGCTACCAGCGACGAGACCAGAGTGTTCACGATCATCGCGTAGAAGGCAAGAAAGAGGCTATTGCCGACGTAGCGGGCAAAGCTATAGGTCGTAAAGGCTTCGACGTAGTTGGACCAGACGAAGGGATCGGGTATCCATTGAATAGGAGACGCATAGTATTGCGTCGTGGTTTTGAGCGAGGCGGAGATTAGCCAGGCGAACGGCAGCAGGATAGCAAACGCGCCAACAATCAAGATGATGTACGTGATGAACATGCTTAATCGTTGATACATGCGGCCCCGCTCGTAAAGCCTGCTATCGCGCTGGCGAGAGAGAACGTGTGTCGCACTCACAGAAGTTTCCGCGACGAGCGCCCTCTGGAATGATTTTTGCTTGAAGAGCATAATCTACCTCTGTGCTTTCTAGCTGGCGCTGCCATCTTTAACGATCATAGTAGGTGAAGCGCTGGAATGTCACGAGTACGATAGCGGTGAGTGCCAGCGTGATGAGGAAGATGACAATGGCGATGGCGGAACCGTAGCCGTAATTGTGATAGACAAAAGCCTCCTGGTAGAGATAGGTCAGGAAAGTTGCCAGGCTATTGCGATAGCCCAGCACGGAGGTATTGAAGCCAATCGAGCCGCTGCCACCGCCCGCGAAGATCAGGGCTGTGTCGAATACCTGGATGTGCCCGATAAGCGTCATGATGGTATTAAAAAGAATTACCGGCGTCAGCAGGGGTATCGTCACGAAGCGGAAGCGCTGCCAGGTGCCCGCGCCATCGATGCGCGCCGCCTCGTAATAGGTTGGTGAGATGCCTTTAAGGCCGGCGAGGAAGATCAGCATTGTGCCGCCCATAAACCAGAAGTTGACGGCAATCAGCGCGAACAGGCCGAGAATAGGGTGATCGGCATTGTTGAGCCAGTTGACGGGGGGAATATGGAAAATGCCGATTACTTCATTGACCAGGCCATAATCTTCCGCCCCGAAGACCTGCGTGAACATTGCGCCAATCGCCACGCCGACCATCAGGCTTGGCAGATAGAAGACGGTACGGAAGAAGTGATTGCCGGGGAAGGCGCGGTTGAGCAGCAGCGCAAGGACCATGCCGCCAATAATATAGATCAACGTCGCCAGCACTACGTAGAGCAGCATGTGCAGGCAGGTCAGGCCAAAAGTCGGATCGTGGAAGAGCAGATTTTGATAGTTCTGCAAGCCGATCCACTGCGGTGCCCCGAACAATTTATATTCGGTAAAGCTATTGTAGATCGTGTCCAGCAGCGGATAGGCCGAGAAGAGCATGAACCCGATGATCCAGGGAGCGATAAAAAGATAGCCTGCAACCCCTTCTTTGTGCAGCAAACGCCTGATCGGATTATAACGCCCTTGCCCGGCGCGCTCCTCTGTTCGTGAAAGTGTGAGCATGACACAGCTCCTTATCAACGTAGAAAGTCATCCGCAGGGACGCTGTTTACAAGCCCGCTTAACGGTTCGCAAAAACGGGCTTGTAAACAGCGTCCCTACCGGGTCTGTTCGTCAACAGGCACCGGGTCTGTCCGCCAGCATTAAGAATTTGCGGAGAGGTCCGCGTTCCCCTTCTGCTCCATCTGCTGCGCAGCCTGCGCCGGCGTAATTTTGGCGTTCGCCAGGTCTGTCAGGATGTTGCTGAAGTCGGTGCCGAGCTGCTGGTGCGGCGTCATTACGAGAGGCCCCCAGCCTTGAGCAGCCGAGTTCAGCGTCGGGATATAGACCTGCGGCGTGATATAGGAACTCATCGCATTGAAGGCAGCGATATTTGAAGGCACATCGCTGATTTTCGCGAAAGTTTTGTCGGGAGCCGTCGAGGTGGCCCATTTGATAAACTCCCACGCCTCGTTGACGTGCTGGCTGCCGCGATAGATGCCGAAACTGTTGACGTTGCCCAGCGTGACCTGCTTGCCGTTGACAGCAAAGACCGGAGTGGCCCCGATCTGGTCGGTCAGGTTCTGCTGCTCGATCAGGGCGAAGTCAAAGGCGCCAATGCGCGCGAAGGCGACCTTATTGGTCTGGAGGCTATCGATATCGCCCGTGCCCCACGGGCCATTCGCCATTTCGGCGTAGGGAGGGTTGAGGTGCTGCGTGAAGAGGCTCTGCCAGTCGGTCAATCCCTGAATGCCTTCCGGCGTATTGACGAGAATTTTTGTCGGATTGATGGGATTGTCGTAGACCTGCCCGCCGTGCATCTGCACGAGGCCGGTCCACATCGTGTCGCCAAAGTCGTTGACATTGATCGCGTACCGGGTATACTTGCCGCCGCTCTGCTTCGTAAGCTTCCGCGCCATGGTCACAAAGTCGGAAAACTCCATCGGCTTGACCGGATCGGGCAGGGGAACGCCGGCCTGCTGGAGCAGAGTTTTGTTGTAGCCCAGAATCGGTATATACACACCGACGGGCAGAGAGTACTGCTTCCCTTTCCAGTTGCAGAGCTTCACCGAATCCTGGCGCAGATTCTTGACGGTATCCTGGTAGCCGGGGAGCGTGCTGAGGTCGTAGAGCGCGCCCTGGTCGTAGTAGGGCGCCGCACTGCCGCCCGCCATACCAACGATATCGTAGGCGTTGCCGCCAGCGACGGTTGTCTGAAGCTTGGTCCAGTAGTTCGACCAGGGAAGAATCTCGGCCTTGATCTGGATCCTGGGATTTGCCTTCGTAAATTCCTTTACCCAGGCCAGCATCGAGTTGTCCTTCACCGGGCCGTTGCTCCACCAACCGTATGTCAGAGTGACCGGACCAGAGGATGAGCCTCCACCTGGACTACCGCCGCATGCCTCCAGCAGTGTCCCGCCGACACCGGCAGCCGCCACAATCTTGCCTCCTTGAATGAGAAAACTTCGTCGTGTCAGTGAAATAGCCATGTCGTCTGCTCCTTCGTTCATAATGATGACCAGAATAAAAGGTCAACAACTTTGTCGTTTGCTCCCAGCAGCGTGAGCAGAGAAAAAGGGGCCAGCGGAAAAGATCAAGCGCGACAGCTAGCCACGGAGGCGCGCTTGATCAACTCGACTTCCAGAACGCTCGACACGCCGACC
Organism: Ktedonobacteraceae bacterium; assembly: GCA_035294325.1. GTDB lineage: Bacteria > Chloroflexota > Ktedonobacteria > Ktedonobacterales > Ktedonobacteraceae > DATGLE01. The sequence continues at coordinate 6,386 of DATGLE010000100.1, read as the reverse complement.
ATATCAGGATCGGCGGCGCGCGTCAGAAGTTGTTTGACAGCCATCGCTCCCAGAGCTTCCTTTGGCACGCGCACGGTAGTCAGGGCCGGGGTCAGGTGCTCAACCAGGGCGATGTCGTCGAAACCGATCAATGAAACGTCATCGGGGATGCGCAGCCCGGCTTCGCGCAGCGCCTTCATCGCGCCGATGGCCGTTTCGTCGTTGGCGCAAAACAGGGCCGTGAAGCTAGCATTGCGCTGCAACAGGCGCTTGCAGGCAGCATAGCCGCTTTCAGGATCAAGGTTGCAGGACTCGAATAGCTCGTAGTTGACGGGCAGGCCAGCGTCGAGCAGGGCGGTACGGTAGCCGGCGGCGCGGCGCTCCAGAGTATAAATCCTGTTGAGGGGGCGCGGCCCCGGCAGCGTGGGGCCGCCGATGAAGGCGATGCGGCGATGCCCCTGCTCTATCAGGTAATCCACGGCGGCGCGCGCCCCCTCGAAATTGTCGCCGAGCACGGCATCGATAGAAAGCCGGGGCGCGTAGTTATCTACCAGCACCAGCGGCGTCTTAAGCGTCCGGATCTGCTGGATGGTCTCCAGTTCCGCCGGCCCGACAAGCAGGATGCCGCCCAGCCTCATATCCTGGATTGTGGAGAGCAGCAGGTGAGGCGTTGAGGTGAGCGCGCTGATGGTCCTGTAGGTCACTTTGATGTTGGTTTTACGCGCCTCGCTCTCTACGCCATGCAGGATGTGAGACCAGAAGGGGTTGCTGGCTACCGCATTGGTATCCAGCGCGTCTATTGAGCAGTAAAGGAAGCCAATTTCTTTGATCGCGCGGCTTCCGTTGCGCGCCGCGTCCTGGTGGATGGGCCGCGTGTAGCCCAGTTCCGCAGCGGCTTTGAGGACGCGCTGCCGTATCTCCTCCGCTACATTCTGGTGGTTATTAAATACGCGTGAGACGGTGCCGACGGATACCTCGGCCTCGCGCGCCACGTCTTTGACCGTTACCGAAGCGCCCACATCCGATATCCCTTCCGCACTGCTTCAGGATGTATGCCTGCCAGCGCTGTTTCATATGAAATAAGAATTGTTTCAATGAAAATAGTCATAACATATACTGTTCTGTAAGTCAAGATGGCTTTCACATATCGCAACTGCGTTGCTCTCCAGAGGATAAGTGGGAGGTAAGCGTGTGGCGCTGCCACACGCTTACCTCCCATTATCCTCTGGAGCGTATGGAGACGCGCAAGCCGGTCATCCTTCGCTCCATGTCATCCTGAGTAGAGCGCAGCGCAGCGAAGGAGCCGTGCGCCACCAGCGGATCCTTCGCTGTCACTCAGGATGACAGGCCGGGGCGCTCAGGATGACCGGCCATGCAATATTAAGAAATCTTTGGTGAACGTTCATTGAACGATCCGCGTTCTATCTCATGCTGCCTCGCTTCTGCGGAATGGGGCGAGATGGCGCGCGAAGTGCTTTTGCAGGTAGGTGTAATAGGCGGGCAGGTTCGCACGCAGCACGCGCTGCAAGTCGGCGCCGAACCTGTCGAGCACCGAGCCGAAAGTTACGTGTAAAATCTGGCGCGCATCGAACTGGTTGAGCAGTTCCGGGAGTTGCTCATCGCTGAGAGTGGAGGCTGGCGCGGTTGCCTCCAGCTTCGCCGAGACGTGGTAGGTTTTGCGGTCGGTCTCATAGCGGCTGCACGCGAAATCCCAGATCTCGCGGAAAAGGTGCGTATCCTTCGAAGCGATCAGCCGCAGCGCCTCCAGGTAGCTCGTGCCGGCGGTCTTCAGGTGTACCAGACCGCCGGTATGCTCCATCGCCAGTGGATAGACCGAGAATTTATCCGAGCCGGTGTGCAGGCTGAGCTTGTAGCTGTCGCCGAAGGCATGCATAATGGCGGCATGCCCGGCGATGTTGCGCTCCAGTTCCTGCAAATCTCCGATATAGCCCACGCCCTTTTCAAAGCGCCCGACGAAACGCGGCGCCAGGCTCACAAATGGGATGCGCAGGCGTTTGAGTTCGGAGGCAATATAGTAGTGCTCAAGCAGCGTAGTGGTCGTGCCGGTCTCGTCCACGGAGATCTCCATCTCGAATGGGCGCCCACTCGCCAGTTCTGCTAAGCGTCGCGTCATGCGGACCATATGGGCAACCGCGCCGCCGTATTTGGCGAGCGCCTTGTACAATGCATGCTCATCAAAGGCCAGCGACAACGTATCGAGGTCGAAGCGCCGCAGGAAGCGCTCGCGGCTCTGCTGGAGCGAACTCTGGAGATCGTCCCAGGGCAGCGCGCCAGCCTTTTTGAGCAGCGTCTCATCGTCGTCAGTTTCGGCGCTATCGTCCACGTAGTCGCCGGGATCGACGGTGTAGAACGTATAGCCCGCGCTCACGAAGGGCGCGATATCCTCCGGCGTTTTAAGATGGTCGGCATCGGCGCCCCAGGCTTCGCGCCAGCCCGTCTGGAATACGCCCCACATGGCGTCGTCGAGCACCTGCTGAGGCGAGCGCCCGGTGCGGGTGTTTTCGCGGACAGACTGCTGCGCGAAGATCGGCGCGATCCCCGTGCCGCGCACGGCATAGACGTGTCCCGGCGTGGCGATGCCCAGGCGATCCCCGAAGCCCGCCGAGGTGCGCAGGCCCAGCGTTATCGGCCGCAACCAGGGCAGGCGGCGGCGCAGTTCACGCGCGTTCGCGGCATTGAGCGGGCCGAGCAGCGTCCCATCGCCGTGCCTTTCTCCCTCAAAGCCGGTGACATTGCCGGAGACGGCGAGTCGCGGTTCACCGCGCTGCTCGCCAGTCGTCAGCGCATAACTGGTATCGTCAAGCGTCACCAGCGATTCTTCGATAATTGGGAATGAGAATTTCCGCACGATGCTCAGACCTCCAGTCTATAGGTACGTTTCGCCAGGCGATAGGCCAGGTCAATGCACATCTCGCGCGCGTCGTCTTCGTCGATAATGCCCTGCACGACCAGCCCGGCCAGCCAGTCCGCGCTGACGCGGCGCCAGAGAGCGTGGCGCGCCGGAATGGAGGGATAGGCGCGCGTATCGTCGTTGAAGCCGGCAAGGTTGTAGATGCCCGCCGTCTCCACCACCGCGTCAAAAAAGCGGCGCATGCCCTGGACGCTATCAAAAAACCACCACGGCGGTCCCAGGCGCAGCGCGGGATAATGGCCGGCCAGCGGCGCCAGTTCGCGGCTGTAGGTTGTCTCATCGAGGTTGAAAATGATGATCGTCAGGTCGCGCTCGCGGCCATAGAGATCGAGCAGCGGCTTCAGGTTGCGCGTAAACTCGCTGGCTGTGGGGATATCGGCGCCCATATCAGGCCCGAAATCCGCGAAAAGCGCCGGATTGTGGTTGCGATAGCTGCCGATGTGCAGTTGCATCACCAGGCCATCGCCAACGCTCATGCGTGCCATCTCGGTCAGCATATGGCCCGTGAAGCGCTGTGCATCCTCCTGGCTCGCCTCGCCCCTGAGCGCGCGCTGGAAAATGGTCTCCGCCTCGCGCTCGCCGAGCCGTTCGGTATAGGCCGTCTCCGCCGCGTGGTCGGTGGCCGTCGCACCCAGTTCCTTGAAGAAGTTGCGCCGCTGTTCGAGCGCGGCAATATACGAGCGATAACCGGTCACGTCCACCCCTGAAACCTCGCTCAATCTCTGTATTTGCGCTGCGAAGCCGGGCTGGATGTTGACCACGGAATCGGGGCGGAACGTTGGCACGACGTGCCCGGACCAGCCGGAAGCGCGGATACGCTGGTGCTCCTCCAGCGTGGAGGTCGCGGCGTCGGTTGTGGCGAGCACCTCGATACGAAAGCGCTCAAAGAGGCGGCGCGGCTGAAAATCCGGCTGCTGTAACTTCGCATCGATCAGATCGTAGAGATGCTGCGCATTCGCGGATGTGATCTTCTCCTCGATGCCGAAGAGGTCGCGCAGTTCGTCGCGCAGCCAGAGGCTCGTCGGCGTGCCGCGAAACAGATACCAGTGATCGCAGATCGTCTGCCAGATCTTGCGGTGGTCTCGCTCTACCGGTCCACCGTCCCGGCGCGGAATGCCCAGGCTCTCCAGCGAGATGCCCTGTGAATAGAGCAGGCGAAAGATGTAGTGGTCGGGAATGATGAAGAGATCAACCGGCGATCCCCATTTATGATGATCGGCGGCCAGCAGGCGCGGATCAACGTGTCCATGCGGGCAGATCAGCGGCAGCGAATGCACCTGAGCATAGAGGCCGCGCGCCACCTGCCGCTGCGCGGGATCGGGCGCGAAATAGCGATCTTCCTGTGCCTGCGTCATAGGCTTTTTCCCCTTTCTGCGTGCGTTTCCTTCTCCGGCAGCACAAACAGGTCGTCGATACGCACCATTCTGCCCGTGCGCATCGACTCGTTAGCGGCGATACCAACCAGGATCGAAGCGGCGCCATCGATATGCGAGGCCGCGCGGTGGAACGGATCAGGCGGTGGATTCGGTGAGAAGAGATATTCCAGCAGGACCGGATCAGCGCCGCCATGTCCCCCTTTGCCACCCGGCACCTCGACATCGTAGGGCGCGCCAAACATCGGATAGGCGCGGATGCGCGATGATTTGAACGGCCCGGTGCTGGCGTTCGCGATGGCCGCACCATCGCCCTCAAAATGATTGATGTTCTCTACGATATCCATCTCGATACGTCCCTTCGTCCCCGTGATCGCTACGCGCAACCCCTCCCAGGGAGAATAGGCAATCAGGCAATACGAGAGCAGGACGCCGTTGCGATAGCGCGCGGTCACGCACATCGTATCTTCAATGGTCACAGGCTCGCCGAACACGTTGCGGTCACGCAGGTAGCCTGTCTCCTCCTCGGCTGCCAGGTAGAGGCCGCGAAACATCTCGTTGGCATCGAGACGGAGCGCGAAAGGATCGTTCGCGGCCTCCGCGACGCCGGTATAGCGGTTGTAACTGTAGTGTTCGCCGCGCGCCTCGGCATTCTTGCGCCCGTAGAACAGCAGGTCCCCCATCGCGAAGACCTCGCGCGGATACGAATCGATCCACCAGTTCACCAGGTCAAAATGATGCGTCGCCTTGTGCACGAGCAGGCCGCCACTGTTCTGCTTTTCGCGATGCCAGCGCCTGAAATAGTCGGCGCCATGACTGGTATCGAGTATCCAGGAAAAATCGACGGCCAGTGGCCTCCCCACTACGCCCTGCATCACCAGCTCGCGGAAGCGTGTATAGGCGGGTGTGTAGCGATAATTGAAGCTCACGCGCAGCGAGCGCCCGGTGCGCTCTATGGCGTCGATGATAGCCTTCATTTTTGGCAACTCGGTGGTCATCGGCTTCTCGGTAATCACATCGCAGCCCAGTTCCATAGCGCGCACGATGTAGCGATCATGCGTACAATCCATTGTGGTCACAATCACGCTATCGGGGTGCGTCTCTTCTATCATAGCATCAAAGCGGTCCGCATGGTAGGTTGGCAGGGGCGCCAGCCCGGCAAGGGTTTGCAGGCGCCGGTTGTACCAGTCCATGCGCGTCTGACTCAAATCGCAAAAAGCGACCAGTTCCGCACTATCGCGATATGTTGTGATCAGTGCGTCGATGAACATGCGCGCGCGCGAGCCGGTGCCGACAAGAGCGTAACGTTTCTTTTGCATTGCTGCCTTTTATCTCCTCATGTACAGATGATTTCAGTCGCAGATTTTGTGACCGATCACACATAGTATATGCATCATTTATCATGATAAATCAAGGTAGCTCTGTCGATTGGACGCCTCGCCACCTTCGGTGGCTCGCGGAGGGGAGAAGGCATGGCAGGCGGCGCCGTTCCGGCGCCGCCTGCCATGCCTTCTCTACGAGGCGCCTGCGGCGTTGGGCATCTGGAGAAAGGATGCAGTTCCAGCATAAAGATGATGCGCACTCCTGTCAGTTATTAAGGGCCATTGACAGGCCATGATAAATTGGTTATACTGTGAACGGTCACAATAGCGCGTCGTAAGCGCGCGAGTGCCGTGTCTGAGAGGGCGAGAATCTGCAATGGTACTCAAGAAGAAGAAGGTCACAATCCGCGATGTCGCGCGGCAGGCGGGCGTCTCTTACCAGACGGTTTCGCGTGTCCTCAATGAGAACGAAAGCGTCGCCGAGGATACGCGCGAGCGTGTTTTGCGGGCGATGCAGGCGTTAGATTTTGTGCCCAACAGGATCGCGCAGATGCTGACCACGAACCGCTCGCATACGCTGGAGTTGATTACCGTCGGCGTCAGCCATGCCGGGCGCTTCGCCAGTTCTATCAGGAACATGGTGCTGGCGGCTAAAGATTCCGGCTATGATTTGCTCGTCACGATGGCGGATATCGATGAACTGGGCACAGCGCTGGAGAACGCCGCCGCGCGGTTGGTGGATGGAGTGGTGATGTACGCTCCTTCACTGCACATCTCCGA
>DATGLE010000099.1:0-7251 GCA_035294325.1 Ktedonobacteraceae bacterium | reverse complement strand
ACCTGCTCGATACTGGAGCCGGGATGATACGACTGGAGCAGAGCTTCGCCGCTCTCGGGATCGAAGGTGAAGACGGCGAGCGTGGTGATGAGCGCAACGGGGCCGCCGCGCGGCAAGCCGACGCGCCGCCGCCAGGCAACTCCGGCGGGACCGTGCTCGTCGGGATAGCCGTAGCCGGGGCTGGTGACAAAATCGACCTTCTCGCGCAGCCGGCGCCGGTCATGCGGCATGATGATGGCGAGGCGCTGCGAATAGGAAGCGATATCCGCCCCCCCGCCGCTGCCCGGCAGGCGTACCGTGGGGTGTTGCCAGTCGCCAATGATCGATGTATTCAGGTTGCCGTAGCGGTCAATCTCAGCGCCTCCGATGAAACCCAACTGCACCTCGCCCTGCGCCATCAGTCCCATCAGCGTCGCGGTACGCGTCGCCCAGAGCGAACCAGCAATATTGGCGGCGTCGCCCATTGTGTAGAGCAGTTCCGGCGCCGGCCTGTCGCGGACGATGCCAACTTCAAATAATCCAACACAGTTTGGCGCGTGGGTATGCTTCGCCAGCGCGAAGGCCAGCAGCGGCAGGCGCATGCCAACAAAGACGTTCTCGCCGTCGCGTATCTGGCGAGCCGCGCAGACCACCATCAATTCCCTCGGAGTGTAATTCATGCCGTTTCCTCCTGACCGAAATATTAATATCCGTAATCGACGGGAGCGGCGTAGCGATGCTCTTTCACGCCCAGGCCGCGCACACGCTCTTCCCCTAGCTTTTTGATGTACTCGGCGCGCGTCGGCACCTGTAGCACCCATTCGTAGAGCCAGTCCTGGAAACCCTCAACTGTGCGCGTGCGCTGGTGATATTCGTGATACGCCTGGTGATCGCGGTTATAGTAGCCCTGCACCGCCGAGGGATGCGCTCCCCACGGCTCATGGACGACGGCTCGCACCTTGAACGACGGTCCCAGCACGCGGTTTGGATCGCTGACGATGACCTCGCGCGGCACAATCTCTTCCGCGACCAGGATCACATCGCGCGCCGCGAGCATCGCCTCCTCGGTAATGCCAAAGTTGCCCCACATGTGCGCGTTGCCGTCCTCGTCGCTGCGCTGCACCTGGATGATGGCAACATCGGGATGCAGTGCCGGGACGATGAGCAGCGGGGCTGCATCTGGCGACGGGCGCTCCTCGCGCAAAGAAGGATTCTGGCGCGGAATATCGCTGCCCAGCAGCGAGCGTGTGGGAATGTAAGGCGAGCCGAGGCTGGCCGCCAGCAGCGCGAGGGCGATGGTATGGTTGCTGTACTCCTCAGTTGTGACGGGCTGTGGAATGCCCTTTTCGGCGGCGCGGCGATAGCAGTGGCCCAGTCCTTCGCTGACGTTGCCCACCCAGGCCGCCCGAATGCGCTCCACGCAGCCGGCGCCGATAAGCTGATCGAAGAGCATATCTGAAATAGGACCGATGAGGGTGAGGCCACGGCGCTGCTGACGGATGATCTCATGGCCCGCCGCGAAGGGGATGAGCGGCTCAAGCGCCAGGCTCATTGCGACGGAGGCGCCGTCCGGCACGTAGCGGGCGATGGCCTCGGCCATAGTTACGAGCTTGCCCACGTTAGCAATTTCCACCTTTCTCTGGTGATTGATCTTCTTCCTATTCTAACATGAGAGTGTCCCTGATTGCCGGTGTTCTTGCTTGCTCGCCCCTGCGGCGCTCGCCTGATCTATAATGTGATATGAGATGATGCGTGGAGCGCATCATCTCATATCACATTATCTCTCCCTTGCCCGGCGGAGCCGCGCGAACAGACGGTGAGAATGTTGAGCATCAGAACGATCTGAGGAAGTGTCCGATGCTCATTGCGCTCGCCGGGCATTGGTGCAGCGGGGCCGCGCAAGGGATCTCAGAGATGGCGAGCGCCATCGGCGCGAGCACGCGCTGGGGCCGCAAATCGGACACATTCTGAAAAATCGCAGGCATGGACAGCGAGGCGTGGATGTGGCTTACTATCTACTGATAAGGAAACCTTTAAGGGCATACAGGCATTGCCAGGAGGAATTGCATGACGACAACACGAGAAGCCGTCATCGTAGGGGCGCTGCGCACCGCCGTGGGGCGCCGGGACGGCAAACTCAAAGACTGGCACCCGGTTGATCTGATGGCGCAGGTGCTGGCGGCCCTTGTAGAACGTACAGGCATTGAGCCTGGAATGATTGACGATGTTATTGTAGGTTGTGTCAGTCAGGTCGGGGAGCAAAGCCTGAACATAGCGCGCAATGCTGTGCTGGCTGCTGGCTTCCCCGAAGAAGTTCCCGGCACAACGGTTGATCGCCAGTGCGGATCAAGCCAGCAGGCCATCCACTTCGCGGCCCAGGGCGTATTGAGCGGAGCCTACGATATTGCCATTGCCGGTGGCGTCGAGTCGATGACGCGCGTCCCGATGGGATCGAACGCGCATGGTCCGGGCGCACCGTTTGGCCCACGCATGGTAGAGCGCTACGACAACAAGCTTGTGCACCAGGGCATCAGCGCCGAATTGCTGGCGCAAAAATGGGAGATCAGCCGTCAGGAACTTGACGCGTTCAGTCTGGAGAGCCACCGCCGCGCTGCTCGCGCCACGGCTGAGGGACGCTTCACAGCGCAGATCGTGCCGATTCCCGTAAAGAACGAAGAGGGCGCTGCCGTTCTCTTTGAGCGTGACGAAGGCATTCGCACCGATACAAGCCTGGAGAAGCTGGCGAATTTGAAGCCGTCTTTCAAGCCCGATGGTGTGATTACCGCAGGCAATTCCTCACAGATCAGTGATGGGGCCGCCGCCGTCCTGATTATGGAGCGTGCAACCGCCGAGCGCCTGGGACTGAGGCCGCGCGCGCGCTTTGTCTCCTTCGCCCTGGCCGGCGCGAACCCCATCTATATGCTCACGGCGCCGATTCCGGCCACGCGCAAGGTGCTTGCTAAGGCCGGCATGACGCTCGACCAGATGGACCTGATCGAGATTAACGAAGCCTTCGCCAGCGTCGTGCTCGCCTGGCAGCGCGAGACCGGCGCGGATCTCGCGAAGGTCAATGTGAACGGGGGCGCGATTGCTCTTGGTCATCCGCTGGGAGCCTCGGGGGCGCGCATTACCACGATGCTGCTCAACGAGCTTGAACGCAGCGGGGCGCGCTATGGCTTGCAGACGATTTGTGAGGGCGGCGGCCTGGCGAATGCTATGATTATTGAAAGACTCTGATGAAAAACGAGCAGTGATCGGCGCATGCCTGCACCGATCACTGCTCGTTTTTCATCAGATGATCTCTCTTTCAGGACGGTTGAATTCCCAGCGTGTTCGCCAGGTCTTTCAGCAAAGCCTGCTCGGAACTGGAGATTTGCTCGCCTCCGAATATGCCCAGGAAACCACCCTCGCGCCCGGCCTCGGCTACCTTGCGCGCGAGGCTGAACAGGTATTGCTTGTAGGCTGTGGCATCCTGCGGCGTCGCGTTCCTATCGACTATGGAAATAGCTTGCCGGCAGGTTGTGAGGGCATCCTGCCTGATCTGTGGACCGTCCTGCGGAGCTTTCAGCATATCGCCGAGCGGGTACTGACCGCTGGCCTGCGCCGTCTCCATAGCGGTTTTCAGTTGCTTGCCCAGCGCGTTGAGCAGGGGATTCGTGGAACTCTGATTCATTAGATCTTCCACCCCCTTTTTCATCGCCATCGATTCCTGTACAACTCCGACGGGACCCGATGGCGATACCGCGATCATGGCCCTGCCGATCTTCAGCGGGGCGGTAGCGAGCGTTCTCCACTCGTCGGGCGAGAAGTTAACCCCGGCCGGAACAGCGCTGCCTGGATTCGGGACGTTCACGTTGGGATTATCCCTGTTGGGGGTAATGTCTTGCATGGGCGCTTACCTTTCTTCTATTGCTATAAACTACACAGGAGTTGTGGAAAGCCTTACATTGCTCTCTTGCTATGATACTCCATGTATGCAAACTCTAGCATTTTCTATTTTTTCTCATCTGTTCTTAACTAACGCCATGAGCAAGTTTCGCTGACGGCTCACCGCTGCGCGGCTCGCCAGAGGGTGAGCCGCAGGCGCACAAAAACATGCCCACCGGGTTAACTACATAGAGTCGCACCGCCTGCGGCAAGACTTCTTTCCCATCTCTCGTTTCGGCAATGAACGGAATTTTGCGCGAGAGCGATGCACGGGTATAATTTTTCACAAGAGATTAGTATACAGCGAAGTCCACTGGTTCTGAGGACAGATGATAGATGTCCGGGGGTGTGGATGGTCGTTGGGTGGAGGAATCTATCACATGCGGCAAAAGCGATATCAGAAAGCGAAAAAAGCGAAGGTGGGGCGGCGTCCCCCACATGAGGAGGCGCGCGGCAGGGATGCGGCAGCGGTCGAAGTCGAGGAGCGCGTTGTTGAGAAGCAGCATACGGAGGACGCGACGCAGGTTGAGGATCCGGTCATCGAGACGATGCAGGCTCCCCCTGAGATTCAGCCGGTGGACGAGGCGCGCCGCCGGTATGAGGCATGGGCAGGGGAAAAGGCAGGCAAGCGCGAGGGGATGGATGGTGCCGTTGGTTTACAGAATCTGGCGGCCTTCTACCACGTTCAGGGATCCTATCAACAGGCGGAAAAGCTCTATCGCCAGGCGTTGGAGATCTTCGAAAGCGAAAAGGAGCCAGGCGTCGCGCCAACCGCTATCGCTACAACGCTGCGCAATCTGGCTCTGGTCTATGAAAATCAGAACTGCTACCAGGAGGCCGAGGAGTTTTACCGGCGCGCGCAGAGCGTTATGGAGCAGGCTCCGGAGGATGAGCGCTCTACTGCCATCAGTATTATGCGCGACTACGCCGATCTCCTGTATACGCTGGGAAGAGACCAGGAGGGGCGAGAACTGGAGGAGCGCGTAACCGTGATGTTGAGGCAGGAGATCCTGTCCAGGGGCCAGGTAACGCCTCGCCTGGATGAGCGTTCGTTGAGCTTCTAGCGCACGGTCACATTGAAGAGCGTAAAGCTCTTGTCATCCCGAACAATCCCTAGTATAGTAGTCGTGACTTTAGACCGGGAGCTATGTATGCAAGATTACGCATGTGTGCGTGTGTGGCAACTCAGGGCCGGAGCCTCGGCTGCCGATCTGGAAAGCCTGGCATCCTCCGGTTTTCTGGAGATGCAGCGCTGGATTCCTGGCGTGAAGCAGGTCGCGCTGCTGAATGTGACCGCCACGCCCGGACAGTACGTAATGGTAATGACCTTCGCGGATCATGAAGCCTATATGCGCTGGCGCAGAGCTGAGGAAGAGGGGGCCGACTACTGGGAGCGCTACGCTGCCGTCGCGTCGGGATGGGAAGATCTGGCCTCGCTTGTAACCGAGTATGCCGGCGCGCTGGTGATGGATGAGAAACTTGCGGATAGGTTATGATATAGTACTTCATATAAGGTAGAAACAGATCATGGCGATAGTGCCGTGTGTGCCAGGGATGGAGCATGAGTCAGAATTACGGCGCGCTGCGGGTTGTGGGTGTGCGACCACCCGCCAGGGCAACAGAGGAGGATAAATACCCCACAGGCTGGCTGCCGGAGGAGCGCCTGGTACATTTGCTCACGCGTTGGGATACCACGATTGGCCGTGCTCTCCATAATGGGATCATCCTCATGGATCCCACGGTCTCGCGCGAGCATGCCCGCCTGGTATATGATGCGCAGGGATGGCGCGTCTATAATTTGACGACGCACAATATTGTGCGCGTCAATGGTCGGCCCGTTCCCAGCGGGAGGAGCCTGCCCATCAAGCCACAGGACTATCTTGTGCTGGGCAGTACTATCCTGCAACTGATCGCGCCGGAGCCTGACCTGACGGATTCTGATGAAGCGACGCAGCCGCTGCTGCCAGCGCCGGGGCTGCTGCCGACTTCCGGGCCTGGTCAGGTCGCGCTGGTGGATGACCCCCGGGTCGATGGGCACCACCAGCATAATGACCGGCGCCAGCAGCCGGGCACCCCGTATGCCCCGTCATGGCAGAGTCCCTCCTGGCAGGCCGGGCACGCTCCTGATATAGTGCAGGCTCCGCCCGTACCTCTGCCCGCGCAGCCCGAACCCGAAATGACACCGCAGCCGTGGAGAGAAGAGGAAGAGAGCCTGCTGGGCGCGGGCGTGACGATGCAATTCGCCCTGCCGCAGCGCCTGGGGGTGCGTACACGCTGGCTGATCGCCGGCGTCGGCATCACCATCCTGGCGATCAGCGCTATCGTCACCATCGTGCTGAATAGCCTCATCGGCATCTCAGCGCTGGAGCGCAATGGCCTCTCAGGCGTCCTGGCGGCCCTGATTATTCCTCTGATACCCGCCATCGGCATCAGCCTGCTGGTCAACTTTATTGATCGCTATGAGCGCGAGCCGTGGTTTCTGCGCCTGGCCGCCTTTTTGTGGGGCGCGGTTATCGCCATTCCGCCCGCGCTGCTAATCGAAACGAACCTCGACGCCTTCTTGCAGAACGCGCTCGGCCCCGGCGCCAGCACGCTGATTCGCACCGCCTTCCAGGGCTTGAATGCCGGCGTCACCGAAGAGACGGTGAAGGGTCTGGGCCTGCTGCTGCTCTTCTTCGTGCTGCGCGACGAGTTCGATAATGTGACCGATGGCATCGTCTACGGCGCTCTGATTGGCGCGGGCTTCGCGATGGTGGAGAACTTCGTCTACTTCGCGAATAACTCGCGGCAATACCTGGTTTTCCTCATCGTGGGCCGAATCGTGCTGGGCTGGCTCAGCCACTCAACTTTTACCGTCTGCTTCGGCGCGGCGCTGGGCTACGTCCGGCACACCCGCGTGCGCTGGCGCCAGATCGTTATTCCTCTGCTGGGTTATGTGTGCGCGGTTGGCCTGCACTCGGTCTTTGACTTCATCGATCTATTTGCCAATGCCATTGTGCTTTCATCTCCGGGGAACAGCACGGTTGCCCTGATCTCGCTGATTGCGATTATCGGCGACTATATCCCGCCCTTTATCGCCCAGGTCATGTTGATCTATTTCTTGATCAAAGCGCTGGCGCACGAGGCGGCGGTGATTCGCGAGTTTCTGGCGCCAGAGGTGAGCAGTGGCGTGGTCAGGGTTGAGGAATACGCGCTGCTGCAAAACTCCTTTCAGCGTACCAGGGCCGAGAGACGCGTCCTGCGGCAAAGTGGGTTCAAGCAGTGGCTGCGCGTCAAGGCGCTCTATCAGACCGAGATCGGCCTGGCGTTCCGCAAGTGGCATGTGAGCATGGGCGACAAACCCAA
>DATGLE010000098.1:0-47203 GCA_035294325.1 Ktedonobacteraceae bacterium | reverse complement strand
AATATAGCCAGTAATATTACCAGCTATAGCGGGTGTGGAAAATGTGGAAAAGTTATCCACAGGAAGTGTTGATAAGTCGCTATCGCTTGCTCGCTTTGTGGACATTGTGGAAAAGTTATCCACAGAAAATGTGGAAAAGTCAAAGGATGAGTTGAGTGCGCTCATAGCAAGATTTTCATGTTCCTGGTGCAGCTTAGTTATCCACAGAAAATGTGGATAACTAAGCAAAAGGTGTGCAGAAGTGACATTCGTCGATCTAATGGCGTGAAATAGAAAAGGTAGATGGCTACGATTCGTGGATGCTTTCGTCGATATTCAGGTATGGTAAAGGGGCGGTCTTGTGGCCCGGTAGAAATATGCGGCGCGGTAGAGCCGACTGGCTTTCAGAGGAAGGAATGCCACAGAGGTGTTGTGCCAGGGTAAAGTTAGGCGTGCTATCAATGAGATACAGGAACGCCTCAATCAGCGCTGGATCAAAATGAGTTCCCGATCCTTGTAGCAATCGCTCTCGCGCCGCCTCTCTGGAAAGCGGCGCCTTGTAGGGTCGTTGTGAGGTCAAAACATCATAAACGTCAGCGATTGCCAGCATGCGTGCGCTGAGAGGAATGTCCTCTCCCCGCAGTGCGGCGGGATAGCCGCGCCCGTCCCACGCCTCGTGATGATAGAGGACAGTTTCTACATAGAAAGGAGGTACATCGCAGCCGATGAGAATGCGCGCTCCAATCACTGGATGACGCTCCATTTTGCGTCGCTCCTCTTCTGAGAGCGCCTCGGATTTATTCAGAATATCATTAGCGATCCAGGTTTTGCCGAGGTCATGCACTAATGCTGCTAATGCAATATTGCGAACTTCACGCTTGCCCCATCCCAGGTGCCTTGCCAGCCGCTGGATATATGTTGCCACTCTGCGTGAATGCTCATAGGTTACGAGATCGCGCTCCTGGATGCTTCTTGCCAATGAAAGGAGGATCTTCCTTGTCTCGCGCTCTCTCTCCACATGTATGATGCCCACCACGCTCTCCCACTTCACAGATGAACCGGGCAACGGCAGGCGTTGCCGCCAACGGTATACGAACAGACCAATATACAAACCGGTAGTTTCAGGAGGGTTGCCTCCATATCAGGCTCATAACATATTAATATTTGGTTTTAATCCCTGTCTATATCATCTATTCGATAAGGTACTTTTGTATCACTTTTTGTCATGTGCCTGCAAGAGAGAACGGTGCCCTGTCTTTCTATTCCCCAATTAGTCCCTCTTTGAGCGCCGATTCGTTTTTAATCATAGCCATTTGTGATAGACTCACCTTGACACTTGAGAAAAGAGTACTAGTATTAACTCTTTGTGGACGTGGTACGTCTGGCATTAAAAAACGGAAGTGGTCATGATGGCAGAAAACACTGTGGAAAATGATGCGCGGCAGAATGCAGGCTCTGTGCCGGAGAAGTCTGGTAACAATGTAGTGACAGTAGTGTTGACTGCTGACAACCATCTGGGCCATACTGCTTTCAGGCAGCATCCCCACAAGCGTGAAGAGCGCGAGCAGCGTTTGCGCCATGCTTTTCAGCAGGCGACAGATTTCGCTATCGGACAGGGTGTCGATTTATTTATTCAGGCCGGGGATCTGTTCGATACTGTAACTCCAGATGAACGTGATCGCAGTTTCGTCGCGGCGCGTCTGGCGCAGTTAAAACAGGCTGGCATCCGCGCCTTTGCTTTAGGTGGCGTTCACGACACGCCGGCGGATATGCAATCGCTGCTGCACGAGTCCAGTCCTGCCCCGCAGATCAGCTATGCGCGGTTGGGCGCGCTGCACTACTTCTCGCCGGCGCGCAGGGATGAGCGCCAGAAACTGGAGCCTGTCATCGTCGATATTCATGGTGTGCTGGTTGGCATCTGCGGCCTGGGTGTGCTGGCCGGCCAGCAGGGAGATCCCCTGGAGAAGCTGCGGGTTGAGAGCGATATCGAACGCGCTGCCATCCCGATCCTGGTATTGCATGCGCCGATAGAAGGGTTGAGCGTGAGTTCATCCCTGCTGGACGTTCGCGCCCGTGTGAGCCGCGAGAGTATTAAGAAACAGGAGATATTCCGCTACATTCTGGCCGGCTACCATCACAGTTTTAGTCATATGCGCATAGGTCGGACGGAAGTTATCGTTGCCGGGGCCACCCAGCACACAGACTTCAGTGCACCCGATCATGCGCCGGGATTCGTTTTTATAGGGCTGGCGGCTGATGGCCTGCGCTGGTGCAACCATATTGCCGTAGACGCTCTATCATTGCAGCGCCTGACTGTCCACACCAGAGATCTCTGGCCTGATGGCGCCACGGCGGCGCAGCGGTCGCCTACCGAAATTATCCTTGAACGATTGCGCCCTCTCTGCAATACAGAGCGAATGATCCAGATTCGGCTCGAAGGCGAACTTACACGCGGGCAATATCACCAGCTGGATCTGAACCAGATACGCCGCTATGGCGAAGAGCACTGCTTTGCCCTTGCCATTGACGATAGCGCCCTCTCGCTGCTCCCGGAACAAGAAGCGCTTTCCGCCGAGACAGGTGAGCGCTTCTCGCCGCGTGAGGAATTGATGACTCTGGCGGATGAATGGATAGCCGCTGC
The DNA here is from genome assembly GCA_035294325.1 of Ktedonobacteraceae bacterium. GTDB lineage: Bacteria > Chloroflexota > Ktedonobacteria > Ktedonobacterales > Ktedonobacteraceae > DATGLE01. The sequence goes on along the minus strand of DATGLE010000098.1, from coordinate 44,583 downwards.
GGTTGATGAGCGAGAGCAAAAGGCGTTGCGCCTTACGAAAGAAGAGTTGCTGCTTGCGATGGATGATATAAAAGGTAAAAAGTAGCTGGGCCATGTGGCATCCAGTAGAGGCGAACGGAGTTACTATCCATGATAATCCTGAAGCATTTGACCGTTGACCGGTTCCGGCTCTTGCGCGATGTAGATCTGCATTTTCCACAGCGCGGCAGTATATTGATACAAGGCCCCAATGAAGCCGGAAAGTCGTCACTTCTTGAATGCATCTATTTCGCGCTCTATGGTGAGTCGCTTGCCGCCGATCATGACGGGCGCTCGCTCGATGACCTGGTGCTCTATGGGGCAACGAGTGCAACTGTCGTCCTGACGGTCTCGGTTGGCGCGACCGAACTGGTGATTACGCGCACAATCGAACGCGGCAAGGGGCAGAACGTGGTGTTACATGTGCGGCGGCTGGGCATGCCCGAAGAGGAGCCTATCACGAGTCTCGATGCGGCAAACGAACGGATTATCAATGAACTGGGACACATGGACGGTAGAGCTTTGCGTGACTCCTGCTTTGTTGAACAGAAAGGGTTGCCACGTCTGGAGAACCTGCGGGGTGTCGAGCGTGAGGCGACAGCGCGTAAAATTCTCGGTCTGGAAAATCTCATGCGCCTGACCGAGCATTTTAAAGTCTCGCCGCAGGATGAGCAAAAGCTTCAGGAGGCCGCCGAACGCCTGCATCTGGCCGAGATCCAGGCGCGCATCCCTGAGCTGAGTCAACAGCTTGAGCAGATCGAGGCGGCTCTGGATGCCTTGAGGGTTGCCGAAGATCTGCAAGAGATCGACCAGCAGAAAGCCGAAATCGCCGAGCAGGAGCAGGCGCTTGAGCAGATTCAGGCCACACGCCTGCAACTCAAGAACCGCCAGACCCGCATACAACAGCTCAAGAAAGCCGATGCCACACTTGTTGAGATTATTGCAGCTTATGATGGCATCGCCGAGGCCCGCCGCGAACTGCCCGAACTGGAGAAACAGATCGCGGAACTGGAGCGGCGCGAGCGCGAGGAATTGCCCGCGTTGGAGAAGCGCGTTGCCGATCTGGCCGAACTCACCCGTTCCTTTGGCACACTGCAACGCATGTCAAACGATTTGCTGGTGGCGGTGGACACGATCAAGGATCTGGAGCAGGAGCTAAAGCAGCATAACGAAGTAAAGGATGATCTCAAGAGCGTAGAGGAGCAGGTGGCGCACGCAAAGTCGCGCGTCGCTCAGGCACAGCAGGCTTTGCGCGATCTGGAGGAACGGCGGCGCGCCGGGCGTCCGCAATTGGAGACGCGCCTGGAGCGCATGAAAACGCTCTCCGAACAGTTGAAAGCGCTGCGCCGGGTTGAGGAACGCTATCAACGCAGCTTGAAGGGGAGAGAGCAGGCCGAGGAGAACAAACAGCAACTGGCTGCTGTGCGGAAGGAGCTGCGCGAAACCGAGCAGGAACTGGCGCTGGTTGAAGTAGAAGCGAAGCAGATTCAGGATCAAGCTGATGCCCTGGAGAAGCGCTGGCGACAGCTTGGCATGCGTCGCCAGTTGGAAGAGTGGCAGCGCCTGAAAGGGCTATCTCAGGGATTAGCCGAAGCGGAACAACATGTCCGGTTAGCCTATCAGCATCAGGAGAAACTTAATCTCGCGGTCATGGAGGCGCGGGCGGCCTCCAGAAAGCATATGATGATCTTCGCGACCTGCGTCGTATTGTTCCTGTGTCTGGCTATTACATTCGTAGTGCTGTTCCAGCATGCAGCCGTGATCGCTGCTATCGCCGGTATCTTCGCTCTGGTATTCGCCGGGGTCGGGGGCGTAAGTTTCCAGAGTTATCGCAAGGCGCGCGATGAGGAGCAGGTAGCTGACCAGCAGATGCAGGAGGCCATCAACAGAGTTGGAATGATGGTGGCGGCGCGTGAGACGGCAATCCGTATGGGCGGCAACCACGAGGCGCTGCTCCAGATCGAGCGCGAAATTCAATCCCTCGGCGGCGTTATTCCGCGCTCGGTTGAGGAAGCACAGCAGATCCTCAAGCAAACGAAGGACCAGGGCGAGAGCCTCGCCGATCTCCAGCAGCAGATGAAGGAAAAGCTGGAGGAGGCTAATGCAGCTCGCAATCAGGTCAATGTGACGATGGAGGCGGTTGCTCGTTTGCGCAAAGAGCGGGCGCGCCTGGAGGAGCAGCGCAAGAAAGAGGACTGGGATCATATCGAAGAGCGCCTGGAGGCCGATCAGGCCGCCGTCGAGCGTATACAGCAGGAGATCACCGTGCTGGCCGGCCAGGAAGGGCTTCCGCTGCCCAGCCTCAATGAGCGTTTCCAGGGCAGCGCTACGCTTAATGTATCTGCTTCCGCATCGCCTGGGCAGTCGACAGAGAGTCAGACCGGTATCCCCGAACTGGAAGCCCTCGTCGAGAGCACAATCAAGGCGACCGAGCGTGAGATTGCTTCTCTTGATGGTAAGCTCGATCTGGTAACTGATCTTGCCGCTCAGGTCAAGATACACCAGGAGGCCCTGGATGTTCTGCTCGCGCGCCAGAAAGTGATCGAAGAGCGCAACGAGCGCTATCAGACCAGTAATCCCGCTCTACAGGTTCAACGAGCGCGTGAGCAGCAGGCGGCGCTGCGCCAGGCGCTGCAATCGCTGCAAGATTCGTTGCGCCAGCGCGTGAAACCCCTGGGCATTCCTTTCGGTCAGGCCGCGATCAACAACGCGGAGACAACCGCGCGCAAACAACTGGAGGAGTTACAGATTACTCTTGGCACTAAAATCATGCTTCAGGAGCAGCATGCAAAGTATGTCGCCCAGCTCAAAGAACTTCAGGAATCGCTCTCCGAGTATTACAAGCAACTGGCAAAGTTCAGCAACTCTCTGGGAGGCTGGATCGTGCCGCTCAATCCCTTTGCCGAGGCTCTCTCCGCTCTCCGCACCCGTTGTCAGCATGAAATAGAGGAGGCGGACGAACCTGGCATCGAGAAGGAACTCGAGATGCTGCGCAATCAAGAGGGGGCTGCGAAGGCGAAAATTGAGCTGTGCCGCCAGGAAATTGAATACGCACACGAAAGAATAGCGACCGTGCTGACGCAGCGCAACCGTCCTCCGGCCAGAAGCTATACCTTCGCCGATATCGTCACCATCTGGCCTCTCGTTGGCGAGCACTCGGTAGAGGATCGTCCTCGTCTTGAGGATGAGCGCGAGAATCTCGAACAGGAGTTGACCAGCCTGGAAGAACAGGAGCTTGCGCTGAGCACGCAGTTGCAGACAGGCGGTACGCGTCTCGATCTGGAGCAGGCTCGCCTCTACATGGAGCAGCAAGAGCGTTCCTATCAAACCAAGAAACGCGGCAATATGCTGGTTAAAGCCGTCAGCCAGCGGCTCATGCGCAAGATCATACCGCGCACCGAGTACTATATCCAGCAACTTCTCCCACAGCTCACCGGTGGCCGCTATCACGATGTCCACCTGGTAATGGAGCCAGAAGAAGGCACCGCCGGCGGCCCGCTCCAGTTGCGCGTATGGGATTCGGCTGCCGGCGAGTATGTGCCCAAGTCGGCGCTATCAGGAGGAGCCGCCGACCAGCTCTCGCTGGCTCTGCGCCTGGCTTTCGCTATCGCCGTTCTTCCGCGCGAGCTAAACGCGGCCCCCGGCTTCGTGATGCTGGACGAGCCGCTCAGTTCCTTTGATCGCGGCAGAACGCAGTCTCTGGTCGATGTCGTGACGGGCGAAATGCTAGGCCAGCATTTTGAACAGATTTTGCTGGTTTCACATAGTAATGCTTTCGATCCTGCTCTGTTTCCCTATCATATCTATATGGACAATGGAGTAATCGCGGAGAGTAATCTACCCGTTGTGCCGGGCCTGCCTCCTGCCGAGATGAACGGCAAGGGCACAAATGCGGCTGCGCTGGTGATGTCCGAAGTTTCACCTGCTCGCGTAGGTGCGGAGTAGTAGAAGAATTTTTAACATAATGCTGGCAGGCTGCGCCTGCCAGCATTATGTTAAAAATTCTTCTACTGCGCTTTTTGCAGATTCGAGCATTTTATCGCCGCCATCGATCCATACGATACGCTGATCGCGCCGGAACCATGTCAACTGGCGACGCGTAAAGTCATGGATGGCGTATTTCAAGCGCTGCACCATCTCGGCTTCGCTGCTGAACTCGCCGCGTAGCCAGCGACTGATAAAACGATACTCCAACCCCAGCGCCTCCAGACGCTCGTGATCTATGCCCCGAGCCAGCAGTGCCCGCACTTCCTGCACCATTCCTTGCCGCATACGCTCGTCGACTCTTGCGTCGATCCTGCGATAGAGCACGTCTCTGGGCCAGCGGATACCTAGCAGCAGGCTCTCGTAGAGCGGTGAAGCTATGCCACGTTGTTGTGAGAAGGGCTTGCCCGAAACAATACAGACCTCAAGCGCGCGGATCACACGCCGTCGATTGTTGCGGTCAATAGTGGCTGCGCTCTCCGCGTCCAGTTTCTCAAGTTGGGCCAGCAGTTCTGACAGCGGACGCGTTTCGAGCCGGCTTCGTAGTTCCGCCTGTGGCGGGATGCGCGGAATGTCGAGGTGATCGACCACAGCCTGAATGTAGTGTGAGGAGCCACCGACGAGCAGTGGTTGATGACCGCGTTCCAGAATGCTATTGATAGCAGCTATGGCGGCCTGCTGGTACTGTGAGACCGTATAGATCTCCCGTACATCGACGACATCCAGCAGGTGGTGCGGGACGAGTGCTCTCTCTGCTGGCGAAACTTTGGCGGTACCGATATCGAGGCCGCGATAGACCTGGCGCGAATCTGCGGAGACGATCTCGCCCCGGAAACGTTGGGCCAGCGCGATACCCAGTGCGCTTTTGCCGGATGCGGTGGGACCCAGAACGACGATCAGTTTGCCAGATGATGACACCTGCTCTTCCACAAAATCTCTCTCGCTAATTTCAGTATCCTCACGCGAAGCGACATGTATCCCGGTCAGGCCGCTCACGACCCGGGCGATTATATCTGGGGAAGCCGAAACGGTCAAGTGTTTTTGCACTAGGGCTGGTTTTTCATCAGATAATCGACCCGCAGGGTCAGCGCCAGAGCTACTCCGATGCCGAGAGCGATGCTAAAAGGAGTGGCCCAGCTTGGAATGACATCCATCGATAATAGAAAGCCCAGGCTGCCACCGGCTATCACTACCAGCGCCAGACCAAACCGGCGAGAACGCGCCAGTAGCCAGCTTATGCCATAGATCATATGATGGTTGATCGTGGCGTTGGTGCAAATGACCGCACTGATTGCTGCGACCAGCAACATCAGGAAGAGCTGTAGCGGCGCTAAACTGGCGTGCAGGAGAAGCTGCCAGATGGCCTTTATCACGCCGAGGCCGAGCAGTACGCCGCTCATGCCTGTGCAGGCCCGGTTAAGCCACTCTCCGCGAGAACCGTTCACCAGCAAGGCCCCCAGCGTTGCCAGCGGCGCCATTCCTGCCAGCACGAGCGCGAATACTGGACTCGGCGGCATGGGAGAAGCCTGTCCCAACAACGACAGTTGCGAGAACACGGTGTAGCAAAGGCTCGCAGTCATGAATGCCGTGGCGAAAGCGAAGCCCCGCTGGAGCCATATGCGCTGCCGTGCTGTAACCTGTAGCGGGTCCCAGCCGCCGGAGGCTATACCGCCGGGCTGACCGTATTTCGTCCGGTATTCGTAATGGCGCTTGCTCACCGCGGGTGGTAGTCCCGCCTGGGTCGGCGTGGCCTGGACTGTCGGGGAGGCCATTGTCAGACCTCCCATTGTCAGAGCGTCCTCGTCATCATCAAAGTCGTCGTCCAGGTTAGCCCCGACTGTTTTTCCCCCGCGCCTCTGATGGCTGCCCGGTGTTACGTATCCCAGGATATCGGCCTCTACCGTCACCACAATATCCTTCTTCCCGGTGTTGCCGTCCGGCGTGATGAGAATCTCGCCTGTGTAGTGTGTAGCACTGTTGAGTTGAGTGCTATTGATGCGCACATTAACATAGGCGCTCATACCGTCAAAGTGATTCCGGTCTATGAGAATCCATGGCTCAACTGCCTGGATTGTGCCGCTGACATACGATCCCTGATTGCCGCTAATGCTGATCGCCAGTGGCGCTGAGATACCCGGGTAGACAGGACCGAAGTCAAGCGTGCGCGGGCTAACCTGCACCGGCGTGGTTGGCCTGGACGGGAACCATCCGCGACTGCCACGATTAGCGGCCTGTCCTACAGGCGCTGCCGCTTCCTCCTCGCTTTCCGCTGGCACCTGCGTTGTAGAGCCACGCAATCTGGCGTTCGGACCCATTACGGCTCGTATGAACTGCTCGGCCGCTTCAAAAGGATCATCTATTCGCGCACGGATATGCCGCGCCGCTCGCGCCAGTTCCTCCTCACCGATCTCGTGCAACCAGGACTCGATCTCTCCTGAGGCCAGGTAATCGGAGGCTTCTTCAGGATAACGAGCGCACAGATCCGCCAGTTCCTGGGGCGAGGTAGCGTCATCACCGTTCTCGAAGATGAATGTCCCAACACCGAGCAGCGCCCGGCGGAAGGCCGCGATATTCTCGTAGCGCTCCTCCGGGTTCAACGCTGTAGCCTTCTCCAGCGCTCGCGCTACGCTGGGCGAGATTCCGGGATTTGTAGTGCGCACATCTTTCAAGCCGAAACCCGTTTCGGGCAGCGTATCGGTCAGTAGCTCGAAGAGCGTCATCGCCAGCGAATAAATGTCCGAGCGTTCGTCAGTCTGCGCCTTTCCGTACTGCTCCGGCGGCGCGAAGCCCGGCGTGCCGAGCAGTTGCGTATCCTGCGAACTGGTCGTGCGGAAGAAACGCGCAATGCCAAAGTCTATCAGTTTGATACGGCCGTCGCGCGTGAGCATAATGTTGCCCGGCTTCATGTCGCGGTAGATAATCGGCGGGTTATGACTATGGAGGTACTCCAGCACGTCACAGAGTTGCCGGCCCCAACCGAGGACGCGGCGCTCCGGGAATGGGCCGCCGTTGCGCTCCAGCAGGTCTTCGAGTGTGTGGCCGTCGATGTACTCCATGACCAGGAAGTAGCGCTGATTCTCGGTGAAGAACCCGTGGAAGGTGGGAAGATTGGGGTGATTCAGTCCCCACAGAAGCTTCGCCTCGATCTTGAAGTTCTGGATAGCCTGCGAACGTTCTTCTGCCGGCACCATTGAAAGGCTCATTTCCTTGATCGCACATATGCTCTGGCGCTTTATATCCTTTGCCTGGTAGACCGCTCCCATCCCTCCCTGCCCTACTGTGCGCTGAATCAGGTAACGCTTGTGTAACAGGGTGCGACGGTCCAGATGCCCGGTTTGTGTATTCCTCTGGCCGTTGTGCTGGCTGATAGCGAACCTCCCCATCTGTTCTTGACTTCTGTTCGCGGGATACAAAATGTGCATATCAGTATAGCATACCCCTATGGGACATACTACCTATTGCAAGCTCCCCCCGGTTTGACCTTTCCAGCATCCCCTATGTATACTTCTCTCGTGCCGCCGCCATCGCTCGCGCCTGCGGCGCTCGCTTTCGGGAGCCGGTGTGTGACACATCACACTCCTCGCCGGGCGCGGCGCAGCCGCGCGAACCTGCGGCCAGAGAGGGCCAGGATGCTGAGAATCATACACCTCAGAGAAGGTGCCGCAATATTAAAAACGAGATTCGTGGGCCAGGATCACATGCCGTGGTACAATTTAAGAAAAGAGGCTACTCTTTCAGTTACCTTGTTTCTGTTGCCTCGCGTGACCTTTGAAAAAAGAACCACGTTCTATTTACATTGACGTAATATGCGCTTATCTTATAAAACATGTTGCCTGCTCAGTACGCTATTTGTTCTCCTTGCGGGCGCGACGGCTCTGTGCTGGCAGGTGGTTCAGGGGCAGTCGACCAGGGCTGATGGCGTGAGCGTCGTCGGGCCACCCTCACTGCCGGCTGCAACCGTTGATGCTATCCTGACGCGTATGGGCAGCCCGATGGCCGGCACCGGTCAGGTGGTGGAGCAGGCTTCCCGCCGCACGCGGATCGATGATGCCTTCGCTCTCAGTGTCTGGTGGGTGGAGACCAATAGCGGAGCCGCAGGCGTTGGCCGCACTGATCGCAACCCCGGCAGTGTTCGTGGTAGCCCTGGCTACCCCTCGGGCTATGGTGGCTATACTATTTATCCATCCTATGCCGCTGCCATCGTCGATTGGTTTGATATTTTAAAAAGCAGATATATTGATCGTGGCCTGACCTCGGTCTACACTATCTGCTATCCCTATGTTGGCACCGGCGGCGCAGCGCTCTGGGCGGCAAAAGTAGCCAGGCTGATGTGGCTCTATCGTGGCGAGGCTCCCCCTCCCGCTCCAAAACCAAAAGTTCCGCAGCACCGGCCCTTGATGCCGATTCTCTTCAAGCCGCTCCAGACACAGAGTATTTCCCAGGAGTTGCGCAAACCGGTTGATAATGCGCAGATTATAGCGTCACCTTCTATGTTCACCGGGGGGAAGCGGCTCTTTATCATTGGCCTGGGTTTGCTGATCGCGCTGCTCATCGCCCTGGGAGGCGCACTTATCAGGCGCAGCACTCCCATGATGTCGCTATCGTCTGAGCCTCGGTCTCAAGCCGGGCCTGTCACGCCTCTGGCCGCTCTCATCGTCAATCAGTTCTCGCCTGTGCTTGAGCGATGGGATAGCGCAGATTCTCCGCTGCTCCAGGCTGTAGCGGAGACGGTATCAGCATATTCTGCTCAATACGCCGGGCCGGTCTCGGAGGCCGGCCGGCCGGAACAAATTTCCCGCAGTCGAGAGCGCTTCCCGCGTCGTGTGATGCTCGTTCCTTCCCGTGCGAAAGTAGAACAGGCGTCCGCTGTTGATATGGGCGATGCAGTCTTCTCCGGCGAGCCTTTCGTTTCTATCGAGACAATCTATAATGCTATTCCCGCGCGCCCTGGCCTGTCTCTGCCGGGGCGCGTGCCGGCACCTGTGGGCGCCGGCGCTTCATCCGGCAGCCTGCTCGCGAGATATAGCAATAGAACCTGATACATAAATATGCCATGTAGACATGTAGAGACAGGGCATGCCCCTGTCGCGAGAGGCATACCCCTGTCGCGAGGGGCATGATCGGGTTAACCCGATCATGCATGAAGCTGCTCGACGAGCAGCATTGTCACCGTCAGGAAAACGCTCAGGCTGATGACGGCAATTACGGGATCGAGCAGGGGCGCCGTCATCAGACTGCCGCGCAGGCGCAGGCGTTCAAAAAGATTGGGAAAGATTATACCGCAGATGGCCGCGATCAGCAGCGTCAAGCCGAGGCCCAGACCGATAGCAATGCTCAATGGGAGTGAGCGGAAGAGCAGCCACGCGAGCGCGGCTACGAGTATGCTTGTAAGAATTCCGCCGATGGTGCCATGTTGCAACTCGTGCAGGAAGCCGCGCCAGAAATCTCTTCCCCTCTTCGTGCGCAGGCGCCAGCCCGCGATGCCCGATGCCTGAGAACCGGCGCTGCCACTGGTGAGCAGGAGCATGGGCACAAAACAGAACATACCAGCAATCGCGACGCGCGAGTTCAGGCCAGTTGCCCGGGCAAGTGCGGCGCCATTGTAGAGCAGAGGATGAAAGATCTGGTTAAGTACCAGTGCCAGAATAAAGCCTGCGAACACGTTGACCGCCAGCCAGGAAAAACGCCTGGCCGCAGTTCTCCAGGTAAAATGTTCTTCCTCCTCCGATTCCTCGACATCGGCTCCGGCAATCTCCGAAAAATCTTCGGCCTGCTCTTCGTGAATAACGTCGATCACATCATCCACCGTCACCAATCCTACAAGGTGCTTCTCATCGTCCACCACCGGAACGCCGAGCAGATCATACTTGGCGATGATACGTGCAACCTCCTCCTGGTCGGTGCCGGTCTGCACAGTGATGACATCGGTATCCATCAGATCGCGCATGTGCGTTCCCGGCTCGGCTGTGACGAGCTGGCGCAGCGAAACTACGCCCGAGAGGCGGCGCTCCTCATCGACAATATAGAGGTAGTAGATCATCTCCATATGCTCCGAGTGCTGGCGCAGATAAGCCAGCGCCTCTTCCACGGTCATATTCTGTGAGAGGGCCAGTACCTCGTTCGTCATGATGCCGCCGGCAGTCTGCTCGCCATAGCGCAGCAAGTCGCGGATAGGCCGTGCCTCATCGACAGGCATCAGGTTCAGCAGGCGCTCGGCCTCGGCGCGCGGAATATCGGCCAGGATATCGGCGGCATCGTCTGGTGGCAGCCTTTCCAGCAGGTCAGAGGCGCGCTCCGGGTCGAGTTCGCTCAGAATTTCAGATTGCAGGGGATATTCGACTTCGTTGAGGGCATCGGCGGCTGTCTCGGTATCAAGGCGATCCAGCATGGCTCCGGCTTCCTCAACGTTGAGCTGCTCTAGAATATCGGCTATATCTGCCGGGTGCAGGTCGGCGAGCTTGTTGTGACTGACGTTAAGCTGCACCTGTGGGACGACGGCCGAGGCGCCGGCGGTAGCCCCGGCCAGCGCCAGTTGACCGGTGCCCGCTCTGACCATCCGAATCGGCTCGACATAATTCCAGGTGATGGTGCGCTCACCCAGTTGTATTGGCATGACACGGCTCAGGGCATCAAGCGCCGGCTGCACCCCCAGGCGCCGCAGTAAGCCGCTCAGGCTGATATCAACGCCAACGAGCCGCGCCGTCTTCTTGATCTGCGCCAGCTTCAAGTCATTGACTTTGACCACGCGGAAGCCCTGTGTATCGACGATCTGCTTGTCCAGAATATCGCGCCGGAGTAATAGTTCATCCTCATCAGGGATATAAGGGGTGATCTGGTCCTGCCTAACCGTCAGGCGCACCGGAAATTCTTCTATGCTGGCAACCTGTGACCAGGGAATATACATCGTGCCATTGCCCTCAGAAGAATGTACGACCAGAGCTGTAACAGTAGGGAAAGTTTCGTTAAGCGCTACACAAACATCGCGCACGGCTCCCACCCGTCGATTTTCGCTATCATAGACGCTCTGGCGCAGCAGAGTGCTCAAAAAAATCATCGCTATCACCGCCTTTTTTAAGAGTAAAGCCATCCATACGCTTATCCACACATATGTGCATAAGTGGAAAATCTATCCACCTGTGTAACAATTGTTACAGCAAACGGAGGCATGACGGGACGCTACACGTTAGCAGCGCTGAAACGTGCATAGCATCGCGCATGCATAGTTAACACAGGGGGACGCAAGATGGACTTGCTGGCAGGGAGGATCGTCCTTACTCGACATCTTTTGTAGTGTTGGGTGATGCGTTCTCATCGAGTAAGGCAGCGGCGATAGAGTGGAAGATCAGCGATCTATAAAAAGCTGCAAGGTCATACCCGATGAGGAGAAGAACAATCCCAGAAGCAGGCACGAACGAACATACCTACTATGACTAGGGCCAGCGTCCATGTCCCTCACCTCCTTGACCCGGGCAGTGGGTATCCCTTCCAGGGCGAGAGTCTCGATGCTCTCTAAGACCAATGCTGGAGGGATGTCACAACCGGCGGGTTTGGCGAAAAAAGTTTCTAATGTGAGTATAACACGCGATCACCTATTCGACAAGGGACAGCGTGTGTATAGTACGATCAGGTAGCGTCCGCATGTGCGCCGGGGGCCGTCCGGGGGGCAAGCGGCAGACTAAACCAGAAAGTCGAACCTTTGCCCGGGCTGCTCTGCACGCCCACGGATCCATGATGATACTCGATAATAGTACGGCAGATATGCAGGCCCAATCCCATGCCCATCGTACCGGAGCTATTCTGCGCCTTGACCCCTTTCGCACGATAGAAGCGCTCCCAGATATGCTTCTGCTCCTCGATGGGCAGACCAGGCCCTTTGTCCTGAACAGAAACGCGCAGCGCTTCTCCCTCTCGCTCCACGCGCACGATGATCGGGAGATCCACAGGAGAATATTTGAGCGCGTTGGAGAGGTAGTTATGGATTACCTGGCCGATACGATCCTCGTCCGCGATGACCTGCGCTTTCTCGACGGCCTCCGATATTTCCAGGATGATAGCATGGTCGGGGTTGGCATAGCGTTGATCTTCGACAGCCTCACGCACGATCTCTGTCAGATTGCAGGATCTCATAACCAGAGTGAATTTCCCGGCCTGGATGCGCGAGACATCCAGCAAATCGCTAATCATGCGGTTCTGTACATTCACACGATGTTCCGCGTAGTGCAGCGGCCTGTCTATTTTTTCAAGCTTGCTGCCAAGCGTACCTTCGTCTCCGCTCTCCTGTCGTTTGAGTGCCTGTAAGCGGCGCAGTGCCAGTTGAATATTGCCCTTGATCGTAGTGAGGGGCGTGCGTAATTCATGGCCGGCGATGCCGAGGAATTCATCGAAGCGGCGGTTGGTTTCCTCGAGCGCGAGCTGGCTTGCCCGGGCGGCGAGCCACTCCTGTTGCAGCCGCTCGCGCTCAATGACGAGATGAGCGAGCTTGGCTATCGCTTTCGCCAGCGCAATCTCTTCCTCCGTGTATCCCTGAGCGGAAGACCTTTTCTCCAGCGCCAGCACGCCGACGAGCTGTTCGCCCGCGATCATTGGAGCGATCAGCAGGTTGCCCAGATTGTAATCGGATCGACGTACCAATGGAGCTTGCGCCACATCGCGGATCACTACCTCGTTTGCTCTCAGGTGCTCAATAGTTTCCGGCTCAAGATAATCGCTAAGGGTAGATTGCTCGACTTCCTGCGCGATCCATTCCTTATCTTCGAGGGGGAAGCCGACCCGGGCTATCAGAATGAGCCTTTCGCTGCCTGGCTCAACCAGAGTTATGCTGGCAAAGCGGCATTCTAACACATGACTGGTCAATTCAACAAGGCGTTGTCCAACGGCCCTGATACTATTCAATGGCTGCTCTTCAGGAGAAAGCTTCCCGATCTCGTCAGGAATGCGTACCACCTCTTCGGCCAGCGTGAGCAGGGTTGTAAAGGCTTTCTTGATGCGGCGCTCCAGTTGACGGCGTTCCGTAACATCGCGGAAGACGAGCACGCCCCCGATGATGCGATTGTCCTGATCCCGTACCGGCGCGCCGGCCTGATTCAAGAGCAGATCGCGCCCGTCTAGCTGGTGAGTTAAAGTGTCTACCGCGTTCTTGCCCTGTAACGACTCACCATGAAGGATGCGCATGATCGGCCATTGATCCTCGGGCAGTGGCTGGCCGTCCTCATCTCGTAATTCGAAGAGATTGACGCGCTGGTGCAGCGGCAGCTTAAATGATTCAACAAACCTGTCCATCTGAAGAAGTTTGCGCAGCGCTGTATTTGACTGGATAATATTGCCCTCAGCATCAAATACAAGAACACCATCCGCCATCGATTCAAAAATAGCTTCGAGTTGCTGCGTTCGCGCGACAGCCTCCATGCGAGCAGCCTGCTCGCGCTCCAGCAGCCGGGCGTGCTCCTCCTCCGCCGCTACGCGCTCGCTGATGTCTTCAAAAATGAAGACAAAATACGCAGGTTCATCGGAAGGCGTGCGCATCAATGCTACCGTCAGTCTAACCCACAGCGTCGTCCCATCCTTGCGCATGAAGCGCCTTCTCAATGTACGGGCCGGCGCCTGACCTATCAACAGGTCATATCCAATCTGAAAGCTGCTCTCAAGATCTTCGGAGAAAGCCAGATCCCACATGCTCAATGCTGCCAGTTCTTCCTGGGCGTAGCCGGTAATCCTGCAAAATTGCTGATTCGCCCGCAGAATATGCCCATCCAGAGCGAGGCAAACGATGCCGACCGTGGCCTGCTCAAATACTGTGCGATACAGTTGCCTGTTTTCCTGGTCCTCGTCTTCGATTGCTGCCTGCTTGCTTACATCGGCAAACAGGAAAATCCAGCCCTGTAAGCTGCCATCGTTGTTAAGGAGAGGAATGCCCTGTACTCTGAAAGGATAATAGGCACCGTCATAACGGCGGAGTCTGCATATTGTGCTAAAGGTGCGTTTTGCCGCTATTGCGCAGGACAGGGTTTGCATAACCTGCTCCCGGTCATCGGGATGCAGCGCATCGAGCCACCCCCACTGCCGGATCTCTTCCTCGCTCTGCCCGGTATAAGCACACCAGACAGGCGCATCGTCTTTACTTATACTCTCTCCAGTCGCGGCCCAGACGAGAGGAGTTGCCGCTGTACCCAGTATCTTCAAACAATCCTCACTTCCCTGGCGCCCTGTTACTTCCCCTCCATCTACCTACACGCATAGAAAGGTGCTGGAGAGCGCTCCAGCGGTGTGATTTTCTTTTGTGATGTGATGGTATCTCCAGAACGTGGGCAAATGTTCATGCACAATAAAATGATGCTATGCTAGAGTAAGAGTGTATGTCAAGCTGAACAGCGGCCTGCCTGGAGCTAGAGTGTGAGGAGAAACCGCTGCATAACGGCTCTCCTCCCTTTGCTATTTTTCGTTTTTTAGTCGTGCAACAGCGTATGCTATTGCGGGCGATATGGCGGGTTCTGGGGATATGGTGAATACTGCGGGTTCTGCGGATATTGTGGATTCTGTGGATATTGTTGCATTCCCCCTACCTGCTGGCGGAGCATGTTCAATTCGCGCAGAACAGGCCATTCACTGAAAGCAAGAATGCAGAGCATAACGATATTGGCGATGGGAACGAACATCAGCAGGCTAAGTGCACCGCTGTAACCCGCCTTCGAGAAGATTTTCCAGTAAACGATAACCGCGAAGGCGATCAAAGCCAGGGCAACGATGCAGTAAACAACGCCGAAGGCTGCGATCATTGTCTGGATTTGACTTGTCTGACTATCAGGCATCTTTTTCTCCTTTATACATGCAATCCCGCGATTTACCTGCACCCTCCTTTTCAGGTGCATCTCAACAGTTCTTGAGCTATAGTACTGGGGAAAGCGCGAAGTGTCAATGGTAAAGCTCACCTAATGACAATGACGCCGGTCACAGCTTTTTTTGGGAGCTGGATTGTGAAGAAGAGTGCAGGCAGGTCGGCCCCCTTGCGTGCTCGCGCCTGTAGCGCTCGCCTTTTATACGTTATGCCGTGGAACCTGCGCTTTGCGCAGGTTCCACGGCATAACGTATAACCCTGGTGCGGGGAGGCCGCGCGGGCGGCGGCTAGCTATCGATCTGGGCCTTTTGCAGCTTGCCGCTATAGTCGGTATAGACAACTTTCCACTCGGTGAAAACGTCCAGGCCGGCAATGCCAGCCTCGCGGTGGCCGTTGCCTGTGCCGCGCGTGCCGCCGAAGGGGAACTGGATCTCCGCCCCGGTGGTGCCGGAATTGATATAGAGGATGCCCGTCGTGATATCGCGCATAGCTCGCTGTACGCGATTGATATCCTGTGTATAGATCGAACTGGATAGCCCGAATGGGGTATTGTTATTGACACTGATCGCCTCTTCGAACGAGTCAACGGCGATAACCGAGAGCGTCGGCCCGAAGATCTCTTCCCGGGCTATGCGCATATCCGGGCGCACATCCTTGAAGAGCGTCGGGCGATAAAAGTGTCCCCTGGCAAGGTCTCCTTCACGGGCGATCTCTCCTCCGGTGACGAGCGTCGCGCCCTCATGCTGGCCGATGGCGGTATAGGCATGGATCTTCTCAAGTTGCCGCGCGTTAATCACCGGCCCGACATCGACGCTTTCGTCCAGTCCGTTACCGAGCCGCAGTTGCTCGATGCGCGGCACCAGCTTCTCCAGGAGCTTATCATGAACGGCGCGATGCACGATCAGGCGACTACAGGCTGTGCAGCGCTGACCGGTGGTGCCATAGGCGCTCCAGAGGATGCCCTCGACGGCCAGATCGAGGTCGGCGTCATCCAGCACGATCACGGCATTCTTGCCGCCCATCTCCAGCGAGACGCGCTTGAGCGATTTCGCCGCCTCGATGGCAACGTGGCGTCCTGACTCGGTTGAGCCGGTAAACGAGATAACGGCAATATCGGGGTGCTGGAGCAGCGCCTCCCCCGCGCTGGAGCCGGAGCCGAAGACGATGTTGACAACGCCTTCCGGCAATCCCGCCTCGTAGAGCAGTTCGACCAGGCGCAGGGCGCTCTGTGGCGTATCTGAGGCCGGTTTGAAGACAATAGTATTGCCGGCAACGAGCGCGGGAAACATCTTCCAGGTGGGGATGGCGACGGGGAAGTTCCACGGAGTGATGCAGGCCACAACGCCGACGGGATCGCGCATCGCCAGGCCGGACTTGTTGGGCAATTCAACGGGCACGCTATAGCCAAAGAGCCTGCGTCCCTCACCGCCCATATAGTAGGCCATGTCGATGCCTTCCTGCACGTCGCCGCGCGTCTCTTTGAGCACCTTGCCCATCTCCTGCGTCATGATGCGCGCCAGCTCTTCCTTGTGGCGGATCAGCAGTTCGCCGGTGCGGTAGAGAATCTCACCGCGTTTGGGCGCCGGCACCAGTCGCCAGCGCTCGAAAGCGGCGCGGGCAGCGGCGACGGCGGCATCAACATCGGCCTTTTCGGAGAGGGGAAAGTGGCCCAGTAATGCGCCGGTGGCCGGGTTATAGTTGGGGAAGGTCTTCCCGCTTTGCGCCCCTACCCACTTCCCGCCTATATAGTTCTGAAAGGTACGCGCTGCTGTGGTCATAGCACCTCCTCTTTACAGGATGTTCTTGTTGAGGCTTGCCAGAAATTCCTGATTGTTGCTCGTCTTGGACATGCTCTGTAAGAGGGCCTCCATCGCCTCCAGTCCGCTGCGGCCAGGCTGATCGGCCAGAGTCGCGAACATACGGCGCATCACGACGACGGCGCGCAGTGTCTTCTCGTCGAGCAGCAGTTCTTCGCGGCGCGTGCTGGAAAGAGAAATGTCGATGGCGGGGAAGATGCGGCGCTCGGCAAGCTTACGGTTGAGAACCAGTTCCATATTGCCGGTGCCTTTGAACTCTTCATAGATGACATCATCCATGCGGCTGCCGGTATCAACCAGCGCGGTAGCGATAATGGTAAGGCTGCCCCCCTCTTCGATCTTACGCGCGGCTCCAAAGAAGCGCTTGGGAGGAAACAGTGCACTGGGATCGAGACCGCCGGAGAGTGTGCGTCCACTTGGCTGCACTGCCAGGTTATAGGCGCGGCTCAGGCGGGTGATACTGTCCAGCAGGACGACGACATCGCGTCCTCCCTCGACCAGGCGTTTCGCGCGCTCCAGCACCATCTCGGCGACGCGGGTGTGCGCCTCGGTTGGCTCATCGAAGGTCGAACTGATGACCTCGGCCTTCACCGAGCGTTTCATATCCGTGACTTCTTCGGGCCGCTCACCGATCAGTGCGATCATCAGATGTACGTCATCGTAGTTCTCGGTGATGGAGTTGGCGATAGATTTGAGGAGCATGGTCTTGCCTGCTTTAGGAGGAGAGACGATCAGGCCGCGCTGTCCGCGTCCAATAGGGGCCACCAGGTTGATGATGCGCCCGGAGATGTTCGAGGGAACGGTCTCCAGATTGAACATCTCGCGGGGGAAGATAGGCGTCAGGTTATCGAAATGGGGACGCCGTTTAGCGATTTCCGGGTCTACGCCGTTGATCGCCTCGACTCGCAGCAGGCCATAGTACTTCTCGTTATCTTTGGGGGGACGCACCTGGCCCGATACCATGTCTCCGGTACGCAGGCCAAAACGGCGGATTTGCGACTGCGAGACATAGACATCCATGTTGCCGGGCAGGAAGCGCTCCTGGCGCAGAAAGCCGAAGCCATCCTCGACAATCTCCAGCACACCGGCGCTGAAGATGTTCCCCTGCTGTTCTGTATTGGCCTGGAGGAGTCTGAAGACCAGATCTTGTTTTTTGAGCGCACTATACCCGGAGAGTTCGAGGTCGCGAGCAATGTCGCGTAACTCCGCTATAGTTTTGGTTTCTAACTCAGCTATGTTCACGTTGTGTAGGGCGAAACACGATCTTTGAGGAAAACGCCCATTCTCCTTTCTGCGTTGAACCTGGATAATTTAGTGGGAAATGAACACGGCCAGGGCACTGTCGCAAACATTGCCTGTACCCTGCCTGAATAACATGTGGTAACAGGTAGCTTTGGTGAATACAAGAGGCGCCAGCTAACATAACCGTGGATATTGTAACACAACTTTGCACAAGCGGGAACCCGTGAAACTGCTAGATGGCGTGGTACATATCCTCGGAGCTAGCATGAATATACCACAGGTGCGCAATGCTGTCAAGAGATCATCATGAATATTTCTGGGCGCTCTTTGCTTTTGCCAGCGAGGACTTGAGGCTGCAAATCAGAGAGCGCTGCATATCATAGAACGAATACCAGTACTGGTCGATCCACTCGTTACAACAACGCAACTGCTCCCCTAATTCCCGCCGCTCAAGTTCCCTGTCAACTATGCCGTTGGCGTGGGGATGTTTACAGATGCGCGGCAGCGGCGAGCCAAAGCCGTGCGCGTAATGCGTCAGTTCATGCGCGATGGTGGTCGTCAGGACACATTCTGGGACCTGTGGGAACTGGAGCAGGCTGTTGATACCGATGAAGGTCGTCTTTTTGTCCTCCGAAAGACGAATCAGGCCCAGCCGGCTCTTCCAGGGATAACAGTAGCCGATAAGTACAGCATTGACGCGCGGTGTATCAGCGAAATAATGTTGCCAGATCGAGTCAAGGTAAGCCATCAGATCGCGCCTGCTCTCGGGCAGTTTCGATGGCTCCGTAGCAGAGGTGGCCGCTAGCATACTGGAACTCCTTAGAAATTGTGCTTGTGAGTCCAGTATATCAGTGAGCTTGTAATAGTCGCGTGGCTGCGCCGCGTACTGATTGGATAATGCGATGGAAAAAATGCCCAAAACGTATTTTCCCCACCGCATTATCCAAAAAGTAAGTGCCTGCGGCGCTCGTGCGACGGAACTGCCCAAAAGAGGGCAATAGGGGTGTGGAAAAAATGCGCGCAGCGCATTTTTTCCACACCCCTCTGGTCAAAAGGCGAGCGCCGCAGGCGCGAGCAAGCGCGGGTATCAAAAGTCAGATGTGAGGGGGCTTATCCCTGGGGGAGCAGGGGCAGAATCTTCAATTTGAGCAATTCGGCGATGACCTCGATTGGCAGCGCGGCGTCGATGACCTGGAAATCGTAGGTCTCGATCATCTTTTCATATTCGGCCAGCAGCCGCGTCTGGTAATTGACAAAGCTTTCGTAGAGGTCGGCGCCCAGTCGCATATCCATGCCGGACTCCCAGTAGTCAAAGCCGCCGCTCTGCAAAACGCGCGGGATCAGGTCATGCAGGCGAATGCGCAGGTAAAAGATGGCGTCGGGCTTGAGCGCCAGGCCGTAGATCGAGCGCAGCCAGCGCGGATCGGCGCCGCGCACGAGCGCACGCGCCATGAGCGAGTAGATATAGCGATCCGTGAGGACGATAAAGCCGGCGCGCAGCGCTGGTAAGATCTGGCTTTCAAAACGATCCACAAAATCGGTGGCGTAGAACAGATTCAAGGTAATCGGACCGAGCGTATGCCCCTCTTTTGCCTGCTTGAGGCCGGCGCCGACCAGTTCAGAGCGCGTTGTCTCGGTGTCGATCACCGCGTATCCGCTGCTCTCCAGCCAGGGACGCAGCAGGCCCAGTTGCGTTGAGCGGCCAACAGAATCGGTACCTTCGAGGACGATGAGCCGCCCGGGCAGCACTTCGTCGCGCGCTCGCAAGCCAATCGCGTCGATGCCATAAAAAGCTAGCTTCGTCATAGAATCCTCTCCTATCACGCCCTCCCTCGCGGAGCGTTCACGCGACTCCGCCGCGCAAGGGATGGATATGGCGGGCGCCGCAGGCGCGAGTACGCGACGGTGCCGGGAAGCGGATATGCTCTCATCGCTCGCCACTCCTGACGCGCGGCATCTCTTGCGCGCCGGTCTCGCGGGCAAGCCCGGCCCAGGCTGCATCCTGCGCCGATGATCGCAGGTGGCGCACGCCATGCAAATAAGGACGCACGAGCCGGCGCATGCGGCGCTGCTGCTCCGGTATGGGCAGGGTTGCATCCATTACCGTCAGTCCGAACTCGTCTATCATCGACTCGTACTCGTTAACGATGCGCTCCTGGAAGAGTCTGAAGCTTTCCTGAGGATCGCTGCTCAACCCGAGATCCATGCCCGCTTCATAATACTTTAGCTCGCTGCGCCCGGTGAGGATGCGACTGAGTGAAACATCGAGCGGCACGCGATAGTAGAAGGCCAGCGTGGGTTTGACGGCGAATTGATAAAGTTCGCGTATCCACTGCCGGTCTACGCCGCGTGCGGCATCGCGGGCAAAAGCTGTGTAGATGTAGCGGTCCGCGAGCACGATGGCGCCGGCTTTAAGTGGAGGAATGATATCATGCTCGGTGCGGTCGGCGAAATCCGTGGCGTGGAGCAGGCTGAAGGTTGTGGGCGTCAGGAGCTGTTTCCTCTTCCCACGACTGGTGGTTTTCTTGACCAGGGGCGACGAGTTCCACTCGCTAAAAAATACAGGATAGCCTTCACTGATAAGCCATTGTCGCAGCAGTGCGATCTGCGTGCTTTTCCCGGAACCATCTACCCCTTCTACCACGAAAAGCCTGCCGGGATATTGATGTGATCCATACGTTTCCATGCAAAAATCCTTCCACCTGAGAGCGCGCGGCGAAAATTTAAATCAATTATCCCTCGACTGATCGCTTGCTGTCAACTGTTACCCTGTCTTCCATGTTGGCCGTGACTTGTGGTAGTATGCTCATGGCGGTCTCGCGCCTGCGGCGCTCGACGGACATAATTTATTATATTAGAAAATGCGCGAAGCGCATTTTCTAATATAATAAATTATGTCCCTGGCCTGGCGTCGGCTCATTCATAGAGCTGGTGGGTGAACTGGCGCTCGCGCGTTTTCCAGCATAATAAACTGTATTTCTGGCCTGGCGCCGAAACACTCATAGAGATGATGGGTGAACTGGCGCTTCGCGCCAGTTCACCCATCATCTCTATCCCTGGCGCGGCGGAGCCGCGCGAACACTGAAAATCAAGGAGAAGAGAAACAAGGAAGCCAGCATGGGTAGCAACCAGATCTTACATATCAATATACCTACTCCCCGGGGACACCTGGAGGGGATACTCAAAACTACGGAATCCAACTCGCGGCCTCGCTATACAGCGCTCGTCTGCCATCCACATCCACTTTATGGCGGCACAATGCATAATAAGGTGGTCTTTAAAGTGGCGCAGGCGTTTCAGTCGCTCGATATTCCGGCGCTGCGTTTTAACTTCCGGGGCGTAGGGCATAGCACGGGGACGTATGATGAGGGACGTGGGGAGATGGACGATACGCGTTATGCACTCGAGTTTTTGAGCCGTCGCTACCCTGGCGTTCCTGTTATCATCGGTGGCTTCTCCTTCGGCTGCTGGGTAGGACTGCGCGTCGCGGCTATTGATGACAGGGCGCAGGCAATGGTCGGACTGGGCACGCCCGCTCGCTCCTTTGGCAGCGAAACGCTGCAAGGCTGTCACAAGCCCAAGCTCTTCATTCATGGCACAAAGGATGAAGTCGCGCCCTATGACCAGGCGCAGCGCTGGTTTGAGCAGGTTCCCGCCCCCAAAAGCATCGTTGCCATTCAGGGCGCCGACCACTTCTTCCAGGGGCATCTGGATGAAGTGCAGACCATCATCATCAATTTTGTGCGAGCGCTCGGGCAGGAGAAATCGTGAGCATCATTCAAAATTGATGACCGCATCCACGTTCTTGAACTGGTGGTAAGGCACGAGCCAGGCGCCGTAATGGATGCCGGCGCCCACCGCTGCCAGCGCCAGCCACTGACCATCGTGCAGTCGCCCTTTGCGCAGCATTTCCGCCAGCGCGATAGCAATACTGACGTTGGAGAGATTACCGTAGTAGCGCAGTTCGTCAACCAGTTTCTCCATCGTCGATGGCGGCCAGCCATAGGTGTGAACCAGTATTTCGCCCAGGCGGCGCGTGATACGCGAATTCGCCTGATGTGGCACGATATAGCTCACATCATCGGGACTCAATTGCGCATGGCGACACAGCGCGTCGATGCATTCGGCCATCGTGCGGGGAGCAATGCGGAAGACCTCCTTCCCGTTCATTTTGGCGTAGCCGACGAGTGAGCCGTCAAAAATTTGCGCGATCTCCGCGCCCTTCCCTTCTGCATAAAGCTGCGCTATTCTCATATTCACCTCCGCCATCTCGATCACATCTTTGCGCAGAGCCGTCTGTCCATGCAGCGACGGCGCCAGGTGTGCATCGTAGCCATTGATGGAGTAGGTCTCTTCATCGCCGCTCTCCAGCAGAAAAGCGGCGGCCCCCTCGCCAAAGAGCGAGCTGAGCTTCCAGTCGAGGATATGCATGACGTTGGGCAGCAGCCCCTCGGTAGCAACAATCAGCACCAGCCTGGCGGATCCGGCGGTCAGCATCTCGGAAGCTATCTGAAACGCCTCCGTCTGGGAAGAGCAGGCGCCTTTGAGCATGAGGGCGCGTATCGACCTCAATCCCAGGCGCAACTGCACCAGATTGGCGACGGTGGGGAAGCCGTACTCGTCGGAGGAAGATATGCCGATCACGGCGTCAACCTCGGCTGGAGCGCGCCCGGCGCTCGCCAGTGCGCGCTGTGCGGCAATCACAGCCATGTCGATCAGCGATTCATTTCTGGGGGCCTTCGGACTATCGATGAGGCCGGGCGCATCTTTCCCCGCTACCTTGCGGCATAGCTCCAATGTTGAGGCGCGTACATGGCGCACGCTCAGGCCCGCCGCGCGGTCCATGTCCTCTACGCTGCGCGGCTCGCCCAGATGCTTCGTGACATACGAATAAAATTCGTTGGTAATCACACCCGCCGGCACATAATAACCCAGACCGCACAGGCGCGCCCTTGCTTTCGTGTAAACCTGTGGATCAATATAGAGATATTCGGGCCACTCTTCCTGGATCTGTATCATCTGGCAAAACCTCCATGCACAGATATCCGAGCGACGGGGAAAGTGTGACATTCGCTGCTGGCATTAGTTGGGATAAATATAAGTTTCAAGTAAATCATAGCACCGCTGCAAGTAATTCACAAGAGTACTACATAACAAGGATTTGCGTACACGGCCCGGCAGTTGGTAGAATGTGCCTGATTTCCGGCACCGCCGCCTGCCCGCTCACGCCTGCGGCGCTCGCCCGATCTATGATTGTGGCATGGAACAGGCGCTTCGCGCCTGTTCCATGCCACAATCATAGATTTCTCACTCGGCGCCTCCGTGCGACCACCATGCCGGAGCGGTTGGTGCTACAATGAGAAACAGGTAGCGAACGACATGAACGTAGCTCATGGAAGTCGAGAAGAGAAAGGATCGAACACATGCTATCTAGCAGTATTTTCCGCCCTGGACTTTTCGAGGGAAAGGTCTTCCTGGTAACAGGAGGAGGTACGGGTATCGGAAAGGCCATCGCGCGCGAGCTGGCTCTGCTCGGTGCCGGCGTGGCAATCTGTTCCCGCTCATCGGAGCACGTCGAAAATGCGCGCGCGGAAATCGAGGCGCAGGGAGGCCGCATTCTGGCCCTGGTGTGCAATATTCGCCATGACGAGGAGGTGAAGGCTACAGTGCAGGCGGTACTCGAACGTCTGGGACGCCTGGATGGGCTGGTGAATAACGCGGGCGGCCAGTTCTTCTATCCAGCAGAAAAGATTACGCCGAAGGGCTGGCATGCCGTCGTTGAAACCAATCTGACGGGGACGTTTTACATGGCACAGGCCGCCATGCACGGCTGGATGCGTGAGCATGGCGGAGCCATCGTCAATATCGCGATGGATATGTGGCGCGGCTTCCCCAACTTCGCCCATAGCGGGGCCGCCCGCGCCGCCGTGGTCAACCTGACGCAGACGCTGGCCCTGGAGTGGGCGCAATACGGTATTCGTGTCAACGCGGTTGCCCCCGGCATCATCAACTCCAGCGGCGTCGACACTTATCCTGACGATATCCGGGCGATGATACGCGGAGCGGCCCTGGAAATTCCCGCCCGGCGCCTGGGTACCGAAAGCGAAGTCGCCTCCGCTGCTGTATTTTTACTCTCTCCCGGCGCTGCCTTTATTTCGGGCGCTACGCTGCGTGTGGATGGCGCCGGATCGCTTTACCGCCTGCTCGGCTACTCCATTCCCGAACACGAAGCCTGGCCCGCATTCAACCTGACCGCCTGGGAGGATGATGAGCACCAATCGTGTCATCCTGAGCGATAGCGAAGGATCCAGTACGAGCGTAGCGAAGTGCGAGTGCCGTGCGACTCCTGCTACCGAGCCGGCGGACTCGCGGCTGCTGAGCGCCGTTAGATCCTTCGCTATCGCTCAGGATGACATACAAGCGCTCAGGATGACATACAAGCGCGCTCAATGAGATTCAGGGGTGCGCGTGCGTGGAATCGTGCCCGGAGGCGGCGTGTGCGTCGTCCGCTTCGCTGACGGAGGGCAGGCCGGCCTTGATCCAGTCGTCCATACCCTCCCGTACCGCGATGACCTCGCGCCCGGTGGCGGCGACCATGCTGGCCGCGATCTCCGCGCGGAAGCCACTCGCGCAGAGCGTGGCGATGGGCTGATCGTCCGGCAGCTCGTGCAGGTGCTGCGCCAGATCTCCTATATGAATGTGCAGCGCGCCGGGAATGTGCCCCTGGCGCCATTCGTCGTCGCGGCGCACGTCCAGGATGATTAACCCTTCATGGCGCGACCAGCGCTTGTAGAGCGTCCCGATATCCATGCCGGGGAACTGGCCGGCGGGCAGTGCGGCGGCCCTCCATGCGGCGATACCGCCATCAAGGTAGCCCTCCACGCGCTCATAGCCAATGCGCACGAGTTGCACAACGGCCTCGCGTCTTCCCTCCTCGTCTTCGATCAGGATCATCAGCGGCGTGTTGAAGGGAAGAATCCAGCCAACGTAGGTGGCGAAGGAATCGCCAAGTTCGATATTGAGCGCGCCCGGAATATGCTCGCGGGCAAAAGCGTCGCGTGGGCGCCCATCCACCAGCGGCATACCGGCGCGCATCCGCTCCCGCACAATCTGCGGGGCGAGGCCCGGGGGTTTGGGCAGCGTCCCCAGGATGCGCGGCCCCTGCTGGTTGATAGGCCCCATATAGCGATAATAGGTCGGATAAGCGCTATAGCCTGCCATCTGTCGCTGGACAAAATCGGCTTCATCGCGGGCCAGCGCGGCGGGATTGACGAGCCGTTCCTGGGCAATCGTCGTCGTGCGAGCGGAATGCGCGCCCGTTGACATGCAGAACGAGCCTGCGCCATGTGTGGGGTAGACGCGCACCTGGCCCGGCAGGGTGTCGAGCAGGCGGCGCAGCGAGTGATACTGCTGGCGGGTGAGAGTCAAAGTCATGGCCTCGCCGAGCAGATCGGTGCGCCCGGCGTTTGCTGCCAGGAGGCTGCCTCCGCTGAAAAGGGCGCCGGGCGTCTCGCTCGCCGGTTCGTAGAGCAGGTAGCTAATATGGCCGGGCGTGTGCCCGGGTGTTGCCATGACGCTGAACGTGAGCTGGCCGACGTTGAAACGCTCGCCCTCGCCCACGGGCCGGTAGTCATACTGTAGCCTGTCGCGCGCACCAGCGACGATGGTTGCGCCCGTGCGCGCGGCCAGTTCACGGGAGCCGGTAATGTAGTCGTTGTGGATGTGGGTTTCCAGAACGTGGGTGATGCGGACGCCGGCGCGGCTGGCAGCTTCCAGGTAAATATCGATGTCGCGGCGCGGATCGACGATAGCTGCTGTGCCGCCTGCTCCATCGCTGACGCAGTAGGATTGATGCCCCAGCCCTTCGGTAACAAATTGCTCGATGTTCATCCTGCGTTAGCCCTTTCTCTCGCCAATGAGCTGCTACCTGGCGTGGCGCATGCGCCAGGTGCCGCAGGCTCCCTTGCCTGCGCGCTGCCTTACTATTGGACTGCTATGTACCCTGTTCGCGGCAGGCTTTACAACGGCCATAGAGCCGCACTTCGTGGGAGTCCAGCTCGATCCCGGCGATCTGCGCTGCCTTCTGTAACGCCGCGCTCGATAGCTCTACGCTGACAGGAATATCGAGTAGCGCCCCGCATACAGTACATACGGCATGATCGTGGCGCTGGATGCGTGCATCGTAGCGGCACTCGCTTTCGCGCCCCAGCGCGTTAATCAGCCCTTGCTCCGTCAACTGATGCAGGATGCGATAGACCGTTGCCAGGCCGATGCGTGGCCGGAGGCGCCGCACCGCCTCGTAGATCTCCAGTGCAGTAGGGTGGCGATCCGTTTCTCGCAGTACCGTCAGCACTGCCTGCGCGTTGGCATTAAGTGTTGTGTTTTCCATAATCTATTGCTTCTAATAATGATAATCATTATCAACAAGCTGAGTATATGACAGACCGGGCATACATGTCAAGGACGATTCTCAAGCCCTCTTTTCATGCGCAGCGGCACGATGATGAGATGTAACCACCAGGATCGGTCAATGTACAAGAGGGACAAGCGGAATCGAACTTGTCACAACTCATTATGTCACAGACCGGGGGATCTGCCTCGTCTGCTTTGCGTCGAGGGAGGAAGTTATACTTTCGCTGGCGGAGCAGGGCACACCCCATCTTGCACTCTGGACGCCTGCAAGGGTAAAATAACATCCAGGATTGATCTATGAAAACAGGCTCAGACACAACGCAGATCTTTGAGCAGTATCGGGGATTGCTCTTCTCCATCGCTTATCGCATGTTGAGTAGCGCGACTGATGCTGAGGATATCGTACAGGAAGCCTTCTTGCGCTGGCTCCAGAACGACGAAAAGGAAGTACAATCGCCGCGTGCCTATCTGACCACCATTGTTGTGCGTCTTTGCATCGACCAGTTGCGCTCGGCCAGAGTGCAGCGGGAGGTCTATGTCGGTCCGTGGCTGCCCGAACCGCTGCCAACAGAGCAGCGCCAGGAACTGGTCTCGACGGCTGAACTGGCAGAATCGCTCTCCTTCGCCTTTCTAACCATGCTGGAGAACCTGAGTCCGCTGGAGCGGGCCGTCTTTCTGCTGCGCGAAGTTTTTGAATACGATTATGATGAAATCGCGGCGATAGTCGATAAAAGCGAGACCAATTGCCGTCAGGTGCTGCACCGCGCCCGCCAGCGATTGGATCAGCGGCGCCGGCGCTTCGATGTCTCGCGTGAGCAACAGGAGCGCATAACCAGCCAGTTTATGCAAGCTGCTGCTGGTGGTGATATCCAGGGACTACTTGATCTGCTGACCGATGATATTGTCTTCACGCCTGACGGGGGAGGCAAGGCCAGAGCCGGCATCAAGCCGGTGCATGGATCGAAGAAGGTGGCGCGTGGCATGCTGGGCGCTCTCGCCAGATGGTTCCCTCGCGATATTCAGATGTATGTGCAGGAGGTCAACGGCCAGCCGGCTATCGTGGGCTACGATCAGGGCAGGGTTTTCGGGGTGGTTCTTCTTGATGTTGAGGGAGACCGTGTGAGCAGGATCTATGCAGTTGTGAATCCAGATAAACTGCGCTGGTTCCCGAAACTCGGTGCATAAATCAATGAATTTTATAGGGGTTAATTTATGGCTGACAACAAGGCTATCAGAAAATGGTCGGAGTTGCAAGGGATGACGGTATCCGTCCCGCGTGAGGGGAGACCGATAGGAACAATTGTAGATTTCTATTTCAAAAAAGGAACGAATGCGGTCCATGCGTTCCGCGTGAGCACGCGTGTGCTCGGCGACTTCGCACTGCCAGTCCAGTCCATCCAGAGTATCGAGGCGAATGCCGTTACCACAGATACCGAGCGCCGTCTGCTCAGAGCGCTTCCGCCGCTGCCATCGGGCCGGAGCCTGCGCGAGCGCAAAATCGTCGGTGAAAACGGGACCGTGGCCGGCACCGTTGGCGATATCCTCATCGGCATTGATCCGCCGGTAGCCATGCGCATTGCTGGCTTCGAGGTGGCCGGATCCAATGGAGGCCGGGGGCGGCCAAAACGCTTCTCGGCCGAGGCTGTGGTGAGCTATGAAGAGGATGCTGTGGTCATCGATGAGCAAATAGCCCGGCGCCTGCGTTAGATGATGATTTTAAACAACATGGGGCATGTCATGCTTCGCTTCGCGAAGCATGACATGCCCCATGTTGTTTATTATGCTTCTCCGCGCAGCCGGGCTACCTCCGCCTCCGCTTTGCGAGCATCCTTACGGCGACGCAGCTTATGCAGCGCCTCCGCTTTGCGCTGCCAGTTGTCGGGATCACCTGGCGCGAGGCTGATAGCAGCCTCGGCGGCTTTGAGCGCTTCGTCATACTGCTTCAATTGCCTGAGCACCAGCGACTTGTTGTGCAGCGCCGAGACCATTTTAGGATTGCGTTGCAGCGCCTGGTTGTATGCGTTCAGCGCCATCTCATAGTTACCTATGTGATAGAGCGCGTTGCCCTTACCGTTCCAGGAGAGCGCGGCATCGGGGTTGAGGCGCAGGGCGTGCTCATAGGCATCCAGCGCCTCGATGTAGCGTTCCAGGTGGCATAGCACGCTGGCCTTGCCATTCCAGGCCGCGGCGTAGCGTGGATCAATGCGCAGGGCATGCTCGTAAGCGTCAAGCGCCTCGGTGAATCTGCCCACGTCTCCCAGCACGTTGCCCAGCTTATCCCACGCTCGCACAAAGCGGGGATCGTTCTTGAGCGCTCGCTTGTAGAAATCAATGGCACTCTTGAAGCGCTGCTGAGCATAGTAGACGTTGCCGATGCCATAGAGCGCCGGCGGATAATTCGCATCGCGGTTGAGCGCCTCCTGGTAGGCTTGCTGCGCTTCTTTGATCCTGCCCATTTCGTAGAGCACAAGCCCCTTGCCGTTCCAGTAGATAACCGAGTCGCGGTCATAGGTCAGCGCCTGCTCGAAGGCGCGCAAAGCCTCGGAGTAGCGCTTCTGCTGACGCAATACCAGCCCCTTGTTACCCCAGGCTTTTGCCATATGCGGATCGAAATGCAGCGCAACGTCAAACGCCTGGAGCGCCTGCTCCGTCTGACCGAGGGCGCTGAGCACCGCTCCCTTGCCGTTCCAGGCGTAGGCGTTATCGGGTTCCAGCGTCACGGCGCGATCAAAGACTTGCAGCGCCTCCTGGTTGCGGTGCAGCATATTCAGTGCTGTTCCTTTGCCGGTGAGCGCCGTTACCAGTGTTGGATCGATTTGCAAGGCGCGATCAAACGATTCGAGGGCCTCGCGGTGCTGCCCGTTAAGGGCCTGTGTCAGCCCGCGTCCCTGCCATGCTTCCGCGTTCTGGCTATCGATCTGCACGGCGCGATTGTAGGCCGTGAGCGCATCCTTGACGCGGTGCTGCGTATAAAGTCGGTAGGCATCCTGCAATAACTGGTGCGTTCTGACGGCCTGCTGTAAGGTAGGCGACTGCGCCGGTATGTGCGTGAGCGTGCCGCTGATGCGCCGTTGCTCGATCTGACGCAGCGCTTGAGCAACCTCCTGCGCGCTGGCCGGGCGGCGATCAGCATCCATATTGAGCATCTGCTGTAACAGTGCCTCGAGGTCGGGTGGTACAGCGGGATTCAGTTGCGAGGCCGGCCGGAAGAAAAACGGCTGCTCGCTGGGATCAACGCCGGTGAGCAGGCAGTGCAGCAGCGCACCCAGGCTGTAGATATCGGAACGCGGCGTGCTTTGCGCCTTGCCATACTGTTCTGGCGCGGCAAAGCCGGGTGAACCGAGCGCAACGGTGTCGTGCGACTGGCCGGGTTTAAAGATGCGCGCGATGCCGAAATCGATCAGGTAAACGTGCCCGCTTTCGCTAATCATGACGTTGGAGGGCTTGAGGTCACGAAAGATAATCGGCGGCTGGTGGTTGTGCAAATAGCTCAGGACATCACAGAGCTGCTCCGCCCATTGCATAACCTGCTCCAGTGGCAAAGGGCCGCCGTTAGCCCGCTCCATATACGTTTCCAGCGTTTGCCCCTCGATAAAATCCATCACCAGATAGGAGCGCTCATTCTCCGTAAAATGATCGTAGATGCGGGGCAGGTTGGGATGCAGCAGGTCCGCGAGCAAGCGCGCCTCGCGCTCAAATGCTTCCTCGGCCTCCTGTACGCGGGTATCATTCAAGCCCGCCCTGCTCATCTCCTTGATAGCAATAGGACGGTTGTTGAAACGAGTATCGATGGCCTTGTAGACGGCACCCATGCCGCCCTGACCAATACGGCTCTCTAGCTGGTAGCGCCCGTTGAGCAGGGTCTGCTCTGGCAGTGTACCCGTGGTATATTTGAAAGGGAGCGGTGCGGCGCAAAACTGGCAGAAGCGCGCCGTTGATGCATTCGTTGCTCCACAGTTTTCACAAAACTGCTCCTGCGTTGACATCGATGCGTGTATTTCCTGTTTTCAAATTTTGTGTTCTGTTATTATAAACGTTTTGGGTGCTCTGTATGTTGCGAATATCGCTCCGCTCCGGCCTTCATCATAGGGGGCAATCCAGCCTGGACAGGTTAACCTTAGATATCATAACACAGAAATCAGTTTCTATGTTCCGCCGATGTTATTACCCGCCATAAACGCAGCCATTCTTCAATGCTTAGCGTCTCCGCGCGGCGTCCGGCATCAATAGCTGCCTCCGCAAGCCAGGTGCGAACAGTTTCATTCTTGTAGTGCAGGCCATGCGTCAGCGCGTTGTGCAACTGTTTGCGGCGCTCGGAGAAGCCGGCCTGGACGACGCGGAAGAAGCTCTGCCGCTCGGCGGGCGAAAGAGCAGCCCGTGGCGCGATATCCACGCGCAGAATAGCGGAGTCTACCTGTGGCGCGGGATAGAAAGCCTGCGCTGGCACACGCGCAACGATCCCGGGGCGTCCGTAGAATTGTACGCTCACGCCCAGCAGGCTGAGATCCCCCGGCGCGGCCACGATACGCTGCGCAACCTCCTGCTGCACCATCACCACCATGAGCGACGGCGGGTGTGCCGCCTCCAGAAAATGACGCAGAGCAGCGGCGGTAATATAATACGGCAGATTTGCCACCAGCTTGTACGGCTCCTGCCCGAAAACCGCACTGGTATCGAGCGCGAGCAGATTGCGCGCCAGCAGTTCGACGTTGGCATAGCTGCCGGTCGTCTCACGCAGCAGCGACAACATGTCGCGTTCGATCTCAACGGCCACCACACGCCCGCCGCGCCGCGCCAGCTCGCGCGTTAAAACTCCGGTGCCCGCTCCGACCTCCAGAATTGTATCATCCGGCTCGATTTCCGCCGCCTGCACGATTTTCGAGAGCGCCGCGCGATCAACAAGAAAGTGCTGGCCGAAAGATTTGAGCGCGCGCATTTTATGAGCTGCGAGCAAACGCCGCAGCTCTCGTATGCTGGTCAGATCTATTTCATGGGGGCGCTCGGATGTACCGGCTGTGTTGTGTCTGTCACGCGTGCCGTCGGTCAATTTTCTTCTCTTCTTCGTCTATCTCTTCAACTCTAACAAAGCAGTGCCGAGTTGTCAAATACGCCCTCCAGCCCTACCATTGCCCCGGCCCGCCCTGGCGGCGATGCGAGCGAGAGAGAAACCAGCCAAAAATCGGAACGCCGAGTGCGATGAGCACAACCATCGCTATTATTGCGAGAAGAGCCAGCACGATCAGGATGATGAAAACGGGCAGCAGGATGGCGAAGGCAACCAGGCCGATGACACCTGCTATCAAGGCGATCAGCAGGGGCAGCGCCTTCACGAGCGCGAGCGCGAGCGCGATGAGCACGATCCAGAATACGATGCCACGACTACGATGCTGCTGCGGGCGCGCCCACGGTGGAACCTGCTGCGCCCGAGTATACTGGCGGTATGGGCGATAGCCGTACTCAAAAGCATCGCCGTCGGAACTGAAGTGCCGCTGGCGACGTGCACCCTCGGCACGCTCAACAGGCGCGCGGCGTTGTATGGATGCAGCCTCGTCCCGCGCCTGGTAGCTGTAGGACGGAATGGATGACTCAAAGGTCGATGGATGTTCTTCTTTGAGCAGGTCGCTATCTCGACGCTTTGCTGGCCGCTGTCTGGGCAGCATATATTGCTCGTCGTAATCCTGGGATGGCCCGTTTTGCGGATCCGGGACAAGTTCTTGCTGGCTCATTTAGTCTATGCTCTCCTTGATACGCTGGAACCATATTATCATGTACGTGCTCTCAACGCTAAGGGTTGCACGCCCGCCAGTACCATAGCAGGTCATAACAGCGAAACAAAGTGCAGCTTCTACACGTTATTATGATGGGGGATATTTAGAGGACGGCTCATGCTTGCGATCTCGTCCGTGCTCACCTGTCAATCATGCAGTAAAGCCGCATAATGGACGTAGTTTGTGTTGTGTACGTGCGCGAAGTGCACGTACACAACACAAACTACTACTCTGTCAATGTTCAAGTGATGAGTGAAAAAAGCGGCATGGTTAAGGGCGGCCGCCCTTAATGTGGGGATTGGGGCCACGCCCCGGCTCCCTTTCTCTTGCGCCGCCGCAGGCGCGAGCATGCGATGAGGCGAAAAAGGGGAAAATTGGCATTGACAACGCATACTTTTGTCGAGTTATGGTATTATTGGGGTGGATGGTATGTGAGCAAAGGCAGAGGCTCTATGGAAACGTTTATATCTGCAAGGGTGAGGCTTTCATATGTCTATAGATAAAATGAATAAACTCAACAAAGATCGGTCAAAAGATAATCCCGCCCCATTATCTGAGCATTTAGAAAATGGTCATGCTAATAGCGAATATGATGGGCAGGACGAACAAGCCATGCTTGATGAATATGCTGATGACGACGATGGCGGCGTTACTGAACCCAGGAAGAGTGTCAAAGCTCCCGGGAAAGCTGAGAACGAGGAGCCTGTTGTAAGCGACGAACAGGCGGAAGACAACGGGCATGATAGCGCCGATAAACGGGTTGAGAGGGATGAGAAGGTGGAAGAGATGAAGCGGGTTGAACGAGATGAACAGGACTCCGGCGCCGATAAGCATGTAGCGGAAGATGAGCGTATCGCGGGTGTGGAAGAGGTTGAGCGGGTAGATGACGACGGGCATCGCGCGAATGATGAGCCGGCCGGGAGGGATAAGCATCCAGTTAGCTCCGGGCCTGACCTCAATGATGCGCTTACGGCGCACGATGAACAGGCCGGTGATGATGGGCGTGCCAGCGATGACCAGCGCATAGTAAAAGTCGAACCTGTGACAGTCGGGCAGAATGGGCACAGTCAGAAGCATAAGCCTGTGCTCGTTCCTCTTATCGCTACCGGTGAAAGAGAGCTATCCGCACCGGAGGCCCTCGCCCTGCGCCGCGCGCGTATCAACCGTAAGCTACTGCTCAGGCGTCGTCGTGAGCGCAGCTACAATGAGCTTGCGCCTCTGGTTACGAAGATAGCCATAATTCTGCTCGTCGTTCTCATCGCGGTGGCCTCAAGTGGCGTGGGCGCTGCATATGCATACTACCAGTCTCAGTTGCCAATTGTGGATGAAATCGCGCATCATTCGCTGTTTCAGACGACAAATATCTATGACCGCAATGGGCATCTACTTTATCAACTCTACGATCATCAATTAAATCGTGGCCGCCGCACCTATGTCAACTATAGCGATATTTCGCCGCTCATCATCAATGCTACCGTTGCCGTTGAAGATAAAACCTTCTGGACTAACTCCGGCGTTGATCCTGTAGGCATTACCCGTGCCGCCATTGAATATCTCCAGGCGCATGCGATTCAAGGCGGTGGCAGTACCATTACGCAGCAACTGGTAAAAACGCTGACAGGCAACGATCAGATATCGTTGAGCCGTAAAATTCCCGAAGCCGCTCTGGCCGTTGGCCTCACACAACAGTACCCGAAGTGGAAAATCATGGAGATGTACCTCAACAGCGTCTACTACGGCGATCTAAATTATGGTATTGAGGCCGCCGCACAGGACTACTTCGGGCTGAAGCCGCAATGCAGCCATACGCACTGCAAACCAGCCGTTGCGCAGCTCGATCTGGCCCAGGCTTCTATGCTGGCCGGTCTACCGCAAAGCCCCAGCTACTATAATCCCATTACCAATAAGTCCGCCGCGCTTGACCGGCAGATGGTTGTGCTGGAATCGATGGTCAGTATGGGCATGATTACGAAGGAGCAGATGACGCAGGCGCACGAAGAGATGGCAAAGTACACTTTCAAGTCGTTTGCCGCCGCGCAGGGAATACAGGCTCCTCATTTTGTACGCTATGTGGTCGATCAAGTACTGGTGCCGCTTCTGGGGGCGCAAAACCTGGAGGATGGCGGCTACAACGTCTATACAACGCTTGATCTCGGCCTGGAGAAGAAAGTCGAGCAGATCGTCCATGACGATCTCTATAAGGCCCAGCAGGACTCATACTTTGGCTACTATGGGCCGCTGAATATCACGAACAATGTCAATAATGCCGCCGCGATAGTCATGAATCCCAGAAATGGGGAGATTCTGGCGATGGATGGCAGTGCCAATTACAACGACAATTCTCCCCAGGTGCAAGGGGAGTACAACGCGGCCCTGGCGCTGCGCCAGCCTGGTTCATCGTTCAAGCCCGTCGTCTACTCAACTGCTTTTGAGATGGGCTGGTATCCAGCGATGATTATACCCGACCACAAAACGATTTTTCCCGGCAATCTCCAGCCGCCATACTATTCGCCGCAGAACTATGACGGCAAATTCCATACCGGTTTCCCGATGACCGTGCGCGCCGCGCTTGCCAACTCGTTTAACATTCCGGCGGTCGATGCCATCATGTTTGCCGGCATTCCGAACGTGCTCAATATGGCGGCGCGCCTGGGACTCACCGAGGTTGCGAGCAAGCCGATGAAGGATCTCGGTCCCTCTATGGCTCTCGGGGCCGTCGAGGTCTCGCTCCTGCACCTGACAGGGGCCTACGCGACTTTCGCCAATCAGGGTGTGCGCGTTCCACAGACCTCCGTTCTGGAAATAACCGATAACCAGGGACACGTCCTTTATAAGTATGATGAAGCGCATCCGCATGGAGTGCGCGTCATGAGCCAGGGAGTGGCCTTCCTGATGAGCAGCATTCTCTCGGATAAGAGCGCTCGCTACCACGAGTTCTTCCCTGGCAACCCGCTGGAACTGGATCGCCCGGCGGCGGCCAAGACCGGCACAACCGATAGCTTCCGCGATAACTGGACAATGGGCTACACGCCATATCTTACAACGGGAGTCTGGGCGGGCAATAGTGATAATAGTATCATGAACAATGTTATCGGTATTACCGGCGCGGGTCCTATCTGGCACGATATCATGGAGTATGCCTCGCAGCGCTATAACTTGCCGAAGGATGACTTTGTAAGGCCGGGCGACGTGCATGCTGGCACGGTTTCCGCTATTACCGGCCTGCTGCCCCATCCGGGCGAACCTACCATCACCGACTGGTTTATTGATGGCACGATGCCAACTATTCAGGGAAGCTATTCATATACGAATACGCCTTCGGGTCAGCCGTGTCACAATGGCAATTGTCGCAACAAGCGCGGGCACTGCCACGGCCAGGAATGTAATCCTGTTCCCCTTCCTAATGGACAGCCAATTGTTCCGCCTACTGCGGCACCTGTTGTCAATAGTCCGTAGATTGACTCTTCAGATCCTCGCCTGGCCTGACGACGAAGCGCCTGCGGCGCTTCGCCCATGTCGGGTGGTGGGAGCAGGCGGATGCTATTCGTCCTCCTGCTCCCACCATTTGCAAATCAGCCCTCGGAGGCGGCAAGAAGATCTGAAGAACGATGTAAATTAATTTTTTGAGGCGGTGTCTTTTTATGACAGATAGCTCGCAGCAGGAGCAGCAGGGAGCCGGCGCGGGTGCCAGTGATGCAGCGTTTCGCCCTTTGACGCGCTCGGAGCGGCGTAACCTCTGGCTCAAGGAATATGGCGAGCAGGATTTCGCCTTGCAGGCGTGGGTGCGGTTGGTGGAGCAGCAAGGGCTAGAGATCGAGGTGATGTTTCAGATGCATGGCCTGCTCGTCTTTGGAGTGATGATCAGCACGAAGACCTACGCCCAGTTCTATATTGATCTGCACGAAGCTATGTACCGGCAGCAGGAGCCAGAGACGGCGGACTTCTTGCGTGAATACTACAGCGCCCTGGTGCCTCCTCCCGATCAGCCTGAAATCGGGCCGGAGGGGCTGCCCGTTGTCTTTCGCCATGTACATCTGCGCGATGTGACGATTATGAGCGCGGGTCACAAGATCAAGGTTCCCTGCTGGCGCGGAAAAATCGCCGAGATCGAAGCCTTTGTTATCGGTGCCAGCGCCGGAGAATAGTAATTTTTAAATACAAAAGAGGCGGAACGCGAAGCATTCCGCCTCTTTTGTATTTAATGTTTAATGTTAGAATAAGGAGAGCTGCTGCGGCGGTTCGTCCTTTGGTTGTGCCGGCTCCGCCGTCTTCAAAGGCATTTCCGCTGCCATGCGCTCCGCTTCGGCGACCACGAGGGGGATTTTCTTAAAGTCCTGGCGTATTACGTCCTTGAGGCTTGCCTGGTGGAGACCAGCCGCCGGGTGATACATAGCGATACAAATATAGCCATCTTTTTTGCGGGCGCGGCCATGAATCGCACTGATCTTCTCGTTGCCGAAGAACTTGGTCATCGAATAACGACCCAGCGTCACAATGACCTGGGGTTTAATCGCGGCAATCTGCCGGTCAAGATAATCGTTGCAGGCGTTGATCTCCTCTGGCAGCGGATCACGATTGTTGGGTGGGCGACACTTCACAACGTTGGTGATGAACACGTCGGAGCGCTTGAGGTGAATGCTGGCAAGCAGTTCATCGAGGAATTGTCCAGCCGGTCCGACAAATGGGCGCCCCTGTCTATCTTCGTGAAGCCCCGGCCCCTCGCCAATAAACAATATCCTTGCGGTGGCGCTTCCTTCGCCCGGCACTGCTTTGGTGCGGCCTTTACAGAGGTTGCACTTTGAGCAGGTAGAGACTTCTGCTGCTACCTCCCTCAGTATCTCCTCGGAAGAAGACATAGCAATCTTTACCTCATCCTTTACATTCTCAATCAATGGAGGAGTGCAGGGAGGCCCGGCCGCCCTGCCGGGGCGGGAGTGTCCCCCCGAAAACCCTCTTTTTTTTCTTCGTATGCGCGCCGCCGTAGGCGGCGTATGAGAAGAAGGGAAGAGCGGGGCTGCGCCCCGCACTCCGGGTCAGGGGCGGTCGCCCCTGACAACCCTGCTTTACCAGCGGCGCTCAGGAGGGCGCTGCCCGAAGCCACTGTCGCGCCGTGGGCCGCTGGAGCCGCGCCCCGGACCCATCGGGCGGCGCTGCCCGAAGCCACCGCTGCGCTCGCCGAAGCCACCGCGCTCGCGATCATTGTAGCCCCCCCGGTCTCCGCGTCCACCGCCATAGCCGTAGCCGCTGGAACCGCGCGAAAGCGAACCTTCCCGCTCGCGTCCGCCGCCGTAGCGACCGGGACCACCGCGACCAGGACCGCCACGGCCGGGACCACGATCATGATCCATCTCGGCCTGTGTCGGCATCTCGCCGCTCAGAGCCGCGCGCCGTGAGAGATTGATGCGGCCCTGAGAATCGACTTCGATCACCATTACCGTGATCTCGTCGCCTATCGAGACCACATCCTCAGGACGCGATATCGGATAGTCGGCCAGTTGCGAAGTGCGTACCAGTCCCTCTTTGCCTGGAAGGATCTCGACAAATGCCCCAAAGTCAACGAGGCGGCGCACCGTGCCCGTATAGATGTGACCAACCTCCACCTCTTCGGTCAGGGCGCGTACAGCGTCCATTGCCTGCTGCATCGCCTCGCCGGAGGTTGCCGAAATGTTGACGGTGCCATCGTCCTCGATATCGATCTTGGCTCCGCTCTCATCCTGGATCTTGCGAATCATCTTGCCGCCAGGTCCGATCACCGTCCCGATCTTATCGGGGTTAATCTTGATCGTCTGGATGCGCGGCGCGTACTCCGACAGCTCTTCGCGCGGCGCATCGATGGTATCAAGCATCTTCTCCATGATGAACATGCGGCCTTCGTGCGCCTGCTCAAGAGCTTTTGCCATGATTTCATAGGTAATGCCCTTGACCTTGATGTCCATCTGGAGCGCGGTTACACCATCGGCGGTGCCGGCAACCTTGAAGTCCATGTCGCCCAGCGCGTCCTCGATACCCTGAATATCGCTGAGCACCGCCCATTTACCGGCGCGCTCGCCCTCTCCGGTAATCAGTCCCATCGCCACACCGGCCACCGGCGCGTGAATCGGCACACCCGCGTCCATCAGCGCCAGCGTCGTGCCGCAGACCGATCCCATCGAGGTCGAACCGTTGGACGAAAGAACATCGGAAACCGCGCGGATCGTGTACGGGAACTCCTCCTGTGAAGGGATTACCGCGGCCACGGCGCGCTCTGCCAGGGCGCCGTGACCGATCTCGCGGCGGCCAGGCCCGCGCAGGGGCTTGCTCTCTCCGGTTGAGTAGGGAGGGAAGTTATAGTGGTGCATAAAGCGTTTGGTCTCGCTCAGCCCCAGGCCGTCGAGCACCTGCTCATCTCCCGGCGAGCCAAGCGTTACCACACTCAATACCTGCGTCTGCCCGCGTGTGAAGAGCGCGGAGCCATGTGTACGCGGCAGCAAGCCAACCTCGCAGGTAATCGGGCGAATGGTTTTGGTATCGCGGCCATCGGGACGAATACCCGTATCGAGGATGGTGTTACGTACATACGCTTTCAGTTCTTTTTCGTAGAAGGTGATGATATCCTTCAGGCGCTCGGGATACTGCGTCCCCAGTTCCGCGATCAGTTCTTCCTGGACCTGGCTCAGAGCAGCCGAGCGGACCGTCTTGTTCGGGTTATTCACGGCTGCCTCAAGACGGGGGCGCGCGAACTCCGCGACCTTCGCCTGTAGCTCCTCGTCAACGGGAGGAGGCGCGAAAGGGCGCTTGGGGCGGTTGACCACCTGCGCCAGCTTTTCCTGCATTTTGATGGTGTCTTGCAGGGCCTCATGGCCGAAACGGACCGCTTCGAGCATCAGGTCTTCGGGCAATTCTTTCGCCCCTGCCTCGACCATCATCACGGCATCCGAGGTGCCCGCGATAGCCAGATCCAGCCTGCTGCGGCTCATCTGCGATTCAAGCGGGTTAATGACCAGTTGGCCGTCGATGTACCCGACGCGTACAGCGCCTACCGGCCCGGCGAAGGGGATATCCGAAATGGTAAGCGCCGCCGAAGCGCCGACGATGCCCATGATATCGGGATCGTTTTCCTGATCTACTGAAAGGACGGTAATGACAATCTGAACATCGTTGCGATACCCTTTGGGGAAGAGAGGGCGAAGGGGGCGGTCAGCGAGGCGGCAGGCAAGGATAGCATGTTCGGTAGCGCGACCTTCGCGCTTGATAAAGCCGCCGGGGATCTTCCCCGCGGCATACATACGCTCTTCTACATCAACGGTTAAGGGAAAAAAATCAATGCCTTCACGAGGCTCATCGCTGCCAACCACGGTTGCCAGGATCACCGTATCCCCGTAGCGTACCAGCACTGCTCCGCTGGCCTGTTCCGCTACGCGGCCGGTCTCAATACTCATGACCCGGCCACCGATGACAGCTTCTTGACGGTGAATCATATTTCCTCCGACTGTTAGCACCCTGAATAATTATTTCTAATCCTGCAATCGGGCTTACCCCGTTCCAAGTTCGTGACTACCATGGAGTCTTTTTACGGCCCATCGCTTTGTTGTAAAAACCGGGTGCAATCACTCTTTACT
Organism: Ktedonobacteraceae bacterium; assembly: GCA_035294325.1. Taxonomy (GTDB): domain Bacteria; phylum Chloroflexota; class Ktedonobacteria; order Ktedonobacterales; family Ktedonobacteraceae; genus DATGLE01. The sequence continues at coordinate 4,913 of DATGLE010000098.1, read as the reverse complement.
TACTTACTTACTGTAACTACCCTGCCCGTGTCTCTCTGCGGTCTTATCCGTGCGCGTCGATTCCTGAGTGGGGAATGCCCTCTGCCTATCGTCTTCTCTTCGCCGGTTCGTGTCAATCTCTTCTCAACGCAATGTCTGAATTTAATAAGTGGAAAAAAGGAGCAGCGGTCGGGCATAATATACGGCGTCGCCATGATCGCCGACCGCATCCACAACCTCCGTGATTAATGGCGCAGGCCAAGCTTTGCGATCAGTGCGCGATAGCGGTCCGGGCTTTTCTTGCTCAGATATGCGAGCAGCCGTCGACGCTGCCCAACTAGCATCAGCAGGCCCCGACGGGAATGGAGGTCATGCTTATGAACCTTGAGATGCTCGGTAAGCTGGTTAATACGCCGTGTCAGTATCGAGACTTGCACTTCGGGCGAACCTGTATCTGTCTCATGTATACGGGAGTTCGCTATAATCTCTGCTTTCTCTTCAACGGTTAATGCCACGCTGGTAAATCACCTCCTGTTATTCAGGTGAGCAAGGACAACTACACGCATGCATTATAGCATGGATAAGATTGGGACGCAATCAGTTCTTGAAGGTCCTGTATGCAGCCGCAGGCTGCATACAGGACCTTCAAGAACTGATTGCTGGAGTTCGCTTCGCAAGTTACTTGATAGTAACCTTTGCGCCCACCTCGGCCATCTTCTCGGCGATCTTCTCGGCCTCTTCCTTCGTGATGCCCTCTTTAATGGGCTTGGGCGCCTCATCAACGACCGCTTTGGCCTCCTTGAGTCCCAGGCCGGTGAGTTCGCGCACAACCTTGATGACGTTGATCTTGTTAGGACCAACCTCACTGAGGATGGCATCGAATTCGGTCTGCTCCTCGACGGGAGCTGCCTGCTCGGCGGGGGCAGCGGCGGCAGCCGGAGCAGCGGCGGCCGCGACAGGGGCTGCGCTCACCCCCCAGCGCTCTTGTAACGCTTTGCTCAGTTCGACGAGTTCGGGAACGGTAAGTTTTTCAATTTCGGCGATAATGGTATCTACAGCCATGACTTTTTCCTCCTCAAGTATTTATTGGGCGGTGGATCCGCCTTGCAGTTGCTCGGCGCGAGCCTGCAACACATAACACAAATCGCGCAGCGGCGCACTCAATACGGTGTACGTACTCGCCAGAGGACTCTGCACGGTGCCGACGACCTGCGCCTTCACCGTATTCTTGCCTCCGGGGATCTTGCTCATTTCCTCGACTTGCGTGGCGCTCAACGCGCGACCGCCGAGAATGGCCGATTTGAGAACGGCAACTCTGGACGTGCGTATGTAGTCAACGACGGCTTTGGCTGCCGCTATCTCGTCGTCGTAGCCAAAGGCGACCGTGGTCTGCCCGTTGAAGATGCTCTTGTCCAGCTCGCTCATGTTGCTGCGCTCCGTGGCGATGCGCAGGAGCGTATTCTTGGCGACCTGTAAGTCGATATTGGCGGCGCGCATCTTGCCGCGCAAATCGTTCATATCCTTGACGCTCAATCCCTGCGTCTGTACCAGGATCGCTACGGTGGCGCGAGCGAGTTTCGCGACAAGCTCGTCAATCGTCCTGGCCTTTGCCTCTGTAGGCATAGCTGCCTCCCTCCTTTCTGGTACGAAGCTGTGTATTAAAAAAGCCTTCGGTTCCATAACCGAAGGCTCAGAAGAAATCTTCTCCTTTGTCGCCCGCAGCCGCACGCCTTTGCGGCGCAGTTGAAGAACGCGGTACGACAATATTGATTAATCTCCTCGGCAAGCCGGTAGCCCGATATCTCTATCGTTCTATCATTTACATGCCCGCAGGCATACTTGCTGTCTTCGGCTGATTCTTGCTGTTATTCGATTTGCGCGTGTTCGCGCGGCGGAGCCGCGCCAGGATTGTATGTTGTGGTGAGCGCCACAGGCCCTCGCCAGCGGTTACGGCTTTAAGGCCAGGGCTGACGGCACATCGAGGCGCACGCTCGGCGACATTGTGGACGAGAGCACAACGCTTTTAACGTATGCTCCCTTCGCCCCCGATGGGCGTGCGCGCACTACCGCGTCGATCACCGATGTGATATTCGCCAGCAGCGCCTCCTCGCTGAATGAAAGCTTGCCGGCGGGAATGTGCAGCAGCGAGGTCCTGTCTACCTTGAACTCGACGCGGCCTGCTTTGATATCGCGAATAGTCCTGGTCAGATCTGTCGTGATGGTGCCCGCTTTAGGACTCGGCATCAGGCCGCGCGGGCCAAGCTTCCTACCGAGCCGCCCGACTTTACCCATAACATCGGGCGTGGCGATAGCTACATCGAAGCCGAGCCAGTCATTTTCTATCTGCTTGATAAGATCATCGAGGCCCACAAAATCGGCGCCCGCCGCTTCGGCTTCCGCGACCTTCTCACCCTGCGTGAAGACCAGCACCTTGACCTCTTTGCCGGTGCCGGCGGGAAGCATCGCTACACCGCGCACCATCTGGTCCGCGTGACGGGGATCGACGCCGAGCTTCATGTGGATCTCGACGGTGGGATCGAACTTGACGTAATTTAGCTTCTTGAGGAGTGAAATCGCTTCCTGAGGCTGGTACAACTTCGTCTCATCGACGAGCTTGCTGACCTCCAGGTACTTTTTTCCGTGTTTCTTTGCCATGTCTCTCTGCCCTCCTTGTGGTGAGTAACCGCAGTGACTTGCGGGCCTTGCCTAACTAATGGTGATCCCCATACTGCGCGCGGCTCCTTCAACGGTACGCTCCGCGCCCTCAATGTCAACTACGTTGAGGTCCTTCATCTTCAGCTCGGCGATCTCGCGCAGCTTCTCGCGACTGATGGAGCCAACTTTGGTCTTGTTTGGCGTTGGCGATCCCTTTTCAACCCCGGCTGCTGTTTTCAACAGGAATGAGACCGGCGGAGTCTTGGTTACGAAGGTGAATGAGCGATCTTCATAAATCGTAATCTCGGCAGGAATAATCATGCCCGCCTGGTTGGCGGTGCGCGCATTGTATTCCTTGCAGAACATCATAATGTTGACGCCATGTGGGCCGAGCGCGGTACCGATTGGCGGCGCCGGGGTCGCCTTCCCCGCCGGAATCTGTAGGCGCACCACAGCCTTGATACGCTTTGCCATGAACTTTTCAACTCCTCATCGTAATTACTTTGAATGTATCCGATTGCCGACACCACCACTTGCTCGCACCTGCGGCGCTTGCCAGATGTATTGAGTTGTATGGAAAATGCGCTGTGCGCATTTTCCATACAACTCAATACATCTCAGGCGCGGCAAAGCCGCACGAACGCCCGCAAGAGAGCGAGTATGCCGGGCAGCAGACATCCTCTTAGATCTTCTCGACCTGGAGAAAATCCAACACTACCGGGGTCTCACGTCCGAAGAATGAGACCAGCACGGTTACTTTATTGCGATCCATGTTAATATCGCTGACTGTGCCGATAAATTCGGTGAAAGGCCCGTCGATCACGCGCACATTCTGGCCTTTGGAGAAACTGATCTTGGCCTTCGGCTTCTCCGTCTCTTTCGCGACTTGCTTGAGAATAGACCTGATCTCATGCTCCTGAAGTGGCACGGGGCGTGTCCCCAGGCCCACAAAACTCGTAACTCCAGGGGTATTACGCACAACATACCAGGCTTCATCGCTCATAATCATCTCGACGAGTACGTAGCCGGGAAAGACCTTGCGCTGGACTGTGTGTCGCTGGCCCTGCTTGATCTCTACTTCTTCTTCCATCGGCACGATGACGCGGAATATCTTGTTCCGCATGTCCATTGAGGCGATGCGCGCTTCGAGATGGCTCTTTACCTTGTTTTCGTACCCCGAATACGTATGGATCACGTACCAGGCACGCTCACCTGTTTTTACATCAGACTGCTTATTTTGCCCGTTCTCACTGGTATGTTCAGCACTCACGGCATTTCCCCTTTGTGAAGCGCCCCATACGTAAACGCAGGGGGTGACAGGCATCTGATCTAGATAGCTATGGGACACCCCTTGATAATTTCCTGGCGAGGAACTATCTTCCGCCGCTGATAAAGAAGAAGAGGTGATAAAGCCCAAAATCAGCCAGCGCCAGTATGCCCCCGATCACCACCGAGAGAGCGATAACGGCAATGGTCATATTTCTGGCCTCTTCAACCGTGGGCCACGTCACTTTATGGCGCAGTTCATAATAAGCCTCGATTATGAAGCGGCCAATGGCGGAATTGCGGAACCTTAACCACAGCGAAGAAGAGGCTTTCGCCTCGCGCCTCTCAGGCCGACTGATTTGCTTCGCCGGCTCTTTACGCTGCTTCACCGGCTCTTTACGCTCTTCTCGAACTACCGCTCTGGCGCTTCTAGCTGATTGCGCTCTCTCACTGCCCCGAGGTTTGAGTTCTGCCATCTGACTCCGGCTGGCATTTTTCTTTTTATCGGCCATCTTGTTTGCCACGCTCAACCTTTCTCGATCAGTAGTGACCGTGCGCTAGCTCCAGTACTATCCTGCCCTGTTATCTACCTGGTCTCACGATGGATCGTATGCCCCCGGCAGGTCTTACAGAACTTCCGTAGTTCGAGGCGATCAGGGTTGTTCCTCTTACTTTTCGTCGTGCTATAATTGCGATGCTTGCAGTTCGTGCAGGCCAGTGCTATTACGATCCGATTCTCTTTGCCTTTGCTAGCCATATCTTTCTCCGTTTACGTTCCGGGTCTGGCTTGCCGTCTATTCAATGATGATAAAAATGGAACTGCGATGAGCGCAAAAGATTGCGCTCATCACATATTCTAATTCAAACGATCCTACTCGATGACTTTGGTGCAGACGCCGGCCCCGACGGTGCGCCCCCCTTCGCGAATGGCGATGCGCACGCCCTCTTCCATGGCGACTGGCTGGATCAACTCGACGGTCATCTCGATGTTGTCCCCCGGCATCACCATCTCC
>DATGLE010000097.1:0-29332 GCA_035294325.1 Ktedonobacteraceae bacterium | reverse complement strand
TACTTGCTCGCTTGCATGGAGAGCGGGACGATCATTAAAGCAGCTCCTACGTAACGTTCAAGCCACAGGTCATCAACTCACGCCTGCGCTTACTCTCTATGCTCGATAATCCACTGACACGTGATCGCGTCTGGCGTAGCTTCGGCTATATGATCGGCCTCGCTCCCACGCCAGAACTGCGTGATGTCCAGGCCGGGCCGCGTATCATGTTCTTCTCAGCCGGGCGAGAGTCCAATATCGTCGGCGCTACCGCTTCGCTGTTATTGGAGGTTGATGAAGCACAGGATGTCGCTATCGATAAATTCGATAGAGAACTGCGCCCGATGGCTTCGACTACCAACGCAACCACGGTACTTTATGGGACGGCGTGGAGCGAGGACACGCTGCTCGCTATCATGCGCGCGAATAATCTCGCGCTGGAGGAACGCGACGGCATCAAGCGCCACTTTGAGTACGACTGGAGGACACTCGCCGCCATCAATACAAATTACAAAAAGTTTGTCGAAGGCGAAATTGCCCGACTCGGTGCGGACCACCTCACCATTCGGACACAATATCGCCTGCTGCCCATTTCCGGTGCGGGCTTGCTACTCAACGAAATGCAGTGCTACCTGCTCAGTGGCGGCCACGACTGGGAGGAGATGCCGGATGAGGAGGACGACGGTATCTATGTCGCCGGCATCGATGTTGGTGGCGAATATCGGCCCCGCGCGGATGGTTTGGGCGCTGTTTACATTACCTCCCCACTGGGGAGGGTTCCTGCCTCGGCCCATGATGCGACGGTCATCACCGTTGGCAAGGTGCGTTACAACGAATTTCAACTGCCAAAGATAGAGGTCGTTCATCACTACTGCTTTACCGGAATGAGGCATAGCGAGCAGTACGCCGTCATCTGTGAGATTGCGCAGCGCTGGAACATCAGGCGGCTGGTGATCGATGCAACGGGTCTGGGCGAAGCACTCGCCAGCCTGCTCATTGATCGTTTCGGCGATAAGAGGGTGAGCGCCTTCAAGTTCAGCAGGCCGAGCAAGAGTAGATTGACCTACCAGTTTTTAAGCATGGTCAATGCCGGGCGGCTCAAAATCTATCGTCAGGACGAGGCGCCGGCGGCGATCTATAGCGAGTGCTGGAAGCAGTTGAAGCTTGCCAGGTATCGCGTGCCGGTACAGGGCCTGATCGAGATGTACTGCGAGGATGGCGAGGCCAACGATGATTACCTTATGAGCCTTGCCTTATGCTGTGAAGCGACACGGGAATTCATACCAGCCGTTCAAGAGGTGGCTGTCATCAAACCAAGAAGGCTCTACGAGGACGAAGGGAGATATTAGATCGCCAGTTTCTTCTTTGCGCGATACTTTGCTAGCAGGTAGCCGCTCCACTGGAAGAGGAAGATAAAGATGCAGAGCCAGAGCACGCCGAACAGGTATCCTCCCAGCACATCGACCAGGTGATGTTCCCCGGCTTCCACGCGCGAAAAGCCGACCACTAACAGGTAAATTGCCACCAGGGCCTGCAACGGCAATAGCAGCCAGCGATAGCGCCAGCGTCGCACGGGCCGCGTAAAGCTCAGGTAGAGCAGAAATCCATAGAAGACAACATCGTGCGTCACATGTCCCGATGGAAAGCTAAACACGTTGACGATGCGATGCACGCAGATGCCATCCTTTGGCGTCGCTCGTGGGCGCGCAACCAGCGTCGTAATTCCGCCCCATACCAGCGTAGCCGTCAGCGTCGCTAATCCCAGCAGGAGCGAGGCGCGGAACTGACGAAAGAGCGCCAGTATAATCATGCAGACAATGGGTACGACAATCGAAGGTATGGGATCATTCATGCGATTGATCAGATCGGCTTCGGCGTCTACCCAGGTGCGAGGGGCTTGCAGGCTATAGGTGCAGGGAATGGGATGCGGCCCCTGAATCAGATTCGTGAAGCTCAACTCGAAGGGCCAGAAGTCGGGATGGTTATGTACAATGAAGCTGAGCGCTGTAAAGACTATGGCCCCGATAAACCAGAGTATGATAGCGATTGTCAGGTGGCTACGCAGATCCGATCTGCTGGTCTCAATTAGAGTTGCGTTATCCGCTACCTGCTCCACCTGGCGTTCTCTTGCACGCTCCATGCACTATCCTCCGCTGCGGCAAATCGAATTATTTCTGTTATTTGCCACAAGCTCTACACGTCCCATAGCCTGTGCCCGGTTTCAAGCACTGTACCTTTTTCTGCTTGTTAGCCAGTGGCCCCTTAGACAGAATCCGGTGCTCAGTGGCCTTGCTCTCTGGCCCTGTGTGCCTTCGTGCGGCTCCGCCATACAGGGAGGGAGCATATGATGTGGATCAGGCGCGAAGCGCCTGATCCACATCATATGCTCCCCAGTGAGCGCCGCAGGCGCGAGCCAGAGCGGGTACCGGGGGCATATTCTTTATAAGAACGCAGCATAACTTTACATAAAACTAAATGAACGAAATTTCACTTAAAAATTTTATCTTATTGAAGTGGATTTCTTGTGTAAATATATTTATATACTGGACACAATCACTAAAAGTATGTTATGATACTACTGCTATTACTGGTTTGCATGTCATCGCTGCCAGCCTGCTTGCTGGCAGAATCGCCCCATTACGAGCTACGGGAATACAAACTGAGGGAGCAGGACGTAACCTGCCAGGCACAAGAAGAGCTTTATGAAGTGGCTTTTATGGAAAGGGGACACTCATGCATGGTTTAATCTTTGTCACCTGGGAAAAATTTCTGGCTGAACAATTTGGTGTGCCTCTGCTGGAGAGCTATCGGGAGATGATCGGAGAGACGGCGGCCACCGCTCCACTGGTTAATCGTGTCTATGGGGATGATGATCTATTGCATGGAGTCGGCGTTGCCTCTCAAATAACGCGGCTTCCGGTCAGCAAGCTCTTACGTATGTATGGTCGTTATTTCATCATCAATGGAATAACCAGTCGTCTCTGCTGTTACCTGTTAGAGCGCGTGCATAGCGGCCAGGAACTCTTACTGACGATGCGCGCGGCCCACGCCCAGTTGCGCCGCACGCCGGACGCGCTGACGCCACCGCTCTTTGATTATGAAACCAGTCTGACCACGCCCGGTGCATTGACTCTCATTTATGACAGCCATCGCCGGCTCTGCCCCATCCTGCTCGGCTCTATTGAGGGGGCGGCGGAGCGCTTTGGCGAGGAGGCGCAGGTCGTAGAGCGCACCTGTATGCAGCGAGGAGATGCCGTCTGTCGTTTCGAGATCCGCTTTATATCCTCCAGATGCCCGGCCGGGGAGGAGACGCCCGAACAGCGCGCGCGCCAGCTTGAGAAGCGTAAACTGGCCGAACTGGTGCTGGCCCTGCTCCCCACCTCTGAGGGCATCACGCTGCTCGCGCTGCAAAAACGGCTCCAGCAGATGCAATTGCCCGCTCAGCACCTGCGCCTGAGTGTTCTGCTGGAGACAGTAGAACGATTGCAGCACGTTGGACTGGTTTGCAGCACGGCTAACAGGCTCCAGGACGATGTGATGCAGCGTCGTTTCTGGCGCGCACCCACCTCGGACAGACCACTGTTTTTGTCCTAGTACAAATATAAAGATGCGTTTTCCCGGCATTGGTGACAAGACTTTTCTCCTCCGGTGAAGGACCGGAGGCAATTGTGTGATTTGCGATCCGATGTATGGACCTGCATGCGCTTATGTGCGCTATGGACGGGATCCTGTTTCTTCGGCCAGTTAATGAAGAAAATCGCTAGAAAACAGGAGCAGGGAATAGTATGCAATTGTCAGCAGTCCCTACCGGTCAGCAACTGGCGCGCTCTCGCTGGGGGACGCATGAGAGCGGCGCTGCCTTTGACCAGAAGAAAAAGCCCTATCTTTCGGAAGAAGCGCGGGAGTTTATAGAGCAGCAAACGATCTGTGTTGTCGGGGGACCAGGCCCGAATCACACTTTGAGTGGCCTGATTCTGCCGGGGGCGCCCGGTTTTGTGCGGCCAGCGGATGCACATACCTGCCTGGTGCCCATCGAGCCGGCACTGCTGGATGCGCAACTCCTCTGGCGCATTGAGCGCGATCAGGCCGCCGGGCGCCAGACGCAGATCGCGCTCTTTTTCCTCTGTCATACGACGCGCCGGCGCCTCTGCGTTCATGGGCGGGCCGAGTTATGTTCACCTTCGCCGGCATATGACAGGATATACATATGCCTGCATGTCACTCAGAGCTTCTTTCATTGCCCCCGCTATATCCGCACGCAGATTCCCGGCCTGACCGTTGGTTTCGGAGGACGGCACTGGCAGGCGGACGACCTGTGTACGCAAGATTCGCTTTCCGCCCCGGTTCGCGCCTTTCTCGAAGAGCGCGTGCTCTGCTACCTCTGCACGATCAGCCATACCGGCGAGTGCGGGCTGAATCACCGTGGCGGCAGGCCCGGCTTCATAGTCGCGCTGCCGCCCGATAAGCGAACTCCACGCGGACTTATATTGCTCCCTGATTACGCGGGCAATGGCGCCTTTGAGGCTATCGGTAATATCCTGGAGACGGGCCGGGCCGCTTTGATAGTTCCCAGCTATGCCGACCAGCTTGCCCTCATTCTCTCTGGTTCGGCGCGAGTGATCGAGCCGGAACACCTGTTGCCTGATCTGCAACAGCGCTGTCCCGGCGCTCAGCGTGTGCTCGCCATCGGGGTAGAACGCATTGAAGGACAGACAGGGGATTGGCAGGGGCCCCTGGCCCATGAGCGGCAGCGGGCCGCGCTTTTACGTCCGCAGCTTGCCAGCACCCATTCAGAGAATACCTGCCCGCTGTGACCGGCGCGGAAAGGTGGACCGGTGGGGAAATAGACCGCATTACATGAATTGATGGGTAGATTTTAAGTTACCAGGGCTATAGAAACGTACAGAAAAATCGCTATACTTAGCATTGTCCTGGTAACGCAGTCACGAGGGATGGCGTGGTGGAAAAGGCGGGAGAGGGGATTGTATGCCTCTTCCGCCTCCTACCCACCATTTTTACCAGGAATATTGCTCGCCCCTCATTCAGATGCATCCTCGATGATGCGCCGGGCGCGCCCTGCAAGCTCATCACGCCTGGCTATCCACTCCGGCCCGATAGTATCACCTTCGCGCACCGCATTGACAAAAGCTATACCTTCCCTCGCCACTTTCGCCAGTGCGTCAAACTGGAGTTCAGTGTATTCCTGAAGCTTGGCGCGTGTGATAAGCGCTTCTTGCAGTGCATTGAGTGCTGCCAGATGCTTTCTGATCTCTGCCTGTATCTGGCTCACATACATATCCTGTGGATTTGTCATATGGCCCTCCCCTGTACTGGTCTTGCCTATAGTATACTCTTCGGAGAAGTATTTGACAATAATGCAGGCAGGCTGGAGGATAGAGCATATAGCATAAGAAAGAAAGTTCTATGTGAAAGATAATATTTTTCTGCACTCTGGCGTATAGTATTTCGCAATTCTGACAGTTTTTTCATACGCACGCTCACTTATGGCGCAGTGGGCGCGAGCCAGCGCTGATGTGCGGAAGCAGATACCATTATAGAAAGATGGTATAGTAAAGAAACATAGAGGGAAGGCTGGCAGAATGAAAGCAGGTGCATGATGAAATTTCACATACACTATCGTCTCACCCATCCCAGATATGTGCCGGCGATGGCTAGAACTATAGTGCGGGCGCGGACGCACCAGGAACTCAACTCGGCCCTTGCAAAAGTCAGGATGAAGTGGGAGGCGCGAGGCTACCGTGTGCATGTTCTTCGCGTAGTCAGCAGGAAGGACGCTTAGACTGCTTTCGTGGCGATAGGATAGCATCGGCATAAGGCTGGCTTCTGTGCAGGTAATTTCTTCTTCACCTGGCGTATTTACTGTTGAGAACCAGAATCAGATGATCTTCCCGGCTCGCAACCTTCTAGCAGGTAATGCCACATATGCTGGCGTAGCGGTAGCATCTCGATGGAGTTTTTGACTCATGATTGAAAACGGTTCTGGGAATGAGAACGATCAGGTGCATCGTTTGCTGGTCCGGCTCAAACGTGGCGATGTGACGGCGGTAGATGATCTCTACCCGCGCTTCGCGCGCACGTTCTACTATACGGCAATCAACAAAGGTCTGACGCATAACGAAGCTCAGGAGGTCGTACAGACCACTTTCTATAAGATCCTGCGCGGCGTGAAAAACTATGACGAGGTACGGGGCGGCAATGCGGGATGGGTGATGAGCATCTGTGTGCATGCCGCTATCGATGTTATGCGTAATCGTGCGCCGGAACAGGAATCGCTGGATGAGATCATCGAGGACGAGCGTCTGATTGTCGAGGAGGCGGACCTGGCGAGATCCTTTCAAAATGAGGAGCTTTTCCAGGCTCTTACCGAAGCCTGGGCAACGCTTTCTCCTGAGGATCAGGAGGCCCTGCGTCTGGGGGGCAGGCGTGGTCCCAAGACGAAGCCCTGGAAACTGGCCGTCCAGCACTTTCATAAAGCATTCGATGACGCAATGACCAACACGCCTCCTGAGCATCAGGACGAACTCTGGCACAGGCGATGGCGTGAGGCCACTGAAGCAGCGCAGCTTGAGAATATTTACCACTTTTTAAAACAGAACGTCTGGGGGCTGGTCGCTGCCTGGGAAAGTATCTCTCCCGCCGATCAGCAGGAGTTGCGGCGTGGTCGCGGTGGGCGACCGGGGCGCAAGTTGTGGCTGGAGACTGCGCGCCGCTATATCAGTGTATTTCTAGAGTTCCTATGATGACCTGTAGGAAAGGATAAATCGTGGCAAACACATTCGACAGGCATTCCGATGATTTCGTTGAGCGCGCCCGGGCTCGTATTGAGCATATGAACGGTGCGGCAGAGGAATTGAGGGAGGAACTCGGCCTGCCTCCTGGAACCGAGTACGAGGTGCTGTCGATGATGTATGATCCTCGTGTTCCTCGCCCGACTTCCGTGCAGGGAAACCAGGCGCATATGCCGCTGGCAGGCAAAATACGGGTGGTTGGGCGTATCTGGCCGATTGGGGTGGCGCTGCTCGTCGGGCTATTTACACTTCTGCTTGGTCAATTCATTGCGCATACCCCCGGCGCCAATGTCCTCTCGGCAACGACGACTATCCTGGCCGTGATGATTGGGGGGACGGTCCTGATCCTTGCTCTGATGCAGATGACCGGCCCGTTAGCTATACTCACTCCAGCCTTGAGCGGCGCCTCCGCGCGTGAAGCGGGCTGGCAGGATAATCTGCTCACGCACACGTTCCCGGGCCATGTCGCTCAGCGGCGCCGCGAACTGGACCATCAGGAGATCAGAAAACAGCAGCCTTCGCCGCCGGCGCCCAGATCGGCGCGGGAGAGAGGAGGGCACGAGCGCCATATGCTACTCGTCGTCACGCTCTCGCTGGTCGCGGCCAGCGCCTCGCTGCTGGTCGTGCTGCTGCTCAACCCTCTGCGTCCGGCAGCGCCCGCCGTTACAGGCGAGCCTGCCACGCCCTTCGGCCTGAGCGCCGATGGCAGCAAGGTCTTCGATATTTATCGCCCTGACGCCAGTTTGAAGCTCCAGGCGGCTAAAGATGTTGCTATGGGCAATATGCAGGGTGCGAAGAGCCTGTGGGAGCATGCACTCGCCGTCGATAGCAGCGATGCCGAGGCGCTCATTTACGAAGAGAATCTGCGCGTTGTGGAATCACATCTCCCGTATATCACGCTGGTCGTTGGCACATATTTCGCTCAGGAGTATACCGGCGATGGACGCAACGATCTGCAAGGGGCATATGTGGCGCAGAAAGAACATAACGACCAGGTGCGCGCCTCTCGCTCCGGTGTGCTGCTGCGCCTGCTGATTGCTTCCGCCGGAGCCGACGATAAAAGCCTGGTCTCCGTTGTCCAGGAGGTCGTCCAGGCGGCACGCAGGGATCCGACTATCGTCGGCGTGATGGGCTGGCCGACCAGCGGGCGCACGCTGGCCGCGCTCAAAATCCTCGCGCGGGCGCACATTCCGATGGTCTCCCCTACGGCCACCAGCGACCTGCTCACCGGCATTTCGCCCTACTTCTTCCGCGTCGCGCCTACGGACACGCAGCAGGGGGCGGTAGCGGCAAGATATGTCAGGGATACGCTGCACGACCAGCGCGTCGCCGTTTTCGTAGATCCCAACGATGCCTATAGCGAAAGTCTGGCGAAAGCCTTCACCAGCCATTTCATCGATAACGGGCATACGACGATAATTGAAGATTATACCGTGGGTAATCCGGTAATGCTGCGCCAGCGTGTACAGGACGCGCTGATCTGGAACCCTGACCTCTTCTACTTCGCCGGTTATGTCGATGATGCCAGCGTTGTCCTGCAAAATCTGCCGCCATGCAGCAACTCCTCGCACTGCCTGCTGATGATGGGCGGCGATGCGCTCGATGTGCAGTACGACTATTCGCTCAACGATTACAAGAGCTATTACCGGCTGCGCTTCACTACCTTTGCCTTCCAGGATGATCGCAAAGTGCAGGGCCTGGCCCAGAACGCGCCGTTTTTCGGAGAATATACGGCGGCCTTTGATCCACAGGGGCAGTATCGCAAAGGATCCTACGGCTACAACTTCGCCGATACTGGCGCCATGCTCGCCTACGACGCGACGCGCGTCCTGCTCTACGCCAGCAATACGCTTATCACAAACGGCAAAGTACACTTTACCCCCGCCGATCTGCGGCAAGCATTATCTCATATTACCGGCGCGCATGCCATGCAGGGAGTCAGCGGGCAGATCGCTTTCGGAGCCGATGGCAATGTCATCGGCAAGCAGGTGCTCGTACTGGGCGGTGACGCGCAGGGCCATACCGTGCTGGAAGCGGTAATGCACAACTCGTAGGCGCGCGATTGATCGCGCTTCGTTCGGCCTGTCAGGCGCCACCAGGCGCGATTTATCGCACGCCTGCGCCCGGATGAGTTCACTTCAGAAGTTGCTGGACCAGGAAGAGAGTACAATGTAGAAGATGCGCGAAGCGCATCTTCTACATTGTACTCTCTATGCTCGGTTGCCATAGGCGAAGCCTCTCACATCTTATGCCTGGCGAATCCTTTTAATTCTGGTTAGTTTGAGGGTGATGGTCGTATTGCTCCAGCAAAGCCGAGATAGCAGCCGTGTCGGGCATGGCCGAGAAGGCGCCCTGCTTGAGCGCGGTGAGCGCGCCCGCCGCATTGGCGCGACGCAGCATGTGGGGCAGATTGGTAGGGGTGAGGCGCGCGCGCCATGCTTCACTGCCAGTAACGAGTTGAGTGAGCAGCGAGGCGGTGAAGGCATCGCCGCACCCGGTAGCGTCGATAGCCTGCACAGCGAAGCCGGGAACGTGCCCGCTCTGCTCCCCGTGGCGATAGAAGCAGCCCTGCGGGCCGAGCGTCACGACGCACAGTGTGGGGCCGTGCTGCACGAGTTGCTGCGTGCCTGCGGCAAGTTCGCTGCTGCCGGTCAGCAGCGACAACTCGGCCTCGTTGATCTTGAGAACATCGACGAGTGGCAGCAGCGATAGCACCAGTTCGCGCGCCGCCGCTGGCTCGCTCCACAGGCTTTCGCGGTAGTTTACATCGAAGGCGATCAGCGCGCCAACCTCGCGCGCAATGTCAATCGCCTCCATCGTCGCATCGTGTACCGGCTGATCCATCAGGCAAATCGTGCCGAAAACGAAAGCTCGCGCCTCCCGCAAAAGCGTGCGCTCTAACTCATCCGGGCGCAGGCGCATATCCGCGCTTGGATGGCGATAGAAGAGGTGCGTGGCGTGGTTTTCATCGATCTGGGCGTGAAAATTGATCCCGGTACGCGCCTCGCTATCGAAGCGCATACCGCGCGTCTCGACGCCCTGATGGTGCAGGAGTTCGGCGAGGTAGTGGCCGAAGGGATCGTCGCCGACCTTACCAATAAATGCGCTGTGGGCGCCAAGCCGCGCCGCCGCGACTGCAACGTTGGCCGGCGCACCGCCAGGCACGGGACGAAACGCAGTGACTTCGACCAGCGAGCGCCCGATCTCCGCCGGAAACATATCGATCAGCGCTTCACCCAGGCACACAATATCTATCATGGGGCGTGCTCATCTTTCGTTTGACCAGCTAACCTGCGGTTGGCGTTAGCCTGGTGTGCGGACCACACATCCTGCAAATCGGGTGTAGTGATATAGCGTCCGGCTGACACCGGACGCTATATCACTATTTTTCCCCCTCGGATTTCTTGTACTGTGCGACAAGCTCCTGCTGGATATTGGGTGGAACCTCCTCGTACTGCGCGAACTCCATCGTGAAGGAGCCGCGCCCCTGCGTGATGGAGCGCAGGTCGGTGGCGTAGTGCAGCATCTCGGCCTGTGGAACCTGCGCGGTGATGCGCTGCATGCCGTTGCCCAGCGACTCCATGCCCATCACGCGGCCACGCTTCGTATTGATATCGCTCATCACATCGCCCATATTGCTCTCGGGTACAGTGATGGTAACGTTCATAATCGGCTCCAGGATCACCGGGTTTGCCTGTGGCACCGCCTCCTGCATAGCCAGCGAAGCGGCGATTTCAAACGATTGCGCCGACGAGTCCACCGGGTGATATTTCCCATCGTAGAGCGCGACCTTGACGTAGACCATCGGATTGCCCGAAATGAAGCCCCGCTTGAGCGAATCGCGCACGCCCTTCTCAACGCCGGGGATGAACTGGCCGGGCACAACGCCGCCGACGATCCTATCCTCGAAGACGAAGGTCTCCTGGCCGTCGCGCGGCAGTGGCTCGATCTCCAGCCAGACATCGCCGAATTGCCCGTGACCGCCGCTCTGGCGCTTATGGCGGCCATTGGCCTTCGCCTTCTTGCGGATCGTCTCGCGATAGGAGATGCGCGGGTCGCGCGTCTCCAGATCAACGCCATATTTGCGCTTGATCCCCTCAACGACGATCTGGAGGTGCGCTTCGCCCATGCCGGAGAGCAGTGTTTCGGCGGTTTCGGGATCGCGGGCGACGCGCAGCGTGCGGTCCTCTTCAACGACGCGTGCCAGCGCATTGCTCATCTTATCCAGGTCAGCCTGGCTCTTTGGTACAACGGCCACCGTGTAGCATGGCTCGGGGAAGTTGATGGGCGCCAGAGGTTCAACCGTATCTTTGCTGCCAGTAAGTGTATCGCCTGTATGAGTATTGGAGAGCTTGGCTACCGCGCCGAAGTCTCCGGCGGGAATTTCCGTCGCCGGCTCCTGCATCTTGCCGCGTGGCTGGATGAGCTGGCTCATGCGCTCGTCGGCCCTGGTCTGCACATTGTAGACGTGCATATCGGACTTGAGCGTGCCGGTGTAGACGCGGAACGTGGAGATCGTGCCCACCTGCGCCGCCGCCGTTTTGAAGACAAAGAGCGACAGGTTATTGTCAAACGCCTGCGCATCTTCGGGAACTGCATCGGCTGCGCTCGGCAGATAGTCGACGATGGCGTCGAGCAGCGTCTGCACGCCGATATTTTTGCTGGCTGAAGCGCAGAGGACCGGGATCAATTGACCGCTGCTGGTTCCCTTTTTCACGAGCGTCAGGATCTCCTGGTCGCTGAGTTCTTCACCCTCCAGGAACTTCTCCATCATCTCGTCGTCGCTTTCTACCGCCGACTCGATCAATTGCTCGCGATAGCTGCTGATGCGCTCTTTGAGGTCGTCAGGGATGCTGACTTCCTGTACTTTGTTGCCGCCCTCAAAGGTGTAGCCCTTCTGCGAAACCAGGTCTACCACGCCCTTGAAGCTGGACTGTTCGCCGATAGGGATCTGCAAAGGAACGACTTTGACGCCGAATTGATTGCGCAGCGATTCGAGTGCCTGGTCGAACGAAGTATTTTCACGGTCAAGCTTGTTCACCAGCACCATGCGCGGCAGATTGCGCTCGTCGGCATATTGCCAGGTAAGCTCGGTGCCAACCTCCACGCCCTTTTCAGCCGTCACGACAACGAGCGCTGCATCGGCCACGCGCAGCCCGGCCTTCACTTCGCCTACAAAGTCGGCATAGCCGGGAGTATCGATAAAATTGATCTTGTGCTCTTTCCACTCGACAGGCAGCACTTTTGCGTTCAGAGACATGCGACGCTTGAGTTCATCGGGGTCGTAGTCGGAGATGGAAGTGCCGTCATCTACTCTACCCTGCCGGGTAACGGCGCCGCTATCGAAGAGTGCGGCATCTACCAGCGAGGTCTTACCTGCCCCAACATGAGATATCAGTGCCACATTGCGAATCTGTTCCGCCCTATAAACCTTCATATAGCCCGTTTCCTCCTGAGTTTCTATGCAAGAGGCGGCCTCTTCAGACCGTGAGGGAGTCTGTCGTAGACCACCTGTGCGACGTGACCGCGCGAATGACTGGTTCGGTACAGAGCAAGCTGTGCAATATGCTCTTTTGTTATTTGGTAGGTGTAGTATATCAGCATCGGGCTGTTTGTTCAACAGAGACCGGCGCATGCGTGCGCGTCATCATCTTGTACGCGTCGCCACCTTCGGTGAAGCGCGGCAGGCGCTGAGATGTCCGGGGAGAAGAGGCTGTGGCGCCACCGAGCGGCGCGCACCCGGGCCAGGGCGTGTCCCGGCTCCGGGCCGAGGTTTTGCACTACAGGAAAAGATGTGATAAAAATTGATTAACAGGAAGCTACTTCTCGTCGTGTTATAGAGTAAGGGGGGAGGAATCATGAAACGCTTCTCATTGATACTGGATGCCTGCCTCAGAATAACGGTAGCCGGAATCTTCTGGGTCGCTGTCAGAGTATTCCACACGGTGAAGGTTCGCGGCCTGGAGAACGACACGGGCGCTCAACCCGCGTATTTCGCTATGCAGCACAAACGCGATGGAGATCCCATTGTGGAGCTTGCTTCCGTCCTGGGACATCGCGGATGGCGCGCGCTCGCCAGGGATGTACGCTTCGCTATGCGCAGCGATGTTTTCTATCCAGGGTTTCTGTCGCGCATCGTGCATCGCCCGCGCTGGCTTTCGAGCGTGCTGGGCCTCATTCCACTCAAGACTATCCTGATGCACATTGGTATACGGCCCCTGGAAAACATTCATCTCCGTCCCGCCGAGGTGTGGATACGCGATGGGCTGCGTATCATGGGCGATGTGCGGGTGGGCGACGCGCTCGCGCTGCCTTTCATCCAGCAGGTGGCGGCAGCGAGCGGTGAAGCCTGGCAGAAGGTCCAATCGTACCCGCTTTCGCGTTTGCTGGCCTGGCGTTATCGTGAAGCGCTCCAGGTGTTATGCAGCGCCGATATGTTTATCGAACCTGCACGGCGAATGGTGAAACAGGAGGTTGTGAGGAAGTTTAAGGAACAGCTTGCTGAACTGGTGCGGTGGCTGGAGCGCGGAAAATCGCTGTGGGGTTCGCCGGAGGGGCTGCTCTCGCCCGATGGTGCAATCTTACCGGTCAGCGCCGCCATGCATCGACTGATCCAGGCCGGCCCTGCCGGGACCTGTATTATTCCGATCAGCATTATCTACGACTTTATGACGACGCGGCGCTCGCGAATCTTCGTCGCGCTCACCGCCCCCATCGAACACGCGGCGCTACTCTCCTCGCGCGAACTGGAGGCCAGGTTACGCAGCGCGTGGCTATGGCATGCCTGCTTTACCTGCACGCAGCTTGCCAGCGGCTTTATCGTACAAACGGTCAAAGCGGGTAAGCGAACCTTTACGCTTGATGAGATGACGAAGGCCATCGTCCAGCAGGCGGCGCTGCTCTCCGAAGCTGGCCGCTGGGTGGATCGCCAGCTTCTCTCCACACGAACCGCGCGCAGGCGAGCGGCCCGTTTCCTGAAATACGCCCTGCGCGAGAGGCTGGTGCGTCGCATCGGGCGCTCTACCTGGATAGCCGTCCCGTGCAGCCTCAGCATTCAGGTGCGCCCGGGAGAAGCTGGATATGAGCGTTATCCGCTCGCTTACGCCTGGAACGAACTGCAAGAGATGCTGGCTGTCACTGAGAGCGATATAATCGCTGCTTCTCGTGCGTAAAAAAGGTGTATGCCCCCTTTAAGAACGCGGAGTTGCTATGATATGATTGATGAGTGTATGCTATAGAAGTGACTGCGCATGTTGTATGTAACTGATGCATAAAAGAGGAAACCCGGCGTGCTATCCGATCCGCGAGCCAGGCGCCTGCTATGTACAACTGTGATCCTGCTCCTCTTTTTAGCGGGGTGTAACGCGGCTAACATAACTGCGCCTGAAAATACGGCCATCGCTATACGGCCTGCCATCCATCGCTTCGACCTTTCCGCGCGGCAGGGACTCAGAGATTTCGCGAACGATTTTGCCGTTGGCAGGGGAGGAGCCGATACGGGCATCGCCGTGGTTCCTGGTGAGCGCGTGGAGATCTTCGCCAGCGGATCCGCCAGCATCGGGCCGGGCGGCGGACGATGGGGACCGCAGGGTGATGCAGGCTGCCGCCAGGAGAAGATGCCGCAGCCGGATCTACCCTGCTACGCTGTCGTCTATAGCGTTGGCATGGCCGGTCAGGCGGGTGTGGTTGGCGCGCATGCCAGCTTCATAGCGACGACCTCCGGCAATATCTTCCTGGGCGTGAATTCCCCCGATCTGGCGCGGGATAGCGGCTCGTTTCACATGACCGTCGTCACCATCCCGCCCGGCGAGCTGGAGGGTATCTGGGCCGCGCCCTCCGCGAACTTTGCCGTTCAGGGTACGGAACTGACTTTATCAGTCCTGGCCTTTGCTCAGGGCATCCCCATTGAGGGAGTGCAGTTTACGGCGACAATGGCCGGGCAGGCGCCGACCACTATTTGCGACGTGGCCGTCTCCTCCGGTAATAGATATATTTGCCACTGGAATTTAGCGCGGTTGGGAACGCGCTTCCAGAACGGTCCCGTCACCTTCGGCTTTCGTGTGTATGGGCGCGCGAACAAAGCCGTGGTGAACCCTGATGGCGTGCGTTCTGGAATTGTGCGCTACGTTGAGACGCAGCCAAACGACATTTACGCCGGCTATGCCGCGACGGGACTGGGCCGGTTAACGAGCTATACAAAAGTTACCGCGCGCTGGACGGTGCCAGAGGTGCATTGTAGCCCCGGCGAGACCTCCGACTCGGCCATCTGGGTTGGCATGACGGGCATCTCCGATAGAAGCAAACTGGCGCAGATCGCCACCGAGAGCGGATGCAACTCAGGTGTTCCCGTCTATGATGCCGGCTGGGAGATGTTTCCGGCGCCGGCTGTAATCCTCTCCAACACGGTCAATCCCGGCGATATAGTCACAGCCACGGTGAGCTTTGTGAATGGCAGGTTCCACCTGAGCATGGATGATCCCGGAGAGGGCTGGCATTTTACCACGACGCAGCCCGATGTTCCTGCCGATACCGCGATAGCCGAATGTATTACCGAGGCTCCGACCTTTACGAACGAGGCTACCAACCAGAGCTACGTTGCCCGCCTCTCCAATTTCGGGCAGGTAAGCATCTTCTGTCAGATCAACGCGAACCATCCCATCGGCGATGGTCCGCAAAACATCCTCTATCAAATGGTGAGCAACGGTGTAACGAAGGCCACGACCTCCAATCTTGACCAGACGGGGGCCGTCTTCACGGTCAGGTGGCATCACGGATAGATAAACGGCTCTCTGCGGGCGCTTCGCGGGCCTGTTGCGTGGCGATGAAAGAGGCGTACCAGCGCCCGCTCTCTTTGATGATGCGGCGCTGCGTGCGATAATCGACGTAGATCAGGCCGAAGCGCTTGCTATAACCGTCGATCCATTCGTAGTTATCCAGCAGGGACCAGACGAAATAGCCACGCAGCGGCACCTCGTGCCGCGCCGCCTCCTCAAGCATCTGGATATGCTCGCGCAGGTACTCCACGCGCCGTTTATCGGGCACATGATCTCTGCCATCCCAGCGATCCTCGAAGGCGGCGCCGTTCTCCGTAACGAGAATGGCGGGCGGAGCGTACTCGCGCTGTACGCGCAGCAGCATATCGATGAGGCCGCGAGGGTAGATCTCCCAGGCCATCTCGGTATAGGTCGCTCCGGGCACTGGCACTACGCGCTCATAGGTCTGTGAGGAGAAGACGCGCGATTGCATCTGCCGGCGCGCCTGGATGAGCGAGCGCGAGTAGTAATTGACGCCCAGAAAGTCGATAGGCGTTGAGATCAGCGCCATATCGTTGTGCTCGGTGAGCGGAGGCGAGACGCCAAGATCGCTAAAGAGCTGCTGCGGATAGTGCCCGGTAAAGAGCGGATCGAGGAACCAGCGGTTATGCAGGATATCGGCACTCTCGACACCTGCCAGCGTCTCGGCATGCTTATCGGCAGCCATGATCGGCGTTAGATTGAGCGTGATGCCGACTCTGGAGCCGGCGCGTGTGTGGCTGCGCAGGCGAGGGAGGGCCAGGCCATGCGAGAGGAGCAGGTGATGCCCCGCCATCACGGCTGCCTGGAGATCCTGCATGCCGGGTGCGTGAACGCCCAGGCCATAACCCAGGTAAGATGAGCACCACGGTTCGTTCTGGGTGATCCACCAGGAGACGCGATCTCCCAACCGGCGCGCGACGACCTCAGCGTAGTCGGCGAAGGCGTGCGCCGTCTCGCGAGTGAGCCAGCCGCCACGCTCATGTAGTGCCTGCGGCAAATCCCAGTGATAGAGTGTGATCACGGGGCAGATATCCCGCGCGAGCAGGGCGTCGACCAGCCTGTCGTAAAAATCGAGGCCGCGTTCGTTAATCTGTCCTGTACCCTGTGGCAGAATGCGCGGCCAGGCAATAGAGAAGCGGTAGGCTTTGAGGTTGAGCGAGGCCATCAGGGCCACATCTTCCGGCATACGGTGGTAATGATCGGCGGCTATCTCCGCCGTTTCTTCGTTATGGATGGCCCCCGGTATGCTGGCAAAGGTATCCCAGATACAGCGGGTGCGCCCGCCTTCATCGATGGCACCCTCGATCTGGTAGGCGGAGGTCGCGGCTCCCCACAGAAAATCGGCGGGGAATAGCGGCGTGGCCCGGTGCTTGCGGTGCATGACACCCGCTGCCAGTTGCACGGCTGAATGATCGGGAACATAGCCCTGAGCATCAATGATTCGTAAGATGCGTTCGCGTGTCGGGGGGCTGACATCGGGCTTATGATTCAGAACGCGTGAAACGGTAGCTCTGGAGACGCCTGCCAGGCGAGCGATATCTCCAATCGTGAGTTTTTCTGTCATCCGCTTCTCCCATCAGATACTGCCTCGGTATAGAGCGCTTTATCTCGGGTTTTTCGCAAAGTTCAGGTGTGGCGCGAAGCGATACTGAAACTTTGCCAGAAGCCCCGCTTTCTGGTTGGGAAACTTAATTTAACCAGATCAATCTCATTATACTCCTTTGATATGGATTTTAGAAGGAGCAAGAGACGGAAAATCCCTGATGCGTCACGAAGTTTTTTGCCGGTAAAATATCTAAATCTTGCTAAAAACTCATGAATTGACAGAGACATTTACTCGGGTTAGGATACAACCTTTGATACGCTCTGGCTCAGAATTACAGGCATCGTTTGCCTGCTACTCGCCACTGGTTTTACTCTATGGGCGCGTCTGGTGCTGGGAAAGATGTGGTCATCTTCGGCGGTGACGCGGGCCGGTCATGAACTGCGCACAGGCGGTCCCTATCGCATAACCAGGCACCCGATCTATACGGGCATGCCGGGTATGCTCTTCGGCACAATGCTCATGAGTGGTCCGGGCATCTATGCCGTCCTCTTTCTCGCCGGCATCATCATCCTGGAGATCAAGCTGCACCAGGAAGAGCGCCTGCTGATGGAGACCTTTGGCGAAGAGTATGTACAATATAAGCGCCATGTGCCACAATTGATACCGGGGCTGAAATGGGAGAAAGGGAGGCCGCAGGCAGCGTAAGAAGTGGAGCAAAATGACAGAACAGGAACGAGGCACTTCTGCATCGGCACAGGGAATGCACGAGGCCATAGCCAACGATGATGCGTTACTGCGAGAAGCCGCCGAGGTTGAGCAGTTGCTACGCGTCATTCGACATGAGATGCTGCGCGTCATCAGGGACGACCAGAGCAGAGGGCAGCTTACACCACCACAGGTGCAGGCGATGGTCGCTTTGTTTCATGCCAACCAGTCCGGCGCGTCCGGCGGGCTGACGCTCAAGGAGCTGAGCGAACGCATGGGGCTGGCGCACAGCACGGTTTCAGGCATTATTGATCGTCTGGAGCGCCGGGGAATGGTGTACCGCCAGGTTGATCCTGCTGATCGGCGCTCCACGCGTATTGTCATGACTGAACGCGTCAGAGCGTATATTGAACAGCAGCTCATGCCGCATCTGCGTGATCCACTGCTGGCTGCGTTGCGGCGTGCTACCAGCGAAGAGCGAGAAGCTATTCTGACTGGCCTCTCAACGCTCCACCGCCTGCTTACACAGGCGCAGGGGGAGCGAAACACCCATTAAAAGCTTCGACTTTAGTGCGTACTGCCGGTGTCCGGCGGAACAAGGAAATCGGCTGGCTGGCCGGGATAGGGAGGCATCTCGGTGGCAGGCCCAAGTTTCTCTTCGGGGAGCGTGAGCCGCTCGGCTTTGGCCTCCAGTGCCAGGCAGATCAGGTCGACGCAGCGATCCAGGGAGAGGACGCCAGTGTTTACCACCAGGTCGTAGAGCAGAGGATCGCTGGGATGCCGGTGATATTGTGCTTGCAGGTAGCGAATGCGTCCCTGATCTTTCTCGTGGACGCGCGTCATCGCGGCATCGTACTCGAGACCTTCACGGCGCATAACGTAGGCAACGCGCTGCTCCAGTGGGGCCACGACGCGAGCGTGCAGGATATCGCGCCGCCCGGCAAACAACATCTGTCCTCCCCGGCCGACGACCACCGTTTTCTCCTGCCGCACAGTGGCCTCGACGACGCGGCAGAGCGCCTCGTGATATTCTCTTATGTTGGGGGTTATCTGTACAGGCAAGGAGGCTGCCATTGTCGGCTGAATCATCTGCATACTGGTCAGGATACGCACGCCCAGGCTTTCTACATGCTCATCGTGTTCTTCGGCTTCCTCAACGCTGATGCCTAACTGCTGCGCCACATGCACCACGGCATCGTGGTCCAGCAGGCGCCAGCCGAGGCGCTGAGCCAGGCGAAGGGCGATTTCGCCGCCGCCGCTGCCGTATTGTCGTGAGATGGTGATGGCCCGCATCTCTGCTTTCTGCTGCTGCGCAGGGCCGTTATTCTGCTCTATCATTTACTCCACTCCTCCTTGATAAGAAGATGTCTGATTTCCCGGCACCCTCACTTGCTCGCGCCTGCGGCGCTCGCCTTCTGTGTAGTGTGTTGTGGCAAGTGCGCTTCGTGGACTTGCCACAACACACTACACATATAGTGCGCGGCTTCGCCGCGCGAACGGCTGGCGGGAGGGGGCAAGGACGCTGAGGATCGGATCCCTACTAATATCTATCATAGTGGCGCTCCTGCATTGCTTTCAACTGGCTCGGCGTCTCTGGCAGCCGTGGAAGCAGGTCTGCCGCGCGCCGGCCCGCGCAGTGCGATTTCGGGCAGGAAGAAGACGGCGACCAGGCTCATGAGCATCAGCACAAAGCTCATGATAAATCCCTCATGAATGCCCTGCACCAGCCCTACCTTCACGGCCTCGATGATCCGCTGAAAGATAGCCTGTCCCTGCGCCCCCTGCGCTGCGAACTGCGCCTGCACCTTCGACATCATATCCGGTGAGAGCAGGATTTGTGGATTGTCGAATACCGAGAGCATTTTGCCTGGAACCGCGTGCGTTACCGAGGCGGGCAGTGCGCGCCTGAAAGCGGGCAGGTAGGCCGAGTTCAATAGCGATCCCATCAGGCCGAGCGCGAGCGCGCCGCCTATCGAGCGGAAAAAGACGAGCGCGCCGGTAGCCTCGCCGATCCTGGTTGGCAGCGCGTTCTGCACGATCAGTGTGTAGAGCGACATGCTGAAGCCGAGGCCGAGGCCAAGCACGATCATTCCCAGCACGACCTCACCGCCAGTCGAATTGATATTCAGTCGTACCAGCACGAACTGTCCGATGATGCTGATGACGATGCCGGTTATGGCGAGCCACTTGTAGCGGCCCAGGCGCGAGACAAGCTGACCGGAGACGATGCTGGTGACGACGGAGGCCAGCAGCAGAGGCGTCATGACCAGGCCGCTATTCGTGGCCGATTGGCCCGCCACGCCCTGTAAGAAGAGGGGAATGAAGAAGATGCTGCCGTAGAGCGCCATCGTCGTTGTCATTGTAATGATGGTCGAGACGGTGAAGATGCTATTTTTGAATAGCCGGGGTTCAAGCACCGGCTGACCGCCGCGTGCCGATAGGCGCGCTTCGTAAATGACAAAGCCCGTCAGGGCGAGGATGGCGACGATCAGGAGGCCGGCAATCTGCGGCGAGAGCCAGGGGTACGGCGCACCGCCCAGGGAGAGCGCGAGCAGCAGCGGGACCACGCCAACGACGATCAAAATGGAGCCGGTGTAGTCGATGGTGGCCTGTCCTGTGCCGCGATGGAGCGCGGGCATGACGAAGATCAGCACCAGCAGGGCGATAATGCCGATGGGGATATTGACGTAAAATACCCAGTGCCAGGAGGCGTACTCGGTCAGCCAGCCGCCGATCAGGGGGCCGATAATCGAGGAAATACCAAAGACCGCGCCTGTGACGCCCTGCCACTTGCCGCGTTCGCGGGGCGTGAAGATGTCGCCAACGATGGCGGGCGCGAGCGACATGAGCGAACCGGCGCCAATACCCTGAAAGGCGCGATAGGCGATCAACTCGTTCATCGTCTGCGCGGTTCCAGAGAGGGCGGAGCCGATGAGGAAGAGGATCACGCCCAGGATAAAGATAGATTTGCGCCCGAGCTGGTCGGAGAGCTTGCCATAGATCGGGACCGTCACCGTCGAGGTCAGCAGGTAGGCAGATGAAACCCAGGCGTAGCGGTCAAAGCCTTGCAGGTCGGCGATGATACGTGGCATGGCCGTGCCCACAATGGTTGAATCCAGCGACGAGAGAAACATAGCCAGCAGGACGCCGAGCATAGTGATGATCTTCTCTCGCCCCGAATACGGTGGCATCTCAGGTGGAAGAGGGGCGGTTCCACTCCTTGTGGCGGTTGCGCCGCGTGCTCCATCGCTCATAGATGCTCTCCCTTGCACATAGCTGTTCCACGTATCACGGATAAACTCTGCATCTTGTGTTACAAAAGGCGCGCCTCCTCTGATGACCCTTATCATACGACATCCAGGCGGCGTTGTCAGGGAGCAACAATTCCCCTGCATCTTACCGGCTGGGCGTCTTTTTTGCACGCCCCGGCGCCTGAGGTGGCTCCCAGGAGCAGCGCCACAGGCGGCGCCGGCGTGTTCGGGGAAAAAGATACAGCGGGACAACGAAGTGACGCCCCCCCATCCTACCAGCTCTTTTGCGCGTACACGAAGGGAGAAGCGGGCATGGCAAGCCCCGGACAAGAGATCAGCCGCCGGCGCGCTTGACCCTGTAGCCGAGCGCAGTCAATTTTGCCATTACTTTGTCACAATGGTCGCCCTGGATCTCGATATTCCCATCCTTGACGGTGCCACCGGAGCCGCACAACTTCTTGAGTTGTTGCGCCAGCGCGCTCAGTTCTTCACCGCTTGCCACGACTCCAGTAATGACGGTGACGGTCTTACCACCGCGCCCTTTGCGATCCCGCATCACGCGCACGATACCGTCGCTCTTTTTCGCTGGCCGAACTGGCTGGTCGCAGCGGCAGTGTTTATATGGCTGCCCGCAGGTGGGGCAGGTGGTTATCCTTCCGCTATCGGTGGAATAGACTATACGATCCGGCATACTATCCTTTCGTAATCAAGGGAGAAGACATCTTTGAGTATGCAGCTAGCGCGTGTTATTATCCTTCTCCTCTTTTCCATGTTTAGTATCATGCTATACCTGATGCTCTTCTTTGACAATCTCCTGGCAGAGCGCGATGCACCCGTCGCAAATAGCGACCTGGCCGGAGCCGCGCCTGATATAGCGCGTTTGCCCCTGCCTCCTGCCACAGAAGGAACAGCGCCTGGCGGACTCTCCGTGCTCTTCATCCTTCTCGCCGGCCAGGCGATCTACACATTCATCGCAAATGTAGACACCGCCTGGCCCGGCAATCAAGCGCTGTACTTGACCCTGATCCCTGCCACAGAACGAGCAGGCGTATATAAAGTGCCTGCGCGGGTTCTGGTTCCTGGGCATGCTCTTTCTCCCTTCGTTGTGAAGAAAGTCACTGCTGTACGTCAATTAGAAAGTGTCTGATCGCTTAGCAACCTCGCTCTTTCGCACGGCACAGCCGCGCAAGGGTGTTTAGTATGATGTGGCACAGGCGCGCAGCGCCTGTGCCACATCATACTAAACCACGGGCGAGTGCCGCAGGTGCTAGCCAGCGATGGTGGCGGACTTTACCGGCGAGCAACGCGCAAAAGTATACCAGAGAAAAGCATAGCATTCCTGTCAACAAACAGGGGGTGTTAGCGGGGATCCTGCCATAACTGTTGTGGAAATTGTATCATTAAGGAAAAACCGGAGAGGCTCTCATGCTTATTATAGATGCTCATGAAGATATCGCTTACAATGCTCTGGAGTGGGGGCGTGACATTCGCCTGCCCGTTCAGACGATCAGGCGGCGCGAGGCCCATCGCGTCGCGGAGGGGCTGCTCGATCTTGAGAAAGGGCCGGGCGGTATCGCGATGTCGGGGCTGCCGGAACTGCGGCGCGGCGGTTTTGGTGTTGTCTTTGGCACCATCTTTGCCCATCCTGTGAAGGAGGGCCAGCAAGCGCCGCGCAGCCAGGGCTACCGTAACGCGGATGAGGCGTATCGTGTCGGGCAGGCGCAACTCTCGTACTATCGACAACTTGCCGAGAACACAGGCATCTCGCTCATTCTGAGAAAGGACGATCTCACCGATCTGGTTGCCGCCTGGCATGCCACCAGAGAAGATGATCGCGAGCGCCCCTTCGGCCTTGTGATCTTGATGGAGGGGGCCGATCCCATTCGCGCGCCGGGCGAAGTCGCGGCCTGGTTTGCGCAGGGCCTGCGCATCGTCGGTCTCGCATGGCAGGGCACACGTTACAGCGGCGGCACGCATGCCCCTGGCCCGCTGACGCCAGCCGGAAAAGAGCTGCTCGGTGAAATGGAGCGCGTGGGTATGATCCTGGATACCTCGCACCTGGCCGAAGAGAGCTTCTGGCAGGCACTTGAGCGCTTTCATGGCCCCGTCATTGCCAGCCACAGCAATTGTCGCGCTTTGACTCCCACGGACCGCCATCTGAGCGACGATATGATTCGTGCTCTGGTCGAGCGCGATGGTGTTATCGGTATCGTGGCCGCCAACCCGTTCTTAGACGGCGCATGGAGCCGTGACAATCGCTTCGATGTGCATCTTGAACGGATGGTGCAGCATATCGATCACGTTTGCCAGCTCGCGGGTGACGCGCTGCATGTTGGCCTGGGCAGCGATATCGATGGCGGCTTCGGGCGCGACGAGACGCCGGTTGAGCTGGAAACGATTGCCGATATGCCTGTGCTGGCGGATGCGCTGCGTGGCGCTGGCTATAGCGAGGAGGATGTGATACGCATCATGGGCGGCAACTGGCAGCATTTTCTGGAACGCGCACTGCCGCGTTGATAATGTGTTGAGAGCGGTGCCTGGCCTTGACGCGTGCCTGCTCTCTTGTGTATGCTTCTCTTAACAAGCAAGCAATAAATTTCGGGAATGTCTTTGACAATAAGATCAGCAATCCCTTTCATGCGTAGCGACGCGATGTATCGCGCTTCGTTCAGCCTGTAGAGAGCTTTCATGCGCAATCAATCTCGTGCCTGCGCACCGGGGGGACATTCCCCATGTTCAGTTCCGGGAGGCCGGTCATGTCTCAGGCAGCGGCGCGTTATCAGCTTGTGCCGGAGGTTAAAATCCGCCGCGAAGCCTTCGGTGGCATCCTCTACAAATATGGCTGCGCCGATAGAGGGGCGCTCTCTTTTATCAATTCCCCGCAGCTTATCGACCTGCTGATTGCCGGTCAGCAGCATTACAATGGGGACCTCAGCGCTGCGATTGAGAGTCATCGCTATTCCGAGTCGGGCAAGCAGAAGCTGTATCACGCGCTCGATGATCTTGTCAGGCGCGGCTACGTTCAGCATGATGATAGTCTTTAACAACCAGCATCGGTAAATGTCATGCTGAGCGCAGCGAAGGATCCGCGCACCCCCCATCGGATCCTTCGCTGCCGCTCAGCATGACATCAGAGGGAAAGCACGCATGGTGGAAATTGTTCGTTTTATGGAGCGCCCGCGCCGCTCCCCACAGCAGAAGTCAGATAGCGACGCAGTGCATCCTATAGCGCTGGCGGCGATGCAGCAAACGGGCGCTATGACGCAGCCGCAAAGGCGTGGCTCGCAGCGCTTCCTGCAAGGCGGGCTATCGGCTCCGATTACCGTCACCTGGGAGATTACCGCTGCCTGCAACATCGCCTGCGTGCATTGTCTCTCCGCGTCGGGCAGGCGCCGCCCGCACGAATTGACCACCGGGCAATCGCTGGCGCTGGTTGATGAACTGGCCGATATGCAGGTGTTTCAGATCCACTTTGGCGGCGGCGAGCCGTTTATCTATCCCGGCATCTGGAAGGTGCTCGAACGCTGCACGGAGCGCGGTCTGGTGATGTGCGTCAGCACCAATGGCACGCTTATCACACAGGAGCGTGCGCGGCGTTTGCGGCAATTCGCGCCGCTCTACTTCCAGGTCAGCCTGGATGGGGGCACACCTCAGACCAACGATAGCATACGCGGCAAAGGCGTCTTCCAGCGCGCGCTGCGCGGCCTGGAACTGCTGGCGGCTGAGGGCCACAGCCTGACGGTGAATTGCGTACTGACGCGCGGCAGCTTCTATGAACTGGATCGTCTCTATGAGATTGCCGCCAGTTTCAACGCGAAGCTGCGCGTGACGCGCCTGCGGCCATCCGGGCGCGGGCAGAATGTGTGGGCCGACCTGCATCCTACGCAGGAGCAGTATCGCGAGTTCGCGGGCTGGCTGGCGGAGCATCCCGACGTGCTGACCGCCGATTCGTTCTTCCACCTCAACGCTTTCGGGCACAGGCTGGCTGGCCTCGATATGTGCGGGGCCGCGACTGCGACGTGCTGCATCTGTCCCGAAGGCGAGGTCTATCCCTGCGCCTTCTTCCAGGCTCCCGAGTTCGAGGCGGGCAACCTGCATACCCAGAGCTTCCGCGAGATCTGGCAGAACTCACAGCTCTTCGCTTACTATCGCCGGATGGGCGGCGGCGCCTGCTCAGGCTGCGGCCAGTACGATGTGTGCCACGGCGGCTGCCCGGCGACCAAGTGGTTCGTGCATCACAGGCTGGGTGTCAGGGACCCGGAGTGCGTACTGGAAGGCGAAGCAGAAGGCGTTAAAGTCGTCTCCTGATGATCGGGACAAGCGGCTTCCATGTCCTGCATTTAATGCATCCCCAGACTACGCCCGCCTCGTAGGCGCAATCGTCGAGCAGGGAGCAGAGGGCGTATGCGCCGAAATTCATCTCTGGTCGCAGGCGCACGTAATCAATGATAGTAACAATACCGCAGCATATGCATAAGAGCAGGAATAGCGGCGGGCAGAGCAGGCTGCCTAGAAGCAGGGGCAGCGTATAGTAACGCGTCAGGTGCCGGCACAGGTGATAGGTGTAGGCGAGGTGGCTGCGCAGGGTGGCTTTGAAAACTGCCAGCGGCCCGGCGGGGATACGCTGCGCCCGCGCTTTACGTAGTCGCATCCACGACCCCAGCAAGGTCAGGACGCAGGCAAACGCAAACATGCGTGTAGAGGTGGAGCCTGTCCCCATCTTTGTTGTGATCTCCTTTTTCTGCCACTTGAATGGGCGGCGCGAGGAGGGCAACATGTTCCAGGCGGCCCCGATGGTCGAGGCCGCAAAGAGCGCCTGTTCGGGTGGCAGCACCAGGATGCGGCGCCCGGTGGGATGGAGTTGCAGCAGCACAGCCTCAGCCGAGGCGTAGGAGGCGCGAACGCGCAGGAATGCTCCCGGGCCTGTGCGATAGTCATGATAGACAACGCCTTGCGGCAGATAGATGATCGCCGCACCGGCTGAAAGGAGGCGGCGGCAGAAATCGACATCTTCTCCGAAGGTGAGCGGGGCGAAGCCGCCGATCTGCTGCCACTTGCTGCGCCGCACGAGCAGATTTGCCGTGGGAAGATAGTTCAGCGGGCCATCAGGAAGCACCTGCTGCGGACGTACACCCATGAACAGCGAGGAGCGCACATCTTCGTAACGGCCCAGCAGCGGACGCAGGTCGTAGGCGCGAATCATGCCGCCTGCTGCTCCGAGATGTGCGTCCTGAAAGGCGGGCACGAGTTCGGCGAGCCAGCGCGCGGAGGCCACGCAGTCGCTATCAATATAGGCGATGAGATCGTGCTGTGCCGCCGCCGCTCCCGTGTTACGCGCGACGGCTACGCCCTTCTGTCCATGGTGGCGCAATGTGCGTAACGAGATGTCCTGTTGCGCGGCCTCCTGCTGCATACATTGCAGCAGGGCCGGGGTCTCATCGCTTGAGCCATCATCGACGACGATTATCTCCAGGCACGGCGCGGGATAATCCAGGCTCAAGAGAGAACGCAGGCAGCGTTCAAGCTGCTGCGCGCGATTGTGGGTAGGGATGACGATAGAGACGCCGGGCCAGTCTTGCAGGGGCAGAAGCGGGCCGGCCTCCAGCAGTCCTTTCCAGTGCAATTGAGCGCAGAGGGCCGATACACGCGATACCGACATATGCATCTCGCGCGCCAGTTGCTCGGCGCTCCGCTCCCCGGCGCAAAGCGAGAGGAGCCGCGCCGCCGTGGTAGAGAGCCGCAGCGCGCGCAAAGGATAGGCGCAGAGAGCTACGGGAGCATCTTCAGCATTCGCGGAGGCCATGATACGCACTCCGCGCGCCAGGCGATAGTGGCCGCGTTGTGGTTGACGATAAGAAGCGTTCATCAGTTCGTCGTTGCCAGCAGCGCGAGCAAGTTGCCCGGTAAAACAATCTCGTAGTCGGCGCCAAGCTGCGCTGCGACCTGTTTGAGGTCGGAGGGTGTCATTGTCCAGGCCAGTATGTAGACGTTCAGGAAATACGGGCGTTGCGGGCCTGCCGCCTTCCTGATAAGGCTGACCGTCTTGCTAACACTATCGGCCAGGCCGAGATTTTGATACAATGGTACCCCCTCGACCTGCTTCCAATTCACGCTGCTTAACCCGGAACCGCTCAATATGGCGCGCAGGCCATATGGCGCGAGAGCCTGCGCGAAAGCCTGCTGGCACCTTTCATCCGTAAAGGCCATGCCGGTAAATCTGATATTTGAGAGGAAAGGTAAACCGGAACTCTGCCAGAAATCGGTATCCAGGACTTCAAGCACCGACGTATTCATCTGGCGCATAAGTTGACCTGTGCGTTGGAGAAAGGAGGCTAGCTGTTCGGCGGGCCAGTGGGAAGGGAACATATATCCCGCGCCACTGGGGCCAGCAATCAGTTCATCATCAGGGGTTGCGGTGCTCATATAATATTCGGCCAGCGCGGGGGCGGCCTGCGCAAGTACGGGCGAAATTGTCCAGCCAATGGGCAGCGTACCACGGGCATTATCACGCCAGATACGCAGCATGCGATGCTGGCTATACTGGAGGTTATCGCCGTCGCTGATGGTGAAAGATACATAGACCTTATTGCCTGCCGCTGTCCCCGACTCCGCTGCTTGCGACGCCGTTTGGGAAGGTGAGGCCGGATGCTGAAATTGTGTAGATGCCCATACTTCCAGATTCGTGAAAAGATCGCTAGCCAGGACGGCTATCGCGGCCTGCGAGGTCAGGTTAACGCCGCTGCTCTCGTCGATAAACCAGCCCAGGTGAACCGTTCCCGGTGCGTAGGCGCCGATGATTTGCTGCATAAGGCTGCGCTCAGAGATCCAGCCGTCGTTGGGGGCAGGCAGATATTTGCGCGAGTCAAGCCAGTAGGTGAAGGTGCGCGTTGCAACGAGAAATGAGCGCAGGTTGCCCGTGTTGCCGGGATCAAGTCCAGCCAGCAGGCGCGCGGAACTGCCGCCGAGGAGATTCTGCTGCGCCCAGCGATATGCCTGAGCGCGACTGCTCCAGTGGTAGCTGCGCAGGTCAGCCAGGATCGGCAGTTGATAGACCGCGTGTAGATTTTGTGCCTGATCGGGGGAGACGACCATCGCGTCGCGTTGTCCTGCCAGCGTCGTCGCTATGTTCACTGTATCAATCAGATTGGAATCATAAATAATCAAGCCCTGGATGTCGCTGCGATGGGCGAGCAGCAGAGCGGTGAGGACGCCATCGCCGGTTGCGGGCGATGTACTGCGTGGTATTGAGCCTGGAAGATGATTGAGCCAGAAGAGATCGTCGTCGCTGGTAATCAGGTAGACGCGGGGCTGTGGCCGATTGATGATGCCGGCCATTGTGGTGACGGCAAGCTGCACATCGCTGGCAGCGCCGCGCAGATCGTAGATGTCAAGGTGCTGCGGCGCCTGGAACGCGGGCAGCATGCGCTCCCCGGACCAGTCCAGGCCGGGAACTTCATTGCTCATAGGATCCTCCCTTATAGCCACCGTCTTATGTCGACGTATGAGGTTATTGTAGCACAGGCCCGGGTGGAGATATAGTGGTGGATTGCTATTCTTCATTAACGATCTTGACTATTATGCTATACTAACCGGCATAGTCAGCAATAAATACGTATGTGCTGAATTAAGGAAGGATTGGGTTATGGTAAGTGATGAGGGAACCTCCCCGCGTATATCTCCATTTGATGCAATTCGCAAGATCACTGAGGAAGGAAATGAGTACTGGAGCGCTCGTGACCTGGCGAAACTTCTTGGCTATACCCAATACAACAAGTTCCTACCAGTTATCAAGAAAGCAGAAGAGGCATGTCGCAATAGTGATCAGAGAGTAGAGGACCATTTCACCCATACGGGTGAGATGGTTAGCATCGGTTCAGGAGCCAGGCGAAAATTTAACACTGTATTTCTATCGCGTTATGCCTGTTACTTAATTGTTCAAAACGCTGATCCAGAAAAACCTATTGTCAGCCTGGGGCAGACTTACTTCGCAGTACAGACGCGTCGCCAGGAGCTTGCGGACGAACTGGCTGCACTGCCAGAGGATCAGAAGCGGCTGATCCTGCGTTCAGAGATGGCAATCTTCAACCAGCAGTTGGCGGAAGCTGCCCATAATGCCGGTGTGCTACGGCCCGAAGATTTTGCAGTTTTTACCGACCATGGTTATATGGGCCTGTATGGTGGCATGCGCGAAAACGATATCCATGTACGCAAGAATTTGAAACCACATGAGAAGATCCTGGATTATAT
>DATGLE010000096.1:0-10933 GCA_035294325.1 Ktedonobacteraceae bacterium | reverse complement strand
ATGCGCAAGGTATTTGACCTGGTGGCCCGCGTCGCGCGCAACGATATGGCATCCGTGTTGATTATGGGCGAGAGCGGGACAGGGAAAGAGGTGGTGGCGCGCGCTATTCACGAGCAGAGCGCGCGCGCCTCTGGCCCATTTCACCCGCTCAATTGCGCCGCCATTGCCAGCAATCTGCTCGAAAGCGAACTCTTCGGCTACGAACAGTATGCCTTCACCGATGCCAAGAAGCAGAAGCGCGGGCTGCTCGAACTGGCCGAGGGCGGCACGCTCTTCCTTGATGAGATCGGCGAGATGCCACTTGATATGCAGGCCAAGCTCCTGCGTGTGCTGGAGACGCGCTCGTTCTACCGGCTGGGGGGCAGCAAGGAGGTAAAGATCAATGTGCGCGTCATCGCGGCCACCAACCGCAATCTTGAGCAGGCTATGAAGGAAGGTTTATTCCGGCCCGACCTGTATTACCGCCTTGCTGTGCTTCCGATCACGCTGCCACCATTGCGCGAGCGGCCCGGCGATATCCTGCTCTTCGCATCGCGCTTTGTTGAGGACTTCAACAGGTCGTTAGGGCGCAATGTGCGGCGCATCTCGCCGGAAGCGCAGCGCCTGCTGCTCGCCTATCACTGGCCTGGCAACGTGCGCGAGTTGAAGAACGTCATAGAGCGCGCGATGATCCTCAGTAACAGCGACGAGTTGTTGCCAGGCCATCTGCCGCAGGAGATCGTTGGCCCGGCGGATGTTGAGAACGCCTCCTCCCTGGATCCATGGGAACAGTGGCTCAATTTGCGTCCGCAAGGGCCGGTATCGTTGGAGGCAGTGCACGAGCGGGTTGAGCGCCATTTCATCCGCTGGGCTTTAGAGACGGCGAAGCATAACCGAACTCGCGCCGCCGAGTTGCTGGGCCTGTCTAAAGTGGATCAGCTACGCTACCTCATCCGTAAATACGGCATTGAATGACCGGTATTTGGGACCATATCGTTTCCCGGTTAAATTGTTGGCGGTCATGGGCGACTGCCGTTGGATTCGGGCAAATCGTCGAGGGCGGCCAGCGCGAGCAGTTCTTCCTCCAGTTCCTGCCAGACCTCCAGCTCGATTTCGGCGTTGTTCACATGCTGGTGCTCCTGCATCGCCTGCTGGAACCGCGCGGTGACGCGCTGCCTGAATGTGGCGAGAACAGGGCGCTGGATCTCAGGCCGGGGCATGACGCGCAATTGTATGAGATGAGGAGCGTAGAACTCTTTTTTATCGAAGGCCAGAGAGATAAGGTCGCTGAAGGTAGCAAGGAGGGCAAGGCGCGGCGGCGTGAAATAGTCGACCTGCGTACTGGAGGCGAGGAGGCACCCGGCAATACGGCCCTCGAAACGAATCGGGTTGGCAGCAGCGCTGACCTCATTGGTGTCCTGGAGCTTGGGATTCGTTGATTGCTCGCTCAGGTCGCGCTCATAAATGACGTGGCGTTCCTCTACCGCCGTACCAGAGAGCGATTCCAGGCCCAGAAAGAGCACATCATGCTCCAGATCAGCCGTCCAGGGCGGGGTACCTTTGCCGACGCGTTCGCGCAGGCTGCGGATCTTGCCGTCCTTCCTGCTGGGGGGCATGCATTGCACCAGCTTGATCGCCAGGCCAAGATGGTGCGGATCGAGCTGGGCGAGCGCCTGTTTCAATACAGTCTCGCAGATGCGCCAGAAACGCAGGCTCTCGGTTGTGGTCGTGCGGATATTCAATACCTGCGCGAAGAACTCGGAAGGGATCTGATCAGAGGCTTCTTCGCTTAGCCAGGAATGAATTTCTGGATGCTGCCTCTCGATGGCCTCAAGTAGTTCCTGGCGGTGGTTGGGGTGGACTACCTGAATCAAACGAATCAGATGGCTGCGCTGAGGTCTGGATTCGCCGCTGGCCCAGCGAGAGAGTGTCATATTTGTAACGCCGAGCGCGCTCGATAGGCGCTGGCGTTCGGCGCTTGATTTGATAATCTTTTGTAAAACATCTGACAGGGAAGCGGGCGGAGTGACCATGCTGTTCCACCTCTTGCAGGAGTAATTGCTCTATTCAGATCTGTCGTTATGATAACAGAGCTTGTGTATCCAGTCAACCATTAGCCGAGGTATTGCATGTCATCTTTTTGCTGCCCTGGTCTCCTTCTTCTGACAGCTCAGCGCCTGCGTCGCTTCGCAATCAGGATGAGAGGAGGGCAGGAGGCGGCTCAAGCCGCCTCCTGCCCTCCTCTCATCCGAGTGAGCCATCGAAGAGGGCGAGGCATGCAAAAAGTGCAGGCAGTATTGTACTGGTGCCAGGAAATCAGTATCATAGTAAGTAAACAGGAGGTTTCTCCCTATGGAAGCCTGCGATGACGAGGGGCGAGGTATGACAAAACGCATAATTGTGGTTGATGACGATAAAGAAGTACGCGAGATTGTTACTATGACGCTCAAACTGAACGGATTTGAGGTTGCCGCCGCTTCCAATGGGCAACAGCTTGAGCGCCTGCTCTTCTCCGAGTCCTCGCAGCTACCCGATCTGATTATTCTGGATGTCATGATGCCTGGTGAGGACGGTTTTCATATCTGTCAGACTCTGCATCAGAATTCCCGAACGCGGCACATCCCTGTGATGATTATTACTGCTCATACCGAGGGGATCTATCAACGCATCAGCGGAGATCTCGGTGCTGTGCAGCATATGACGAAGCCGTTTCATCCGCTTGAGTTGTCCGAACGGGTAAGAAGCATTCTGCGCCCAGAATAAAACTGAACGAAAGAGATAGTGTCCCGGTAATTCTTCAAAATTGAAGGATAAAAAGACTTGCCGCCACGCTGAAAAGTTGGTATCATTACAAGCAAGAGCGTCACCAGCAAAGAGCGTCCTGACGAGTCAAGGAAGCAGAGCGGCTATGCCTAACAGATACGAACGCGAAATCGAAGAGATCCTGCGCAACCTGGAGCATACGGAGCCGAAATCCGGGCCAAAATTCGGCAAACGTCCACGCCGGGGGCCGGGGGACCGCATGCCCAGGCAGCAACGTCGTTTTGTCTCTTTTCATTTCTCCGCCTCAGAGTGGCTGCTCGTTATCGCTGTTGTAGCGGCCCTGGTCGCCGGCGGCTACGCATATGCACAGAGGACGGCTGATCTTGTCACCGGTATTATCGCTGCGATAGGGATCCTTTGCCTGATACTGGTTGCTCTCTCGCAGGTACTATTTCGTCCACGACGCGCGCGGTCAGTGCAGTATGGCAACGTAACGGTGACGCCCCTGCGCCGTAATCCTTTCAGCAGTCTCAAGACGCAGTGGAACCTCTTCATGCTCAAAATGCGCTATCGCCGCCAGAACAGGCACTAAACTGGAAAGCGGATACAAACAGGCATGCAATTTCCCGACGTGGTTCGCAAGCGGCGCATGGTGCGGCATTTTACGAGCGATAGGGTTGATCCTTCGACCGTCACGCGTATCCTCCAGCTCGCTCTACATGCTCCGAGTGCAGGTTTCACGCAGGGGCAGTCCTTCGTTGTCGTCACGCGTCCCGATCTCAAAAAGCGCATTGCTCAACTGGCGGGCGAGAAGGAATACGTTACCTCCGGCTTCCACTCCTTTATTTCTGAGGCGCCGGTGCTGATCGTTCCCTGCACCAGCGAAGCTGCCTATCACCGGCGTTATCAGGAGCCGGATAAGATCAGGGAGGATGGTTCTGAGATTGCCTGGCCCGTCCCGTACTGGTACATGGATGCGGGCTGCTCGGTCATGATCGTGCTGCTCGCAGCCGTTAATGAGGGGCTGGCCGCCGCATTTGCCGGCATTCCAGCCCCTCAATTTCAAGATTTCTGTGCGCTGCTCCACCTGCCGCAAGATGTAGTACCGGTAGGCGTAATCCCTATCGGCCATCCTGCCCCCGACGTTCCTTCACCATCGCTCAAGCGTGGGCGCAGGCCCCGGCGCGAGGTCATCCACTATGAGCAGTGGGGAGGCACAGCGGAAGACTGATCTACAATCGCTCTGCTGTGCCTGTTATGGCTGCTGGCTGAACTGGTGAATGAGCGTGCCCATCATTTTAATGTAAAGGATGTCTGATTCTCAGCGTCCTCCCCCGCTCTCGCTGGATGGTCGCGCCTGTGGCGCTCGCACCAGGCGCGAGAAGAGGAAGTTACCGGTGTTTTGTGCGCGACGTGATGCGCGGCACGCCCTTGCCCCACGTCTCAGGGGGGGCGAGATCCTTGCGCATAGGAGGCCGCGTCACCGTGCCGCGCCGCCCGGCCAGCACGTTTGCCCCTTCGGAGATCAGGTAATCGGCGGTGCGCGCGGCCAGCGCCTGAATCGTCAGGCCGGGGTTAGCTGAACCCTGCGTGGGCAGCAGGCTGCCATCGCAGACGAACAGGTTCGGAATATCGTGCGTGCGTCCGAAGCCATCCGTGACCGAAGTGCGCGGATCTTTGCCCATGCGCGCGGCGCCCACGAGATGCGCGTAGCGCGGCTCCTCCACGACCTCCTGCGCGCCTGCGGCGTACATAATCTCTGTGGTCTTCGCCACGCCTGCCTTTGCAATCTTCCTATCGTTATCGTGCAGGCTAAAGGTGATCTTCGCGACGGGCAGGCCAGATTGATCCTTCTCCTCGGCCAGCTCGACGCGATTATCCTCCCAGGGCAGGATCTCGCCAAGCACGCCAAGCGCGGCCCAGTGGTTATAGTCCATCATTACTTCGCGCATGCCCCAGCCCCAGGCCCCCTTTGCTACCATCATCTGCTTCGCGAAGGCGATGGGCAGCGGCCCGACGGTCTGAATGGCGAAGCCGCGCACAAAATCGTTTTTCGGATCGGTCTCGTAGAACTCTTCGGTCAGCGCATGCGCTGGCGGTGCCTTGTACATGCGCACGAGTTGCTCGAAGCGTCCCAGCACGACGTTGCCGATCTGCACCATCAGGTACTTACCAACGGTGCCGCTAGAATTTGCCAGCCCGTTCTCGAAGCCTGGACAGGCCGAGTTCAGCAGCAGGCGCGGCGTCTCGATGGCGTAGCCGCTTACAATGACCACCTTCGCTTTCTGCTCTCGCTCGTGCCCATCGGCATCGAAATAGGTAACGCCCGTCACACGCCCGTCTTTGAAGTTGATCCGCGCGACCATGCTGTTCGCGCGGATCTCGGCGCCGCAGCGAATGGCATCCGGCACATGTGATACCAGCGTGCTCTGCTTGGCGCCAACCTTGCAGCCCTGGATGCAGAAGCCGCGATAGATGCAGTGGGGCCGATCTCCGTGTGAGCCTTCGTTGATGGCGACAGGGCCGCCAGCGACCACGCGGATGCCCAGCTTTGTGCAGCCCCTGACCAGCACATCGCCGACGCCGCCCAGCGGGTGCGGCCCATACGTATAGCCATGCGGATCGCCCCAGGGATAATAGGCCGGGCCAGAGACAGGGATCTCCCTCTCAAGCTGTTCATAATAGGGTTTAAGATCTTCGTAGGTAATGGGCCAATCGGCGCCCATGCCCGTATCTGTATACACGCGGAAGTCGGAGGGATGGAAACGCGGCGTAAAGCCAGCCCAGTGTACGGATCCGCCTCCGACGCCCTTGCCGCTATTATTTGCTCCCAGCGTAATCGGATCTCGCCCTCCCGTGATACGCAGGTCGTTCCAGTAGAGGTTGTGTGCTCCGGCCTCATCGCTCACCCAATCGCGTTCCGTATCCCAGAACGGCCCGGCATCAAAGCCTATCACGCGAAAACCGGCGCGAGCCAGCCTTTGCAGCAGCACGCCTCCCGCTGATCCAACGCCCACGATGCAAAAATCGACCTCCTCACCGGGGGCGAAGTGATGCATGGGGGTATCGATCTTCTGGATCGGCCCGAGCTGGTGTTCGGGCCTGGCCCCTTTGAAGGCTCCGAAAATGGGGGATTTCATCATATACTTACCTCACTTCCCTGATATGACATCCTTCGCTAAATGACATCCTGAGCGTAAGCGAAGGATGACATGTTCGCATTCGGGATGTATGCCCACTAGTGTGTTCCCGCCTGTCCTGGTGTTTGCTGCCGGTGGCCGCCGGGACCGCCGAGCGGGGTATGTTCGCCTGAGAGCGATGTTACCGGTGCCTCCCACGCGTAGCGCTGCTCCTCGACCTCCCACGGTTCCGGCTTGCCTCCTTCGAGACGCATGTAGCCACGCGGATAGGCCGGGCCGCCAAAGCCAATCTCATCCCACGCATACGGATGAGCGTAGTACGCTCCAACCACATCCTGCATCAATAGCAGCCAGAAACGATGAACTGACATCCTCTGCCAGATATCGTGCGCTGCCGGCGGCTTCGCGTCATGCAGCGTGAGCAGTACGGCGTCCTGCTCGCGCGGGCCAAGCGCAATAAATGAGGTATTGTACATATGCCGGGCAATGGCCTCGATAGCCTGCAAGCCGAGCCTGTGCGCCTCAGGATCGGGCGGCATATCTTCATAGCGATAGCCGTCGGAGCGATTGGTGTAGAGCCGTTCGTCGATGTAGTTCACGATAGGAATTTTATGCTCCTCATCGCGATCATCCTGGGGCAGCAGGCGATCACATACCGCCTGCATCAAGGTTGCCTCTTCGGGCGAGAAGAAACGGATTGGCGGCACATTCTCAACGCGATTCAGAACGACCCTGCGCGTTGCCTCGTCCCAGAAGTCTTTCTGGCTCAGCGTGCTGAAGCCCGGGTAGTAGCCGGGCTGGGACGAGGGCATGATCGGGCGTTTGCTCCGCGGGTCCACCGGCAAACGGCTGGTATCGCCGCCGGGCAGCGTTGCGGGCGCCTCCGCTGAGGTAGTACGATTGTTTATCAGCTTCTTCATCGGATATACTCTCCAGTGGATAGGTCTTCCTTTTCTAAACAGGTAAGAATGTCATCCTGAGCGCAGGCGAAGGATCTGCGTGCCGGGCGGGATCGGATCCTTCGCTGGCGCTCAGGATGACATGCTCGAAGGCGGCCCGTCCGGGAGTGTGAGGTGCGTGCGGTGCGGACGCTATCCGCACCGCACGCACCTCACACTCCCGGTTGTGAAGCGTCACAGGCGCTTCGCCGGGGTGATGGGGTTAGTGGCCGCGATTAAAGATGCCGCCAACCATACTCTTCGCCGACTGCTTGATAATGCCCTCCTCTTCGGGATCCCCCTTGAGGATGGTGGACATGAACTCTTTGGCCTGCTCTATGGTGATGTGCGGCGGCAGCGTCTCCACGTTGGGATCGGTATAAATGTTCATCACGACGGGACGGTTGGCCGTAAGCGCCTGGTCGATGGCCGATCCCAGGCCCTCTGGCTTATCCACGCGGATGCCCATCAACCCCAGTGACTCCGCGAAACCATCATAGGAAGCATCGGGGATAGCCTGAGTCATGGGCAGCCTCGGGTTTCCCTCTTCGATGCGCATCTCCCAGCTTACCTGGTTGAGATCGCGGTTGTTGAAAACGATGAAGATGAGGCGCGGATCACTCCATTCCTTCCAGTATTTATGCACCGTGAGCAGTTCGTTGAGGCCGTTCATCTGCATAGCGCCGTCGCCTGTCAGGCAGACCACCGGGCGCTCCGGGTAGGCGAATTTAGCGGCGATGGCGTAAGGAACGGCGCCACCCATTGAGGCCAGGCTCCCCGACAGCGATCCCATCATGCCATCCTTCGCTTTGACGATACGCCCGTACCAGTTGGCCGTCGTGCCGGCGTCGGCGCTCAGGATGCTATTGGTGGGCAGGCGCTCGGAAAGCTCCCAGGCCACAGCGCCGGGATTGATGGGGTTCGCGCTCTGCTTTACGCGCCCTTCGAGCGTCTTCCACCAGTCGCGAATATTGGATTCGATTTTCTCGCGCCAGGAGCGGTCCGTCTTGCGCTTGAGCAGCGGAATGAGCGCGCGCAGCGACTCTTTACTATCGCCGATCAGGCCGAGTTCCACCGGGTAGCGCAGGCTAATCATGCGCCCGTCGATGTCGATCTGGACCGCGCGCGCCTGCCCCTCTTTGGGCAGGAATTCCGCGTAGGGGAAGCTGGTCCCGACCATCAGCAGCGTATCGCACTCGTTCATCATATCCGAGCTTGGCTTCGTGCCGAGCAGGCCGATGCCGCCCGTTACGAAGGGGAGGGTATCCGGCAGCACGGTCTTGCCCAGCAGCGCCTTCGCTACACCACAGCCGAGCAGGTCGGCAACCTCCGTGACCTCGGCGGCGGCATGCTTCGCTCCGGCGCCGATCAGCATGGCAACTTTCTTGCCTTCGTTGAGGAGGTCGGCGGCGCGTTGCAGATCCTCTTTGCGCGGAATGATATAGGGAGCGAAGTAGCCCATGCCGGTATGCACGGTATTATGCTTGTGCGGCGGCTTCTCGGCTTCGAGATCCTGCACATCCTTTGGGATGATGATGCAGGTCGGCGCCCGTTCGGTAATGGCGATACGCACCGCGCGGTCAATCACCTGGCGCGCGGCCACCGGGGAGGTGATGGTCTGCACATATTCGCCGGCAACGTCTTTAAACAGGTTCTGAAGATCAACCTCCTGCTGATAGTTACCTCCGAGAGCCGTGCGCGCCGACTGGCCGACGATGGCGACAACCGGCTGGTGATCCATCTTCGCATCGTACAGGCCATTCAGGAGGTGAATCGCGCCTGGCCCCGAGGTCGCCATGCACACGCCAACTTCGCCGGTAAATTTAGCGTGGGCGCAGGCCATAAACGCCGCCATCTCTTCATGCCGTACCTGGACGAACTGAAAGAGGTCCTGGTGCCGTTCCAGGGCGCCCAGAATACCATTGATCCCGTCGCCGGGATAGCCGTAAATACGTTTAATACCCCAGGCTGCGAGCCGTTCTAACAGAAAATCGCTGACTTGTTTACTCATGAATTCAATCTTCTCCTTCTCACCAGGCAATTATTTATCAGAGTGCGTCTGCTTTCCGACACCCTCGCTTGCTCACGCCTGCGGCGCTCGCCTTACATATATTGTGTTATGCAAAATGCGCGAAGCGCATTTTGCATAACACAATATACATCTATTGCGCGGTTCCGCCGCGCGAACGCCAGGTCCGAGAGGACGAAGCGCTGAGGATCACTACGCCTCTCTGGCGCGGCAGCGCCGCGCGAGTACGCGGCATTAGAGTGCAAAGGTGCTGAGAATCAGATACCCTTTCCATTGGAGTCACGCTAAAGGGTGCATATATGTAACACGCAATCATTCAAGGATTTGGTTACGCTTCCACGAGGGTGTTTGATTTCTGCCTCCATCTCTGGGAAGCACCGCAGGTGCTTCCCAGAGATAATGCCGTGTGGGGCAGAGCCGCGCGAAGGCCCGGCGTAAGTGTGCGAGAATACGACCCTGCAACCATAATCGTCGTGCTTACGTGACAGAGGTGGAAGTATCTTTCGCAATTATGAAAGCTACCGATCATGTCCGATGGTGGATGGATGTAGAAATCATCAATATCTCGTTGAAGGAAATTATGCAAGAAAGCACACAAAAAGAAGCAACAGGCGCGGCATCAGCGCGCATTTCGGCCATCGTGCTCGCCAACCCCACATCCGGGAGCTACGCGGCCCATGCATCGCAGATCGAGGATACCATCATCTTCCTGCGCGATCAGGGTTGGGACGCTACTTTGAAGCTGACGGAAAAGCGTGAGGATGTGCGGCGCATAGCCCGTGAGGCGGTAGAGCAGAAGATCGATGTTTTCATCGTTGCCGGCGGAGATGGTACGATCAACGA
Source organism: Ktedonobacteraceae bacterium (assembly GCA_035294325.1). GTDB lineage: Bacteria > Chloroflexota > Ktedonobacteria > Ktedonobacterales > Ktedonobacteraceae > DATGLE01. The sequence continues at coordinate 1,241 of DATGLE010000096.1, read as the reverse complement.
GGTCGTCCAGGAACTGGCCGGGAGCGAGACGGCTCTGGGCGTGTTGCCGAGCGGTACGGTCAACGTGTGGGCGCGCGAGGTTGGCATTCCCCTTAACGATCCCGATGGAGCGCGCGAGGTGCTTATACATGGGCAGCGGCGGCGCGTTGATCTGGGCAAGGTCAATGATCGCTACTTTCTCCTGATGTCAACGCTTGGCTTCGACGCGGAAGTGACGCGCGCGGTTGAAAGGAAGCCCGCGAAGCGCTTCGGTGTGCTCGGCTACATCTTTGTCGGCTTGCAGGCCGGACTGCGCTACCCTGATTTCCATGTGATTATCCAGCAGGAGGGCGAGCGTGCCAGGCGACTGAGCGCGCTGCAAGTGGTGATTGGCAATACGCAGCTTTACGCGGGCGCGATCAAGTTCACCTGGCAGGCGAAGTGCGATGATGGCCTGCTCGACATCTGCGTCGTCAGGACGCACAGCGTATTCGAGCGCGCCGCTGTGCTACTCGACTTTTTGTTGCGGCGCCCGGAGCGTAAGCGCTGGGTGCGCTATGAGACCTCGGGCGAGATCAAGGTACATACTCATCCGCCGGTGGCCTTGCAGGTCGATGGCGATCCCGCCGGCTATAGCAGTAACAGCAGTTCCAGCCCTACGGTCTTTTCCGTCGCCCATCGTGCGCTCAAAGTGATTGTGCCGCAGGAGGTGCCGGAGCATCTGTTTTCACGAGAATAACAGGCGGCCTGCATCTCAGGATAGGGCGATTTAAAAGTTGCGTATGGGAGGTCAGGGATCGTAGGGGCGCGGCGCCGCCCTGGCTGTGTTCCTCCCGTGGAAGTATTGCGGCGCAAGTCCGCGTCTTCCCATTGCCACAAACGAATAGTGGCAATGGGAAAGGATGGTGGGGACGTAGGGACGCAGCGCCGCCGTAGCCATGCACAATCGTGACCGGCCGGCGGCGCTGCGTCCCTACGTGCCTCGACCTTCCATCCGCTGCCCCGGCATGGCAGATTTTGAATGGAAAATTTCATTTTTACTCATTTTCTCCCTCTTCATCATCCTTCGCATAAATCCCTCCAACTGTGTCACGGGTGCATTGTTCACCTGTTAAGGCGGATAAGGCCCGCAGCGCCTTCTCAATGAATTTAATAGGATAGGGCACCCCGGCCTCCAGATAATAAATATCCTCTATCGGCACCTGCGCCGCCTCTGCCAGCGCCTCTAAGCTCAGATTGTGCATGGCGCGGATCTGCAAAAA
>DATGLE010000095.1:0-27140 GCA_035294325.1 Ktedonobacteraceae bacterium | reverse complement strand
ATTTGGTCCCAGGAAGTAATAGATGACATTGAGCCAGAAATTGCTGTGCGTAACTTTGCTGGCGAGAACGAGCATCAATGGGAGGCCAACATTGTCGAGCGGGAACCAGGCCAGGGCCGCGCTCAGACCAATCGAGAGCGAGCGTCCCGCCACGGACATGCACGCTGCCATCAGGATCGTCGCACCCATGCTGATGAGCGTGCTCAGCATATAATCTTCGGTTGCCGACCAGAACGCCGGGGTCAGCGTTCTGAGCGTGTCGAAGTTTCCCGTCACGATACCAGCTACCGCGAGCGTGAGCAGACTCTGGAGCACGATATCAAAGACGAACAGCGCCAGCGCGATGATGACGATAGCCAGCAGCTTCGCGCTCAGCAACTGGATGCGCCCGATGCCGCGCGCTAACTGGATGCGGATGGTGCCAAGCTGGTACTCAAGGCCGATAACGTTAGCTGTGACAATGATGAGGAAGATACCGACGAAGGCGCGCAGGACCTCCAGGTCATACTCCATAAAGCGATAGTAAAAACCAGGCGGAGTTTGCAGCAGCGCAGACCCTGTGCCATCAGCGGCGATCATGAAAACGGCGGGCATGCACATCGCGCCGAGCCAGAGCACGAACATAACCCAGGTCAGCCACTGGCGCGAAACCTTGAAGATCTCGCCGTACACAATGCCGGCAAAGCTGGGCCGCGCGGACCGTAATCGTAATTGCTCCGTAGAGCCATACATAGTCGCAATACTCATTTCACATCTCCTGAACCATTATTCGTCAGACGCAGGAAAACCTGCTCCAGATCATGCGTCGTCTGTGTCACAGTATCGGGCACGAAGCCGGCGCTGCTGAGGAAAAGGATAAGATCACGGCCACGCCCGGTAGGCGCGGGCGTAATCAGGGCATTGCTGGTATCGAGGCGGGCGTTCATCCCCCACGGCTGGCTTCTGATGAGGGCCAGCGCCTCCTGCGGGCGCTCAAGCGTCACCGTAAATTCGCCCTGCCCACGCACCAGATCCTCAACCGTGGTCTCCGTCACCAGTTGACCGAGGTTGATGATTGCCACGCGGGTGCAGATCTGCTGTACCTCGGTGAGCAGGTGGCTCGAAAAGAGGATGGTTTTGCCTTCGGCGGTGAGGCGGTGCATGAGATCGCGCATCTCGACGATGCCGGCGGGATCGAGGCCGTTGGCTGGCTCATCGAGAATCAGCACGTCGGGATCGTGCAGCAGGGCAACGGCGACGCCCAGGCGCTGCTTCATGCCGAGCGAGTAGGTGCGCACGCGATCCTTCTGGCGGGCGCGCAGCCCGACGATTTCGAGTACAGCATCGATGCGCTTCTCCGGCACCCCGCCCAGCAGGAAACCAAAAGCTCGCAGGTTATCGCGCCCCGACATATAGGGATAAAGCGCCGGCGTCTCGATGAGGGCACCGACGCGCGGCAGGATGCGGGCGCGCTGCGTTACGAGATCCTGTCCCAGAATCTCCACGCTGCCGGCAGTCGGGGCGATGAGTCCGAGCAGCATACGAATGGTGGTGGTTTTGCCAGCGCCATTGGGACCGAGGAAGCCAAAGATCTCGCCCTGCCGGACGGCGAGGTTGAGATTATTCACGGCGAGCCTTTGAGCATAGCGTTTGGAGAGGTTATGCGTCTGTAGCACGATTGCGCCGGAGTGTGGTCTGGCCGTACCTGTGCCTGGCGCGGCCATCAGGGTATCAAACATGCCAGCTTTTCCCTTTCGTCGTATTAAAGATTTTTGCGTAGGGATCAGTAGAACCTTACTGGTCATGAGTCTAACAGGGAGTTGTCACAGGAGCATCACCGCTTTGTCGCAGATCCGTCACAGGGGTCCTCACCAGATTCCAGCAAGCGCCTGTGGCGCTCACCTGATGTAGTATGTGTTGTGGCAAATGCGCTCTGCGCATTTGCCACAACACATACTACATCTTTGCACGGCGATGGCGCGCGACCAATTCGGCTTGACAGATATATTGCAGCGTGATACAGGTATAGCATATGCTTAAAATTGCCGAGATTTACCTGCCACACTTGAAATAGAGGAATGGATATGATTACTGGAGAAGGTGGTATCAGTAGCTTTATTCATCGTTTTATACCCGCTCAGTCCGCGCAGATCTCCCCTGGTCCTACTCTGCTGATGCTGCACGGAACCGGCGGCGACGAAAATGCCCTGCTCGACCTCGGACGCATGCTGGCGCCGGGGGCGGCGCTGCTCAGCCCGCGTGGCAAAATTCTGGAGAACGGGATGCCGCGCTACTTTCGCCGGCTTGCGGAGGGCGTCTTCGATCTCAGCGATCTGACGCGGCGCACCCATGAACTGGCCGATTTTGTAGAGACGGCCAGTGTCGCCTACGACTTCGATCCCGCGCGCGTCATCGCGGTAGGCTTCTCCAATGGCGCCAATATTGCGGGGAGCATGCTCCTGCTGCGTCCCTCGGTGCTCTCGGCAGCGGTGCTTCTCCATGCCCAGGTGCCTCTGGTGCCCCCATCACTGCCAAATCTGCTCGGCAAGCCGATCTTTATTGGCGCCGGTCTCGCTGATCCGCTGATCCCTGTGAACGAGACCGAGCGCCTTGTCGCGCTGCTGCAACAGGCCGGCGCGACGGTCACAACGTACTGGCACAACGGCGGCCACGAGGTCAGCCACGGCGAGGTGAGCGCGGCGCGCGAGTGGCTCGCGCCGCTGATAGAGAGCCGGGGAGTCGTATAAAAATCAGCAGATCTTATTGAATTGCTCTCGTATTTGCTTCACGGCTTCGACGATTAATCGGTGCTCGACCTGCTTGATGCGCTCGTGCAGCGTCTCTTCGCTATCCCCTTCTTCAATCGCGACCTCTTCGCGGCAGATGACGGGACCGGCATCGACTTCCGGTGTGACGTAATGGACACTGCTGCCCGTGATCTTGACGCCGGCGTCGAGCGCCTGCCGGACGGCGTGCAGCCCGCGAAAGACGGGGATAATTGTGCCGTCGCTCGTCGTGAAGCTGTTGCCCATGCCGTCGTCGGGAAGGAGCGCGGGATGCAGATTGATGATGCGCCTCGGAAATTGCGCTATGAAGCCGGCGCTGAGAATGCGCATCCAGCCCGCCAGCACGATCAGATCCACGCGGAAGAGGCGCAGCAGTGACGCAAGCTGCTCCTCGGCCTGCGCACGCTGCGTCCACGGCAGAAATATGGCCGGCAGTTTGTGCTTGAGTGCCCGCTGCAAGCCCTGAGCGCCGGCTTTGTTGCTCACGACCAGAGCAATCTCCACGCCCGGCAGGCGCCCATCCTCCAGCGCGTCGATGAGCGCCTGCAAATTGCTGCCGCTGCCGGAAACGAGCACGGCGATGCGCAGCGCTCGCGGCTCCGGGGACCCGGGCGTTCTATGCTCCGGCGCGATCTTCCATGAGAAGACGCCATGATCGCTGGCGCTCATCCCTGCTGGACCTCTTTGTCTGCTTTGTCCAGCTCATCCAGGAAATGCTGCTTATAGTGCGCGACGCGCTGCTCCAGTTGCTTGTCGGACAGCGCCAGGATCTTCGCGGCCAGCAGCGCCGCGCCCTCCGGCTCCAGAATCGTTGGCGAGGCGATCCCAGAAGGCAGACGCAGCGATGAGAGCACGTCCATGCCACCGAAGCGATCACTGTACGGCGGGCAGGCGATCACGGGATAGCGCGTGTTGGCGTCGATGACTGCCGAGAGCGCGTTTGAGCGGCCTGCGATGGTGATGTAGACGAGCGGCCCCTGCTGCTGCTCGTATTCTTTCAAGATTTCCAGCAGCCTCTGTGTGGCTTTGTGCGCCGAGCAGACGCGCATCTCGTAGGTGATTTCCAGCGTTTTGAGTGTCTTGACGACTCCCTGTGCGTGAGGAAGGTCGCCTTTGCTGCCCATGATGATAACAACTGATGGTGTCATATGTTTTTTTCCTCTATCTCTGACCGCTCGCCGCTGCGCGGTTCGCGGGGAGAAAAGTCTGCGGGCTGAGCGCCGCAGGCGCTCAGCCCGCAGACACTTCGTCACTGGTGAGCCTGGGGCGCTCGGCCCGCAGACCTTTCGTTACTGGTGAGCCTGGGGCGCTCGGCCCGCAGACTTTTCGTCACTGGTGAGCCTGGGGCGCTCGGCCCGCAGACACTTCGTTACTGGTGAGCCTGCGGATCTCGGCCCGCAGACACTTCGTTACTGGTGAGCCTGGGGCGCTTGGCCCGCAGACACTTCGTTACTGGTGAGCCTGCGGATCTCAGCCCGCAGACTTTTCGTCGCTGGTGAGCCTGCGGATCTCAGCCCGCAGACTTTTCGTTACTGGTAAGCCTGGGGCGCTCGGCCCGCAGGAGCTCCAGACGGACCACAACAGGCACATCGGGTTATTTAACGACCAGGATCGGGAAGGTCGTCGTTTTGTAAACCGCGATGGGCGATATCTTTGCGATAGTGCATATCCTCGAAAGAGATGTAGCTGGCGGCCTCGTAGGCAAGCGCCACGGCTTCCTGCAAGGTCGCGCCGCGTGCCGCCAGGCTCAGTACGCGTCCGCCCGCTGTTACCAGACGGCCATCACGCAGAGCCGTGCCGGCGTGAAAGACCTGCACCCCCGGCACGCGACTGGCTGCCTCGAGGCCGGTGATCGGCAGACCAGAGCGGTACTTGCCGGGATAGCCACCCGACGCGATGCTGATACTTACAGCATGGCCTGCATGCCATAGGTTCCCGGTGTCTACGCTTTGCCCTTCGGCGTAGTCCAGCACGTCGAGCAGGTCCGCGCGCAGCAGCAGCATAAACGCCTGCGTCTCGGGATCACCGAAGCGCGTGTTGTGCTCCAGCACCATCGGCCCGCGCGCGGTGAGCATGATGTTGGAGTAGAGTACGCCGGAGAAGTCGATGCCTCGTTCCTTGAGCGCCCGCAGCGTGGGCGCGATGATGCGCTCATGGATCTGCGCCTCCTGGGCCGGGCTGACGAAGGGCAGCGGGGTGAAGACGCCCATGCCGCCCGTATTGAGGCCCTGGTCGTGATCGAGCGCGCGTTTGTGATCCTGCGTCAAGGTCAGGGGGAGATAGTCGGCGCCGTTACAGATCGCTGTCGAACCGATTTCATCGCCCTGAAGGTAATCCTCGATCACCACGACTTCGCCGGCATCGCCGAAGATGCGCTCAACCATCATCTGTTTGAGCGCGTCGCGCGCTGTCTCCATATCCAGCGCGACAATCGCACCCTTACCGGCGGCATTGCCATCGGCCTTAACGACGACGGGCGCGCCATGCTCTTCGAGATAGGCCCTGGCCTCGTCGAAGTTGCGAAAAGTGCGATGCCGCGCCGTGGGGATGCCTGCTGAGGCCATCAGTTCTTTCGCGAAGGCTTTGCTTCCCTCCAGAGCCGCACCAGCCGCGCCGGGGCCGAAGACGCGCAGCCCGCGCTGGCGGAAAACGTCGGCGATGCCGTTGACCAGCGGAACCTCCGGGCCGACCACGGTCAGGTCAACACGGTTGCGCTCTGCAAAGGCGGCCAGTTCATCGAAGCGCGCTATGTCGAGCGGCGCGCATTCCGCGTAGGCGAGCATCCCCGGATTGCCCGGCGCGGCGTACACATGCGAGATGCGTGCGCTCTGCGCCAGCTTCCATACCAGTGCGTGCTCGCGTGCCCCCGAGCCAATTACCAGTACCCGCACGTAAATACCTCCGGTTTCACAATGGTCCTCTCACTACCGCGTCTCGCGGCACAAATGTTATACTGCGAGCGCCATGTCGCATGCCTGCGATGGGATCGAGCGGCCAGCCACGCCTGTCCATGCAGCCGTAGCAGAACTCGCTGTGCAGCAGTTTGAGCGCGCTATCGTCATCTATGGCCGCGCCGTTCTCTTCAGCAGCCTGGATGGCGCGGCCAAGTCCGGCCATACTCAGATAGCCCAGGCTATCCACGCCCATATAGTCCGCGACCTCCTGGATGCTGCGCCCGGCGGCGATCAGCTCGGCTTCCTGTGGAATGTCGATGCCGAAGTAGCAGGGATGGCGCAGCGGCGGAGAACTTGAGCGCAGGTGAATTTCTTTGACGCCGCGATGCCGCAGCGCCGAGACCAGGCGCTTCATCGTGTTGCCGCGCACAATCGAGTCATCCACGATCACCAGGCGCGCGCCTTCGATCTTGGGCTGCACAAAGTTAAACTTCAGGTCTACCTCCAGCTGGCGCAGGCGCTGGTCGGGCTTGATGAAGGTGCGATCACTGTAGCGATTTTTGATGATTGCCTGGCTGTAGGGAATGCCCGAAGCCTCGGCATAGCCCAGCGCGGCGGGGATCGATGAGTCCGGCACTGGCAGCACCAGGTCCGCATCGACGGGATGCTCCTTTGCCAGCTCGCGACCAAGCGCCTCGCGCACCAGGTAGACATAACGCTCGTTCAACTGGCTGGTGGCGTCGGAGAAGTAAATATACTCGAAGACGCACAACGCCTGGCGCGAGACCTTCACCAGCGTTTCACCGCGCATGCCGCGCTCGTCGATAGTGATGAGTTCGCCCGGCTCGACCTCGCGCACAAATGTCGCGCCGAGCCGATCAAGGGCGCACGACTCGGAAGCAACGATCCAGTTATCGCCGATGCGGCCTATGCACAGCGGGCGCATGCCCCAGGGATCGCGCATGGCGTAGAGCTTACCCTCGGCCAGCATAATCAGGCTATAGGAGCCGCGCAGCAGCGGGAAGGTTGCGATCATGCGCTCGCGCAGCGTCTCGCCATCGGCGTAGAGCAGGAGCAGAGCAATCACCTCGCTCTCGGTGGTCGAGGTGAATATCTCTGGCGGAAACTGCTCGCGCAGGGTTTCGCCGTTGACCAGGTTGCCGTTATGGGCCAGCGCGATAGTATCGTACTGTCCCCGGCGCGGGCCAACAACGAACGGACCGGCGTTCTCGACGCAACTGGAGCCGGTTGTGGAGTAACGTACATGGCCGATGCCGCAGTGCGTAACCGGCAGGCTCATGCCCGAATCTTGAAAAACCTCGCGCACTTTGCCCATATTGACGCGGTGAACGATCTGTCCCGCGCTATCATAGACAGCCATGCCGGCGCTCTCCTGACCGCGATGCTGTAAGGCGGTGAGCGCTAATGTCAGGTAGTGCCTCACATCAAGGCTCTGCTCCTCTTTGCGTGCAAAAATACCCACGATACCGCAGGCATCATGTAATCGCTCCATGCGCCGTCCCTCTCAGGGTGTATCTGATTCCCGATACTTTCACTCGCTCGCGCCCGGGGCGCTCGCGCGGGTAAGCTGGTTGTGTGGACCAGGCGCGCAGCATCTGGTCCACACAACCAGCTTACCCCCTTCCTGCGCGGCAAAGCCACGCGAATATCCGCGAGAAGCTACCGAGTCTCAGGCGCCTCTCGCACGATGTATTACGCCCGGGGGAGTTTCAATTTGCCCGTCAGGTCGGCGACCAGCGCGTAGCGGTCAGCGACGCCCTGCAAGCCTTCGGGCGTGACGCTCTGCAAATTGCGATAGACCTGCTTATCGAGCATGCGCGTCTTGTCGCCGCCCGGCCAGAGCCGCCAGCTATCGTTATCGATCACGTCGGCCACCAGCAGATCGCCCCGCGTGTCGCGCCCGAACTCGATCTTGAGGTCGACCAGCGTGACATCGATGGTTGCCCAGGCGCGCTCAAGCGTCTCAAAGACGCGGCGACTCTGATCGGTCATCCATTCGATCTCCGGGGCCTTTGCCACCCCCATCTTGATGATATCCTCCTCCCAGATCTGCGGGTCGTGACGCGCATCGTCCTTCAAGAACGTCTCGACGAGCACCGGATCGAAGCGCGTCCCCTCGCTCACCTCCGGGTGGCGCTTGAGATAGGAGCCGGTGGCAATGCGGCGCTGGACGAACTCGATGGGCAGCATGGTGCAGCGGCGCACCAGCAGCGTGGTATCGTTGATCTGCTCGACGAAATGGGTACTGATCTGCTCCTCGTTCAGCAGGCGGAAGACGTTGGCGGACGTGATGGTGCTCCAGCGCGATTTGCCTACAAGTTCGTTGCGCCGCGTGCCGTCGCCCGCCGTGATCTGATCTTTATTGACCATGTACGCCAGGGTATCGTCGCCCGGGTAGGCGTAGATCTGCTTGGTTTTGCCTTCGGCCAGCAGGGGGCCGAAGGGTGGTCTATCTGGTTGGGTTGCCATTGTGTTACAATCCTCCTGTACCGGATGCCCCGATAAATATGAGGCATCCCGATCAAATGTCACTGTTCGCGTAATACAACTCCGTCTCCTTCGGTGATATACCCGACGGAGAGCAATTCCGGCAGCACGCAGCGCGCCTCCAACGCCCCCTTTGGCGAGAGCACCAGCACAATGCCAATGCCCATGTTGAAGATGCGATACTGCTCCGTAAATTCTATATTGCCCAGCCTGGAAAGCAGCCTGAAGAGGGGCGGAACCTTCCATGCTCGCGTTTCGATCACAGCCTGCATACCCGGGGGCAGAATGCGCGAGATATTGCCCTCGAAGCCCCCGCCTGTGATATGCGCGATCCCTTTAATAAAACGGCCTCGATCCGCCAGATACGCGCGCAGCAGCCTGATCTCGCGCAGGTAGCAGCGGTGTGGTCGCAGCAGTGCGTTGACGAGGCTCTCGCCCAGTTCAGGGAAGATGGTATCCAGGGGATAGGGGGCCAGGACGCGGCGCGCCAGCGAGTAGCCGTTGGTGTGCAGGCCGCTTGATGGCAGGCCGAGCAGGACATCGCCGGCGCGAATCGTCGCGCTGTTTGGCGCCTCTTCCTGCTCAACGACGCCAACAATCGTACCGGCCAGATCAAAAGCGCCGGGCTGGTAGACAGCGGGCATCTCCGCCGTCTCTCCTCCCAGCAGAGCGCAGCCGACCTCGCGGCACGCCTCGGCCACGCTATGCACAATCGCGGCGGCTTGCACCGGATCAAGCCGGTCTACCGCGAGATAATCCATGAAAAAGAGCGGTTCTGCTCCCTGCGTGAGCATGTCGTTGACGCAGTGGTGAACCAGGTCATGACCGATGGTCGTGAAGCGCCCGGCCTGGGCCGCGATAAGCGTCTTGGTGCCCACGCTGTCGGTAGAGGCAACGAGCACCGGGCGGCGCATCTTCTGGAGGCGGCTCGCGCTGAACATACCGGCGAAGGCGCCCATGCCGGCCAGCACCTCGGGTCCCTGCGTGGAGCGCACCGCCTCCTGCATCAAGCGTTTGGCGCGCTCGGCGGCGGCGATATTCACTCCGCTCGCGGCATATGCTGCCACGTTGGGCGCTGCATCCTCCCCGGCGGAGAGCGTAATGTGTATTGCCTGCTTGTCGGCCAGTTGCCGGGCGTACTCATAGGCGTTCTTGAAGAGCAGCAGGCCGTCGCCCTCTCCGTGTGACATTGCGCGCCGCAGCGGGTGCTGGAGGGCCTGCACGTAGTCTTCGGGATGCGGCATCAGACCGAGCACATTGCCGCGCGCGTTGCAGATGCCTGCGACATTGCCGATAGAGCCGTTGGGGTTATCGGGATAGACTGTGGGCTGGCGTTCATCGCCTGACCTGTTGGCGTAAACAAGCGGGATTTGCCCGCGCGCCTGCAATTGCGCCAGGTCGCCGGCGAACACGAATTGCCCCTCGCCATGCGCCACGGGCGCCTCTATTGTACGCGATATGCCGCGCGTAAAGATGCACGCGCTCGGCTGGATAGCGAGCGTAACCCAGCGGCACTCAAAGCGTGCCGAAACGTTATTGGTCAGCGTTGCGCGCTGGAGCGACAATGCCTGCGGCGGCTCCGCCTCGTCCACCGTTGAGCCTGGCAGCAGTCCCGCGCGGACCAGCACCTGGAACCCGTTGCAGATGCCCAGCACCGGGCGTCCCTCGGCGATGAAGCGGCGCACCTGCGCGCCGAGATGGATGGTCAGGTTCTTCGCCAGCAGCGTGCCCGCGCCCAGATCATCACCATAGGAGAAGCCGCCGGGGATAACGAAAAATTGATAGTCCAGCAGCGTGTCAGGCGCTTTGATAAGTTGATTGATGTGCACCAGGTCGGCAGTAAAGCCTGCAAGGCGACAGGCATACGCCGCCTCGCGCTCACGATTGATGCCGGGTGCGCGCAGGATGAGGGCACGTATCACACCTGTTCTCCCTTCCATGCTTCCTGTAACTCGTTTACATGCAGATTTATCAACTCTTCTTCGCCGTCCTGCACAATAAAACGCGCCGCGTTGGTGATGGCGCCGATATAGGTTATCGTCACGCCGGCGCCACGCATATACTTCTCGAAGGCGCCGAGTTGTTCGGGCGCGATCTCGACGAGGAAGCGCGAGGGCGATTCGCTAAAGAGGCGTACAACGTTGAGCGTAGCCGATTCCACGTCTTGCATATCGCTGACGAACAGCCGCGCGAGATCAATCGTCACGCCCTGCAAGCTTGCCAGCGCCATCTCAGCGGCGGCAACGGCCAGCCCTCCTTCGGAGAGATCATGGCAGGAGTGCACCATTCCCGCGCGTATAGCCTCGCCCAGCGCCTTCATCGTCGCGGAGGCAGTGGGAATGTCCACCTGTGGCACGGCGCTGCGCGGGAAAAGCTGCGCGAACGAGTCCTGATCGACGACCTCCGCGTAGTGGGAGCCGGCCAGTTCGTTGCGCGTCACGCCAACCTGGTAGAGCAGGTTGCCGGGCGTCTTGAACGCCATATCGATGCTCCGCGCCGCGTCATCGATCACGCCCAGGGCCGAAATTAGCAGCGTTGGAATGACGGGCAGGCGCTCGCCGGCGGTGCGATACTCGTTATTGAGGCTGTCTTTGCCGGAGATGAAGGGGACGCCGAAACCGGTAGCTGCATCGTAGCAGCCCTTGACAGCGCGCACCAGCGCGCCAAGTTGCTGGGGATCGTTCGGATTGCCCCAGCAGAAGTTATCGAGGAGGGCCGCTCGTGTAATATCACCGCCCACCGCCGTCAGATTGCGCAGCGCTTCATCGATGGCGTTCACAGCCATATGGTAAGGATCGATTCTGCCATAGAGGGGATTGATGCCGTTGGAAAGTATGATACCTGCGCGCTGAGGCGTGGTAGCGGCCTGGCCGGTGAGGTCGGGGAGGGGTTGCAGCACGGCGGCGTCGCCCGGTCCATTGCCCGCGCGCCCGACCAGCGGCTTGAGCACCGTCGCGCCCTGCACTTCGTGATCGTAACGGCGCACAACATCTTCTTTTGATCCAATTGTGGGATGACGCAGCAAGGCCAGCAGCGTTGGCGCCAGGGAGCGCATGATGGTCTGTGCGAAGTGGCCGCCGCTGGCAGAAGCGAGCGCTGTCGCCTGCTCTGTGCGCTGCCACACGGCCTCCAGCGTCCTGCCAGGCCGGCCATGATGCAGAAACTCCATCGTCAGATCGGCCACGACCTGGCCCTGGTGGGTGATGGTCAGGCGCCGGTCGTCGCTGAATGTGCCGAGGACGCTGGCCTCGACCTCTTCAATAGCACAGAGCGCGAGCAGTTCTTCCAGGCATGGCGGCGGCACGGCCAGCACCATGCGCTCCTGCGCTTCTGAAAGCCATATCTCCCAGGGGGCCAATCCCTGGTACTTCAGCGGCGCCTGCGCCAGTTCAACGCGCGCACCCGTTTGCTCGCCCATCTCGCCAATTGCCGAGGAGAAGCCGCCGGCGCCGCAATCGGTAATGGCGTGATAGAGCTGGCGGTCCCGCGCCTGGATCACCACATCGGCGACTTTCTTCTCGGTGATCGGCGCGCCGATCTGTACCGCACTGCCCGCGCGCGCGTTGATCTCCCCGCTCATCTCGCCCGATGAGAAGGTCGCGCCATGGATACCATCGCGGCCCGTGCGCCCGCCGAGGACGACGATCAGGTCGCCCGCCTGCGCCTGATGGGGATGGCTGCCATGGGGCAGGATGCCCAGGCAGCCGCAGAAGACCAGCGGGTTGTAGATATAGCCTGGCTGGTAGAGAATGGCGCCGTTTACCGTGGGAATGCCCATCTTGTTGCCGTAGTCGCGCACGCCATTCACGACGCCTTCGGCGACGCGGCGAGGCGAGAGTACGCCGTGCGGCAGCCCATCGGCCGGCGTGGTGAGCGGGCCGAAGCAGAGTACGTCGGTGCAGGCAATAGGCTGCGCCGAGACGCCCAGCACGTCGCGAATCACGCCGCCGACGCCGGTACTGGCTCCGCCGAACGGCTCTATCGCCGAGGGATGGTTGTGCGTCTCGACCTTGAAGGCGATGTCGTGCGTTGGCGTGAAGCGGATAATGCCGGCGTTGTCGCTGAAAGCCGAGACCAGCCAGTCTGGCCTGACCTCTTCGGTAGCACGCATGATGTAGCGCTTGAGCAGGCCGTGGATAGTCTCGCTCTCAAGCGTGCTGCCGCGACTATCCACTTCGCGGTAGTTGATCGTCGCCTTGAATGTTTTGTGTGAACAATGCTCGGACCACGTTTGCGCCAGCGTCTCCAGTTCAACATCGGTGGGTTCGCGCTGCTGCTCGCGAAAGTACTGCTGGATAGCGCGCATCTCATCGAGGTCGAGCGCCAGCAGCCCCTCTTTGCTCAGGGCGAGCAACTGCTGATCGCTCATACCAGTGATCGGAATGCTGGAGACGGGCGGCGTAGCTGCCTGCTCGTCTACCAGATCTGCACTCTGCCTATCTTTATCAGCTTTTTCCGCGTATGTTTCCGCACCCTGTTGTGCGATATGCAGCTCGTAGTCCTGGATAACGGGATTATAGAGAAGCGCCTGGGCAATGGTTCGCACCTCGGACTCGCTCAGGCGCCTGTCGAGGAGATAGCGGTGCCCCGTTGCGACGCGTTCCACACCGCTAATGCCAAGCAGTTGTGCGCCGAGCAGCACGCTCTCCGCCAGCGTATCCGTGACGCCGGGATGAAAGAAGACATCGACGATGTGTGCATCCGGCGCGCGCGCTGCGCTATAAGCTTCCTGCACAACTGGATCGACGAGCAGTTGTTTTACAAGCTGATCCAGTTGGGAAGAACCGAGGCTGCCTGAGATGCGGTAGATCTGGGCGCTGTGGACGGTAAGCGGAGGGGAACCGGAGGAGATACCTGCGAGCGATGGAAGCTGCGTTATAGGTAATTGTAGTATTTCGCGAGCAAGCTGGTGCGCGCGTACATCGTAGCGAGGGGAGCTTGCTCGAATCTCGATCTGATGGAATGTCACGTTCCTGTCCTGGCTGGTTGTGTGCGTACCTGTCAGTGTGCCTCTGTGCGGTTGGATGTCTCATCCACGAGACATGTTGTATTGTAGCATCTTTTCAGAAAGCATGGCAAATTTACTGGTGGTTGTAAGTGTGAGAGTGACACTTATATGATCTCATCAGTGATTGCGATGACGTGGTTTATCAAGAACTTTATTTTTATCCGCTTGCTCCTCACCGCGCAAGAATGCTCCGACATCATTTTTACTCCCATACAGGAAAGTAATGTCCTCTCTTCTGAAGCGCTTAAGTAGCAAGCGTTTGCAATCTTCTTTTTGATCTACTGAACAATTGCGACGATAGATACAAGCTTTCCAGATAATCTGTTTCAGATAACTACTACAACTGCTACACTCTGATCTTAGAATCTCTTCCAACCGCTCTCGAGTGGTGTTAATCTGTTCGGCGGCTTCTTTCAGATTGCTTCCTTTCAGTTCTACCAGGCAAATAGTTTTTTTCTCTTCTCCATCACGCGCATAGAAGACGAGTCCATCGCAACATTTCATTTCTTGCATATTCAGGCTGCTACGTATTATGTCCTCGTCTATCTTGAAGAATAGTGTAACTTCTCCCGAAGAAAGATTCCCTTCCATGCTTACTCTATCACCACTGGCGCCCGCGATATGTCTCTTTGAGCTTGCGGCAATCAACAACAACCGGCTAAAAGGCATCATGCCACCTCCCTACAAATCGAAATGTATCTGTGTTAGCTGTCTGGTGACATCACTGAAAGTGTCCCAATGGATAATTCCATCATCATCCAATATGCTTTTTGCTCCTGCCGAACTTACCTCGTAAACTGCGACACAATCTTTAGCAATGAAAGCATCGCTTGTTTGCAGGAAAAACTTGTCGCGTATCGCGTCCGGGTTTTCATTTTTGTATGCTTCCATAAGATTAGCGAGGTGATCGACAAGATAAGGGCTATGTGTGGTAATGAGAACATTCAGACCAGCGTTGACCAGCATCGCCAGAAACTCTATGATTTTTGCCTGCGCTTCGGGATGAAGATTCATCTCCGGCTCATCGATGACTAGCAACTCTCCAGGTATTGCCAGGTAGCGCAAAAAGAGCACGAGCGGCGCCAACTCCTTGACCATAGAGGAAGCGAGAGGGATCTCCATTGTCATAGACTTATTGCTCTCAGGCTCAGTCGTAGTGAAGAGAATCTCTTTACCCAGATCGCTGCTCTCAAGATCGATCTTTCCGTACAAGATTTGCTCTTGCAGATCTTGTGCTAATTGCATATAGCACTTAATAGCTTTATTTTTTTTCGATGAGCTTGCCCTTCGACTGATATTGCTTCTCGTGTAGAGGTATCCAATCATGTTAATAAAGTCATCTATAGCCCAGCAACCTCGTCCTACTGTTTGTTCAACCTGCTCATCATCATTGACGGTGCTTGTGACAGGCTCTGTAGTTGGTGGCTGCGCTTTGAAAGGGAAGGTAATGAAAGTGGTTCTCTCGGTAGGGAAAAACTGCACGTTTGAGTAAGCCGCCTGATGTAGTTCCTGGAAAATAATACCGTAGACGAAGCCCGCAACCGCGCTGTGCGGTAGTTTTTCCGTGATATTTTCACTTGTATAGAAATACAGCTTGCGATCTTTAGCATCTTTACGAGCTCTAAGCAATGGTTCTTGCTTTTGCTTGCCCATAGCGATTCCGCTCGTAATGCGCACGTTCGCAATGCGGTCTATGTAGCGCTTTTTCGTTTCTTCCAGGCTTAATTGGATTTCCAGTTGATCGAATTTGATCCGCTCCGTTCCCATGAAATCCGGCATCCATTCTGGAGCAAGATGAGCAACGTTGTTGATATACTCCTCGCCATATGTTTCAGCAAACTCCACGAAATCAATAACAGCACTGCCTTTGTCAAAAATATCCTGAACGAGACCTTCTAGTTCTGGATACTTCTTTGGTAGGTCATTTTCAATATAAGCATCAAGATACCGCTGCCAGCCGTAGCGCCCTAAAATACCTCCAATAGTATAAGCCAACCAGGTCTTACCCATGTTATTAGGGCCAACCAGTATTGTCAGCGGCTTCAGATCAATCTCCGCTACTTTGACGACGCCAAGATTCCTCACCGTTATTTTCATAGTATGTCTCCGCTCATATCCTGATTGCATATATTCAATCTATCACATCAGTATAGCATAGCGTGTAAATAGGGGAAGCATGTGTTACACAAGCAATGTTATCTTTTTTCTACATTTGTGTCTTTGGAGGATTATATGATTCCCTCAAGCTCGCCTTTCGGGTCGCGCATCATCAGTTCGGAGACAGCCTGGCGGGGATCGACGCCGGAGAAGAGCACCTGGGCAAGTTGCTCGGCAATCGGCATCTCGACGTGGTAGCGCGCCGCCAGTTGCAATGCAGCCTGCGTCGTCGAAACGCCCTCCGCAACCGAGTGCGTCGAGCGCAGGATCGCATTCAGCTTCTCGCCGGCTGCGAGGCGGCGCCCAAGCTCGTGATTGCGGCTGAGCGAGCTATCGCAGGTGGCGATCAGGTCGCCGATGCCGGCCAGCCCGGCAAAGGTCAGCGGATTCGCGCCCGCCGCGATGCCCAGGCGCGAGATCTCAGCCAGGCCGCGCGTCATAAAGGCCGCCTTCGCGTTCTGCCCGTAGCCCAGGCCGTCATTGATGCCCGCGCCGATAGCGATGATATTTTTGAGCGCGCCGCCCAGTTCGACGCCTATCAGGTCGCGGGCGGTGTAGATGCGAAAATGCGTCGTTGTGAACAGGTCGCGCACGCGCACGGCCACGTTGTGCTCAAGCGAGGCAACGACAGCAGCGGTTGGCTTCTGCTCCGCGACTTCGCGCGAAAGATTGGGGCCGCTCAGTGTGGCGATGCGTTCCTGTGAACCGGCGATCTCTTCGGCGATCACCTCGCTCATGCGTTTGAGGCTGCCGACCTCGATGCCCTTGCTGGCATTGACCAGCAGCGTTCGCCTGTCGAGGTACGGAGCCAGCAGGCGCACATTCTCGCGCATGCGCTGCGAGGGTGTAACGAGCACAAGCACATCTTTGCCCCTCACTGCCTCCGCGATATCGGATGTTACCTGGAGCGCATCGGGGAAATGAATATGCGGGAGAAATAATGTATTTTCGCGCTTCTGCTGCATCTCCAGCGCACGTTCTGGTCGGTGCTCCCACAGCGTGGTGGCGATATTCTTCTTTGCCAGCAGCAGGGACAGCGTTGTACCCCACGCTCCACTGCCGATCACGCCAACTGATGTCATGCATGCTCTCCTGGCATTGCCGCTCTCTTCAACTGAACCCACGTAGTGTTATTCCGCGAGGCTGCGGTGCTGGCTCTCGGGTTCGGCCACGCCTGCGTAGACCGAGGGTTTCAGTATACCAACGTAGGGCAGATTGCGATAGCGCTGCGCATAGTCCAGCCCGTAGCCAACGACAAACCTGTCTGGAATGCGGAAGCCGACATAGTGCGTCTCGACAGCCTTGAGCCGCTCGCGCTCTTTGGTCAGCAGGGCGCAGATGCGCAGGCTCAGGGGATTGCGCTGTCTGAGCAGATCTACAAGATAATGCAGCGTGAGGCCGCTATCGATGATATCTTCGACAATCAGGACGTGCTTGTGATTGATCGGCCCCTCAAGATCTTTGAGAATGCGCACCACGCCGCTTGATACCGTGCTGTTGCCATAGCTGGCGACGGCCATGTAGTCGATCTCCAGAGGAAGGTGGATCGCGCGCGCCAGGTCGGCAATGAAAGGAACGGCGCCTTTTAGCGTGCCTAGCAGCAGCAGGTTCTTGCCGCGATAATCGCGCGTAATCGCCTCGCCCAGTTCTGCGATCCTGGCGCGCAACTGCTCCTCCGGGATCAAAATTTCCGCAATGTCTTCGTGCATGTATTCCTCTTTCACACTAGATTCCGCTCGCTCAGCGATAGGCGCACAATCTTGCGCGTTTGAGCGGTCAGGCGTACTCTGTCGTCGAGATAGATCCCACCCAGCCAGACGCAGTGCGCAGCCGAGAAAAAGAGCGGGATCTGCTCACGTTCGGCGCGCGCGATGTGCCTATCAACGAGTATATCCTGCACTTTCTTTTCGCAGGTCATACCCAGCGGACGCATGCGATCACCCGGGCGCCTGGTTCGTACACGCAGCGTGTCGCGGATGCGTTCGCCGTCGATATATACAGCATAACGTGTGAGCGGCAGAATGCGCCACACGTCGTCCCATCGCCCGGCGCGCAGCGCCTCTATAGCCCTTTGCGACTCTTCTCCCCGCACAAATTCCGCCTCCGCGATCCAGCGCGTTCCCGGCACTGCGACGCGCCCGGGCACCGGCAGCACGGCCTCGCCTCGCTCGTCGAGAGCTACTCGGTGCGCCCTGGTGGCATCGACGCGTTCAAATATGAGAGCCTCATTGTCGCGCGTAACGCGGATGTGTTGGGGCAGGTCAAGCCCCGGCTCCTCGCTTGTAGCGGGCCTCTGCAATAGCGCCTCGATCAGCCTGTAGTGACGCAATTCCAGCGGCGACTGCCCCGCGTTCAATACAGCAGTGACGCGCCGCAGCAGGTGTCGCTGGAGGCTGAGCGGAAGCGCCAGCAGAGCGCCGCGCCGCAACTCGATGCGCCCCGGCCTCTCGGCGGCAACGACGGCGGGCCAGCAATTGTCTATCTGCTCCTCGATCCATTCGGCATCCACAGACATAATCTCTGCGGTGCGCAGCACCGTCGCGCGAATGCCGGGGTTCATCGATTCGAGCAGGGGCAGCAGTTCGTGGCGGACGCGGTTGCGCAGGAAGCGCAGATCACTGTTGCTGGCGTCTTCCAGCGGCGTGAGATTGTGCTCACGGCAATAGGCAACGGTATCGGCATGAGTCACGCAGAGCAGCGGGCGAATGATGCCCATGCCGGCTGGCCGCAAGCCGGTCATGCTGGCGATGCCGCCGCCGCGCAGCCAGTGCAGGAGCAGCGTCTCTACCTGGTCGTCCTGCTGGTGTGCGACGGCGATGGGCCGGCCCTGAGCCACCTCGCGCAGAAAGCGATAGCGGGCGGCGCGAGCGGCCTCCTCCAGAGAATAGTGCATGGTGCGGGCCAGCGCGGGAACGTCGGTAGAGCCGATAGTTGCGGGCAGGCTCCACGCGGCGGCGAGATCAGCCACAATGGCGGCATCACGCGCGCCGGCCTCGCCGCGCAGCTGGTGATTAAGGTGGGCTACGTGCAACTGCACACCGGGATAGCGGCGGCCCGCTCCGCACAGGCGGTGCAGGAGATGCAGCAGGCACAACGAGTCAGCCCCTCCTGAAACGGCCACAACGACTCTGCCGTTCTCGGGAAGCAGTCGGTGCTGTTCGATATAAGCGGTGACAACCTCTAGCACGTTTGCGCTGACCATGCTTTTATGATACGATATAAGCCAATTATAACGACTGATCAGGATGCCTACAAGGGCGCTCCTCGTTTTTTGCTGCTGTGCCAAGGTAGTATGAGATTATGGCAATTCGCAAGATTATTACAACAGAGAATCCTATCTTACGCAAGAAGGCCAAAAAGGTGCATCGCTTCGATCCGTCGCTGCAACGGCTGGTCGACGACCTTTTTGAGACGATGCATGCCGCTAACGGCGTAGGGCTGGCGGCTCCCCAGATCGCGCAATCGATCCGCGTATTCGTCGCAGCTTACGAGGATCAGCGCGTCGCTATGTTTAACCCGGAGATTGTGAAGGCCGAGGGGGAAGAACTGGGCACAGAGGGCTGCCTCAGTATTCCCGGCTATGTCGGCGAAAATATCAGGCGGGCGGCAAAGGTGCTGGTCAAGGGACAGGATGTCCGTGGCAAGCCGATCCGCGTGGCTGCCGAGGGATGGTTTGCGCGCATCCTCCAGCACGAAATTGATCACCTGGACGGCATCCTCTTCCTGGATCGTCTGGATCGACCGGAAGATCTGCGCGAGGTCACGGAAGAGGATATCGAGGGAGAAGCCGCACTCGTTGAATAGACGGGCCCGTTGAATAGACGGGGGCCAGCCCCGTCTCTACATACGCCTCATCTAACGTAGAGACGGGGCTGGCCCCCGTCTTTGAAACCAGACCAGATTACAGTTTTTGTTGAACCCTGATCATCGGCAGGCGCTGATTGCCAAGAGCGCGCTCACAACCCTGGCATACGTAAAACCCCTCATCCCGATAGCGCAACTCGCTCACCGGAAAATGCAGGTAGCAGATGCCGCAGCGTGTAGCATCCGGCTGGCTGGCTATCTGCCGGTCCCGCTCGAAAAGTTCATGTAGGGACTGAATCATCTCCTCAAAGTCGTATGCGCCGCTGTATCCCCGCTCTACCCCTGTAGTATCCAATGCCGGCAGCGCTCCGGTCATATTGCTGGCATGAGCTTCTCGACGACTTGCGAATGAATTGCTATTGCTCGATGCTCCGTTGCCTGGACCCGGTGTATAATGACTGCTCAAGGCACAATCTCCAGGAATTCTAGCTATACCAGGGATGACACTTCACTAATTATACCTTTAGGCGCAGCGGAACGCAAGTCCGCGCTCCGCCGCTATGCACTGATACGCGCGGATAGGTCCTGTTACTTTAAAATTGCCGTGGTGTTGTGGTGGTCCCCGGAGGCCAGTGGGCGATGATGGGCTGTAACGCGCGGAACCAGACGCCGGCCATGAGCGCGTAGCCGGCATTGTCGGGATGGATGCCGTCCACCAGGTCGCTTACAGGCACCGCGTCGTACATATCGACATATTCGATGTGCTTACCCTGCGCCTCCATCTCTTCGACGATGCGCGGGATGGCGCGATTATAGGCGATGACCCCGGCATTACGCAGCGGATTGCCCAGGGGCGTGATCTGCGCGACGATCACCGTGGCGTTGGGCAGCGTGGCGGTAATCTGTTCGAGCAGGTAGTGCAGCCTGTCCGGCGCACTGCTGAGGTTGTAGTGCTGGATGATATCGTTACTACCGATATGCAGCAGGACGATCTGTGGCTGATAGGTCTGGAGCCAGGCGACGACATGCGCGGAGATCTGGTCGATGCGCCAGCCTGGATGCCCTTCGTTATTCCTGTCTGGCAGACTGGCGGGGCCATCGTATTGCGAGCCGACAAAGATGACGTGATAATGGTCGGCCATACAATCGTTCCACAGCGCGACGCGATATCCTCCCCGGTAGGAGGAGCCGACGCCTGCCGTAATGGAATCGCCGAGGGGCATGATCCTGATCACGCCGGAGACCATTTTGTGATGCGCTACCGCCGTCTCAGGGTGAGTGAGCAGATCGACAACAACGAATGTGCTGAATATCACGGACATGACCACGAGAAGGACGATCACCAGGTGGATGCGATGGCGGTGCGATTTCATTAATGCGCGCTCTTTCTCAGGCGAAAGGACGAACTGCTGAGAATAGCATAAATTGAAACCGGGCCTTTGTCAATGAGTTTTTCAGCAGTGCATTCCGGTGAGTTGCGCCCACTGGAATGCACTGCTGAAATTGTTATTCCTTCAAGCCAGTGCCGGCAATACCCTGCACAATCTGGCGCTGGAAGAAGATGAATACGATCAACACAGGCAGGCACGCGAGGATAGCGGAAGCCATGATCTGTGCGTAGCGTATACCGTAGGAGGTCTGTACTGTCGCCAGGCCCACGGGGATCGTCATCATATCGTTGCCGGTGATGACGATGAAGGGCCAGATAAAGTTGTTCCACGAAATCACAAAGGTGAAGATCGCCACAGCAGCGATAGCCGCGCGCGAGAGTGGCATCCAGATCTGCCAGTAGACGCGCCAGCGGCTCGCTCCATCCATGATCGCGGCCTCTTCCAGTTCATGCGGAATGCCGTCGAAGAACTGTTTGAAGATGAAGACCGCGATGGGCGAGGCGATCTGCGGCAGGATGATGCCCCACCATGTATCTACCAGTCCGAACGACTGCATCTCTGTGAAGAGCGGCACGATCAGCACCGTGCCGGGGATCATAATTCCCGCCAGGATGATCCAGAAGAGGATTCCGCGCCCCCGGAAGGGCACGCGCGACAGCGCGAAGGCAGCCATGCTGGAGAGGATCACCGTCAGGATAGTGATGATCGCCGATGTTATAAAGCTGTTGAAGTACCAGGTCGGCAGGCTGGTAGAGTTGATGGTTTTGACGAAGGCGTCCACGTTGAAGTGAGCCGAGAACCAGGTGAGCGGGACAATGGTGGTCTCACCCTCCGGCTTGAACGCCGTGTCGATGGTCCACAGCAGCGGTATGATCCAGATGATCGCCAGGATTATCAGCAGGATAAAGGCACCGGTATTTGCCAGCCTGTCCCTGAGCGGCCTGTTAGATCGTATACGCGCGGCTCGTGCCCGCCGGGCCTGTCCTACGCTATATGTTGCCATCAGTTATTCCCCCTTTGCTGGCGTTGTAGTATGCTAAACCACACAGCCGAGATGACCGCGACCAGTATAAAGAAGATGAAAGACATGGCCGACGCGAAGCCTACGCGGAACGTCGAGAAGCCCGACTCATAGATGTACTGGATCACCGGGCGCGTCGAGAAGTTGGGGCCTCCGGCGGTCAGCAGATAGATCTGGCCGAAGACTTGCAGCGAGGCGATAATCTGCAATATGACAATCATGAGCGTGATTCTCCCCAGCAGCGGGATTGTGATCCAGCGTGTGCGCGCCCAACCGCCCGCGCCATCAATGGAAGCCGCGTCGTAGAGGTCGCGCGATATCTGCTGCATGCCGGAGAGGTAGAGCACGAAGTTGAAGCCAACGGTCCACCAGACCGTGAGAATTACGATGGCAATCATCGCCAGGCCAGGTTGCGTGAGCCAGTTGGGGCCATTCTGGATGCCAATTTCGGCCAGCGTACCATTAATCAGGCCGAAGCCAGGCTCGTAGAGCCAGCTCCAGATGATCGTCACTACGGATACGGGAATGATGAAAGGCGCGAAGAAGATCGTGCGGAACACGCCCTTTGCGGGAATTGCACGGTTGACCAGCAGGGCCAGGATAAAGGAGATAATGACCAGCGCCGGCGTGCTGATAACGGTAAACACGATAGTGTTCCAGAGTGCCTGCCAGAAGCTGGGATCGCTGAGCACCTCCCCATAGTTCGCCAGGCCGAGGAAGTCAGTTGTGCCATGTCCATCCAGGCTCCAGTTGAAGAAGCTCATGCGCAACATGAGGATGGCGGGCCATATCAGGAAAAGGGCGTAAGCGATCAGGAAGGGCAGCAAGAAGCCATAGCCGGCCAGATCGACGCGCCAGCGGTTGGCGCGCGTCCTGGCGAGCACGTCGCCGGTTTGTGCCTTTGCCTTCGCTGCCTGCTCTTGAATAGAGATATCGGACATAGTAGCTCCTCTCTCATTGTCTACAGTGTCGTTCAGTCAGGCATGCCTGTCTTTACACTGGTGAGGGCGTATTAAGTAGTTTCTGGACGGACGCCTTGAGCTGCGCAAGGGCCTGCTGCGGCGTGAGCTGTCCCTGGAACGATGCCTGGATGGGTGCGCTTACCACCGACTCGAACTCGGAGCCGGATCCACTGAACCAGGCTGTGGGATCGACCACGACGTTCGCGGCTACGCCCGCGTAGTTGGATTGCGGCTTCAGATTCTTGTATTCCTGGCTGGTCGCGATGGGAAGATAGGCAGGAATATGGCCGCCGTGCGCCCAGACGAAGCTATCCTTGAGCAGCGAACTGATGAACAGATACGACGCCTCGCGGCGCGCCGGGTCTACCGAAGCCTGGCGCGGCAGCACGAAGGTGTGCGAATCCGCCTGGCACTGACCGCCGCCGAAGATATTGGGGAAGGGCACCATATTGAAAGGCGTGTTGGCGGTCTGGAAGGTGGTTACTTCCCATTCGCCCTGCCAGAAGAAGCCGCACTTGCCGCTGGCGAAAAGCGCAATCGCGCCGCCGTAGTCGATGGTGGCCGGAGCAACCTTGCTCTTTTGCGTGAGGTCATCCATAAATGACAGTGCCTGCAACGCTTTGTTATCGTCGATCACCAGTTGTTTCCCATCGGGCGAGAGCACCTGGCCGCCTAACTGGCTGTAGAGGCTGTAGAAGACGCGCCAGTTGGTGACATCGCCGTTGATCGCGAAGGCCAGCCCATAGCCTCCCGTGACCTGCTGCGCCTTTTTGAGCGCATTGATGAACGCATCGGGACCATTGATAGGCAGCAGGTTGCCGCTGGCATCGAGCAGGCCCGCCTTCTTAGCGATCTCGGTGTTGTAGTACATGACGAAGGGGTGCGTATCCAGCGGGACGGCGTAGAGCTGGCCGTTGATATGTCCTCTCTGCCAGATCGGAGCAAGGAAGTCGCTCGCGGTAATGTCGTACTTCGCCAGTGCGTTGAGATCGAAGGGATCGAGCAGGTCGCCCTGCGCAAAGGGAGGCATACGCGTCATGTGCGAAATAGCCACATCGGGCGGGCGACCACCGGCGGCGGCCATCGCCAGCTTCGTGTAGTATGGCTCGCCCCAGGCCAGTGTGATCGCTTCAAGGTTAATTTCCGGGTGAGCTTTCTGGAAGTCGTCCTGCATCTGGACCATACGCACACCATCGCCGCCGCCGAAGAGGTTCCAGTATACAAGGTGTGTGCCCGTCGGAATTCCGCTGGCGCTGGGACCGCCGCTGGCGCAAGCCTCAAGTAGTGTCAGCGCTGCGCTGCTGCTCAGGCCCAGAGCGACACTGCGCTCCAGGAAGGCGCGGCGCGAGATGCGTCCGGCGCGCATCTTCGCGGCCAGCTCCTCCAGCGCTCCATGCTTTTCAGGGATCATATGGGATATCCTCCTCTTAACATGAATGATCCGGTAAAAACTATTGCCTACGTAAACCGTTGCCAGGATATCTCTCCGCCAGGCCCCACCGGCATCTCATACTCATCGCCGCTCCTCAGCTTATGCGGTCATATGGATGCCGGTAGCGGCCCGACCTGCCACACGTATCGCCTACGAGACGTGCAGCCGCAGCAGAGTAAGCGAATGCGCCGGGAAGGTATAGCTGACGCTCTGCCCTTCCTCTGTCAGACGCCGCTCCTGAATTGCGACTGTGTTCGGTTGCTCAAAGGAATTGCTGATATCGGGATGAGCGCCGTTGACTTCATAGGCCACGATATCAGAGATGGTTGCCGCGTCCGCCAGTTGAATGCTCGCGGTATGCGCGCGCTCGCGGTCACGGTTGACCACCGCAATCGTCAGCGTATGTCCGGCTGTATCGCACGTTGCCGCGACATCGAGCAGCTTGAACGGCCCCATGTCGGCCACGCGATAGGGCCACTGCGAGGTTTCGTCTTCGGGACGCAGTGCGTAGCTGTCGCAATCAACGTAGACATCCAGCGCTGTCCCCTGCATATATTCGCTGTACAGGCGCAGCGGATGATAGATGGTCTGGAGGAAAAGTCCCTCCTTGTTCGTGAAGATCGGAGCAATAACGTTTACGAGCTGGGCCAGGTTGGCGATCTTCACGGTACGGCAGTGACGAATAAAAATATTGAGATAGGTTGCCACGGCGAGCGCATCCGCCAGCGTATAACGCTCCTCCAGGCCGGCACTGCCATCGCGTTCGCGGAACCAGACGTTCCACTCATCGTAGGCGACATAGATGGGATGGCTGATGCGCTGGTTGTAACGAACAAGATCGATCATGGCCTGGCAACTGCGCAGCGCGCGCTCTGCCTGATGCACTACCAGGACGTTGCTGTAGTAGTCATCGCTGCCTGTATAGATATGGATGCTGTGATAATCGACGTACTGGGCCAGCCCCTCCAATACAATGCGATCCCAGTCGGACCAGCCATTCTGGCCGCAGCTCACAAGCTGGATGTTCGGATCCGTCCACTTCATCACTTTGGCGAATTCGCGCGCGCTCTTCACATAATCCTCGGCGCTCAACATCCCTATCTGCCAGCGTCCATACATCTCGTTGCCCAGTCCCCAGTACTTGACGTTGTACGGCTCCTCATGTCCGTTCTGGCGCCGCAGGTTGGCCCAGTACGTATTCCCGGTGCCGTTACAGTACTCGACCCATGCCTGCGCTTCGTCCATCGTGCCGCTGCCCATGTTGACGCACAGATACGGTTCGGTGCCCAGCACGCGGCAGTATTGCATGAACTCGTCGGTGCCGAAGCGATTGGATTCTTCGGCGTGCCAGGCCAGTTCCAGGCGGCGGGGCCGCTTCTCTACAGGACCAACGCCGTCAAGCCAGTGGTAGCCACTGACGAAGTTGCCGCCAGGCCAGCGCAGCAGGGGGAGCCGCAGCGGGCGCACAGCCTCGATCACATCCTGGCGGAAGCCGTGAGCATCGCTGAGCGGCGAGCCTTCATCGTATATACCACCGTAAATACATCGGCCAAGATGCTCGATGAACGCACCGTAAATCCTGCGATCTACGTCGCCGATTTTACGCTCCAGGTCGATCTTGATCTTCGCCACAAATACTCTCCTTCTCGGTTGCAGATGAGTTCAAGCGCGAACGTTCTTCGTTGCCGCCGCTCGATGCCCGCCTGACCAGGTGTACCGGCGGCGAGATATGCTGTGGCTCCTCCGCTGCCCGGTTTTCGATAATATCGAGAAGCAGGCGCACGGCGGCCTCGCCGGTCTCATAAACGGGAATGTGGATGGTGGTCAGCGGGGGGATGGTATGGGCTGCCATGGGGATGTCATCGCAGCCAACGACTGCGCAGTCCTGGGGAACGCGTAGTCCACGCTCGTGCAGTGCGCTCAGGACGCCAATCGCCATCGTGTCGCTCTGCACGAAAAGAGCGGTAATATCGGGGACACGATCAAGGAGACGCTGCGCGGCTTCATAGCCGCCCTCTACCAGCCAGTGTCCCTCCTCAACCAGCGCGGGGTCATACGCCACCCCCATCGTCTGGAGTGCGCGCTGGTAGCCACGCAGGCGGCTGTGCGTGACGCGGCGATCCAGGCTGCCGATAATGGTTCCGATGCGGCGGTGCCCCAGTTCCAGCAGGTGTTGTGTCGCCAGAAAGCCTGTCTGGGACTGGTGCGAGCCAACGGTACGCAGTTTTGCCCCGGGGACGTGGTGCAGGCTCACAACCGGCAGGCCGTTCAGCATCCCTCCCACGCGCGTGTTCTGCTCCAGTTGTGGGGCCGCCAGCAGAATGCCATCGACGCGCCGCTCCATCAGCAGCAGTAGATAGCGCTCGGCATCGGAGCCGTCCTGGTCCAGACTGCCCACAATCACACACTGCCCCTGACGACGCGCTTCCCGCTCGGCACCCACCACAAATTGCGAGAGCACGTAGTCGCTGAAGTCGGTGGCGACGATACCGATGGTCGCGGTACGCTGGCTGACCAGGCTGCGTGCCAGCGCGTTGGGTACATAGCCCAGTCGTTCCGCGACTTCCAGGATCCAGGCGCGGGTTTCAGGCGAGACCGATCCTTTGCCTTTGAGCACTTTGCTGACGGTCTGAAAACTGACGCCAGCCTCGGCGGCAATGTCTTTGAGGGAGACGTGCGTCATTGCTTCCCATCCTTTAGGCGAACGTTCGTCTTAAACAAACGTAACATATCCTTAGCCGAAAGTCAAGGACTTTACGGTAACTCTTCCCTCGCGTGTTATAATCGGGAGGCAGAAGCGTTCGCGCGCCTTCGCCGCGCAAGGGATGGAGAGTGTATAGTGTGAAAAAATGCGCAGCGCATTTTCCACACCATACACTTCAGAAGGCGAGCGCCGCCGCGTAAGGGATGGAGAGTGTTGGGTGAAAAATGCGCTGCGCGCATTTTTCACCCAACACTCTCCATAAAGCGAGCGCCGCAGGCGCGAGCACGCTCTGAAAGAGGGAGAGCATTTCCGCATTTCATCCGCAGGATGAGAATAGCGGAATGGGGTTCTATTTTTTTTCGCGTTTGTAGGGAAGGCTGGCAAGCATCATGCTCATCACACGTATCGAGTTAGAGAACATCAAAAGCTACCGCCGTATCGTCGTCAATTTGCGGCGCGGCACCACCGCCATCAGCGGCGAGAACGGCTCCGGC
>DATGLE010000094.1:0-10220 GCA_035294325.1 Ktedonobacteraceae bacterium | reverse complement strand
CCAGGTTAGCTGCTTCTTTTGAAGGAAAGCAGCCTGCCAGCGGAATCCTGACCCTTGCGCTGAAATATGCCTCTGCCGCCGATACCCAGAATTGTACCTGCACCGCCAATACTCAAGATACTGCCCGCGCTGCCAATACTGAGGATGCTGCCCGCGCTGCCAATGCTTAATATGCTTCCAGCGCTGCCGATGCTGAGGATGCTGCCGAAGCTGTAGAGGCTCAGGACGCTTAACGCGCTGCCGGCGCTTTTGAGGCTGGCGTAGGAAGGAGTGGCCCGGCGCAAGGATTTTTCAGAGATCGCCGCCTCTCGTTGCTTTGCTCTGACCATTGTAATCTCTATCCTTTCAGAATACTAGTTGCAACTGCGTCTGCGTTGAGAGTGTCTGGTTCTCAGCTTCGCGCGGCGGAGCGCGCAAGAGTATATTTAATGTTGTGGAAAAATGCGCGCAGCGCATTTTTCCACAACATTAAATATTTAAAGCGAGCGCCGCAGGCGTGAGTAAGCAATGATGATGGAAACCGGACACACTCATTATAGAACATGAGACCAGGGTTGCCCATAGCGGGGAAAAGTTGTATCATAAGGCAGGTTTTTCGCTCGCTAGAAAGGCACCCCGTGACAACTGCTAAACGATCTTCTTCTCTGCCTCTGGTATTGCTCTCGTTCTGTGGCTTTGTGCTGATCGGGGCGAGTGGCGGATCCTGGGGGGTGCTCATTCCAAGCCAGATGGCCTTTTATCACATCGATAAGGCCATCATCGGCGTCTTCTCCTTTCTCTACTCAACAGGCTATTTTCTCTCCGCGGGCAGCGCCGGACTCTTCACACAGAAACTTGGTCAGCGCCGCTATTTGATAGCGGGGATAGCGATTTTTTCTCTGGGCGCGCTGGCCTATAGCCTGAGGCCGCCTTCTGTCATTCTCGCGCTGGCGGTGAATCTGGTATTCGGCTTCGGCACAGCCGTCCTCGATGCCGGTTTCAACGCCGCCATCGCGTCTCTGCCGCGCAACACCAAGCTGCTCAATTACCTGCACGCGTTCTACGGAGCAGGCGCCCTGATCGGCCCGCTCGTCGCCTCCGCCTTCCTGGTCGCCAACCTGGCATGGAACGCCGTCTATCTCGTCTGGTGCCTGATGGCCCTGCCGCTGCTGCTCGGCTGCGTCCTATTCCTGCGCATTCCTGTGCTGGAGAGCGCTGGCGAGCAGCAGGCTGAACAGCACAGCGATAGCAACGTGCTCAGGACGGCGCTCACCTTCGGCGTCGTCTGGCTGGGCGCGCTCTTTCTCTTCCTGTATGTCGGCGTTGAGGTCAGCATCGGCAACTGGGACTACAGCTTCTCGCTGGACACGCGCATGCTGGGGACGCTGGTCGCGGGCTGGATCGCCAGCGGCTACTGGCTCGGCCTCACGCTCGGACGTTTCTTTATGGGCACGCTCGCCGAGTGGCTGCACCTGAGTGCGGCCAGGATGATCTATCTCTGTCTCGCTGGTATCGCCGTAGGCGTCGCGCTGGTCTGGGGCTTTGCCAGCGGGTGGACCACCGCGCTTGGATTCTGCCTGATCGGCTTTTTCCTGGGGCCGCTCTTCCCCACGACTATCGCCGTTATTCCGCAACTGGTGCCCGCGCGCATCGTTCCCAGCGCGGTTGGCTTCCTGGTTGGATCAAGTGTCGTTGGTGGCGCGCTCTTCCCCTGGCTGGCCGGAGCGCTGGCGCAGGCCGCTGGCCTCTGGACGCTGCTGCCCTACACCCTCGCACTCACCGCGCTGATGTGCGTAAACTGGTGGGCCATAACCCATCATCGCAGAGAGCCGCGCCCGGCAAGTTAACACGGTATCGGTTGTCTTCATCTGCAAGGCCCTGTGTCGTATGATAGAGCTATATTTCATCATCTTTTGTGCAAGGAGGCTCTTGCTATGCAAACGCAAACAGTCTCGTTTTCATCTGGAGCGCGGCAGGTTGACGCTTACCTGGCGCGACCAGACGGGGAGGGTCCCTTCCCTGGCGTCGTCATCATTCACGAAATATATGGTCTCAACGAGAATATCAGGGATATTGCGCGCCGTTTCGCTAACGAGGGCTATGCTGCCCTGGCCGTTGATCTCTTCACGGGGCGTAACCGTACCATCTGTATGTTTCGCTTCATGGGGCAGATGCTGTTACGGCCACTCAATAATAGCAGCCTCAATGATCTAAAAGCGGCGCTGACGTATCTCTCTACGCAGCCGGGCATTGATAATGCGCGCGTGGGAGCTATCGGCTTCTGCATGGGCGGGGGATTTGCTATCGCCTGGGCGTGCACCGATGATCGACTCAAGGTCATCGCGCCCTTCTATGGCGCCAACCCGCGCCCATTCGAGGCGGTAGCGCGGCTCTGCCCCGTTGTTGGCTCGTATCCCGAGAAAGACTTCACCGCTGCTGCCGGGCGCAAGCTCGACGAGGCGCTGGATCGCTTCAATATCCGGCACGACATCAAAATCTATCCCGGCGCGCGGCACTCCTTCTTCAACGACCAGGGTTCCCGTTACGATGCTGCCGCCTCCCAGGACGCGTGGCAGCGCGTGCTTACCTTTTTTAACGAGCAGATCGGTGCGCCGTCTCGGGCGAAATCATGAGCAGTCAGCACGCAAATCACGCCAGGCTCGCCGTGCCGGTCAGGATCAGGCTGTTGCCAGCCGCGCAGGGAATATTGCCATTGGCGCCAATTGCCGCGCTGTTGACGGTGAACTTGCCGGAGAGCGCGCCGTTGAGCCGCGTATTGAGCATCTGCTGGATCTGCTGGTTATAGCTGTTGTAGGGAAAGGTGATGACCTGGAGCAGTGTGACGGTGGTCTGCACCACGTGCGCTGCCAGATTGCCACCCTGCGCCAGTGGCCGCACGTAGGTCGTGGCCGTTCCGAGCTTGAGCGAACCGAGCATGATGGTGGAGCTAATCGCAAGCTGGCTGCCACGCACGGCGATCTGAATATTTTGCGCGCTCAGCGGGGCGCCCAGAATATTGCCCAGCGAGATCGGGCCGAAGCCGCTGCCCAGCGAGGCCAGCGACGATGCCGGGATCTCGACATAGGCGCTGGTGCCTGCGGGAGCCTGGCCCGGCGCCGGAAGCATCGCCGGCTGTGCGATCATCCCCATACCCGCTGCTGCCTGTGTTTGTGATGCTGCCTGGCCCGGCGCTACCGGGAATTGCAGGTTCAGGGCCAGCGCGGCGCTGCCACATCCCGGCGTGGTCCTGATGCTGTTGAGCTGGCCGATGGGGATCTGGAACGTGGTCAGCGGGCCGCTGATGAGCGCTGGACTGCCGGGGAGAGGCCGGGCACTGACCTGGACCGTGGACGAGTTGATGACGCTGAACTGGATCAGCATGCTGGCATTGACGGGGTGAGGATCGCCCGGGTAGAGGCTCAGGCGCAGGGACGTAGCCAGTCCGCCCGCCTGCGGCTTCAGTCCGGTCAGCGTGGCTGATGGCTGGATGAGCGCTGTGACCATCTGGTATGCCCACGCGCGATCAGCCGGCGGCAGCTTGCCGACGATAGTGTTGATGGCGCTGTTGAAGCTGGCGGGAACCTGCTGGCTGACGCGCTGCTCGAACATCGCAGACAGCATTGTTGTTGGCAGATAGATATTGGCGTTGATTGCCGTCGCCTTCCCCGCATGGCTGGCCGCTCTGCCTGTAATGCTGCGACTGCCCGCACCGGCGGGAGTCACGAACAGCCCCGCCAGCAGAGCCACGAGCAGTAACATGGATGTTGCCCGTAATAAATATTTATGACTCATTGTCTTCCCCTGTTGATCGTTTATCAAATGCATGGCAGGATCATAATCATTCTCGTAACTTCTCAGGACCTTTGCTGCCACAGGCGGCAAAGGTCCTGAGAAGTTACTCAACCCCCCATCATTTTGCCAACGTTCTGAATCGGGCCGCTAAAACAGAACGTCGTAGGCGTCGGCTGTGCGGCAATGCCCTGGATGGGTGGCGCCTGAATCAGCAGCGCCAGCATCTCTACTCCTTTGCCACAGACGATGCTGTTGCTCGTGTGGGCCGAGATCAGTCTGACACCTTTGAGCTGGTGACGCAGGGCCGGCATCACCGAGGCGGCGAGCAACTGGTTGAGCGCCGCCTGCATGTGCGCAGCAGCGGTGGTCCCCGCATCCAGCCCATCGCGCTTGAGATGCAGGACGCGCAACTGTAAATCCTGCTGCTGATTGACGCTGATAACGCAATCCAGTTCGACGGGCATCACGCGGTGCAGGCCGTTCATGTCGATGTGCAGATTCAGGTTCAGCACCAGGCCGTCGCCGGGTACGGGTGTAACGCTCAGATCCGAGAGCGCGCCCGACTGCACATTGAGCTGTGAGGCGAAGATCGAGGTGAGCGCGCTTTTGTCGAGGGCCAGCCGGATCATACGCGGGCCGGCCACCGGCGTCGCTGTGTCGGCCCCGTTCGCGCTGCCGGGGCTGGATCCTGGAGCGCTGCTGCTCGAATTGTCGGACTGCGACATAAAGGCCGCGAAGATGCCGCCCCCGATGAGCAGCAGGATCAGAGCGCAGCTCGCGATAGCAAAGAGCCTGCGGCGACGCTTAGGATCGCTCCACCACTTTGCGTCACGCCACCGCCGCCTTTTATTTGTATCACCCCCGGCTGGCTGCTCGCCCTGCTCCTGTTGCTCGACGGTGGCGATGGGCCGCGTCGGCGTATCCTCGACGGCGACGCCGGGCAGGGTAATCGCGGTGTGCAGGGATGGAGCCGGTGTGGTCGCGTCCGCGTCCTCTTCGACGGGGACCTGCCTGCCCCAGAGGAAGATGGCGGGGATGATGGCGATCAGGCAGAGGATCATCGAGGTGAAGAAGACCGCGCTGTAGACCGTGTGTGCTGCCTGGACCAGATGCGCGGCATAGCCCTTCGACCACTGCGCGAACTGGGCAGCGGTGGCTGTCAGGGGCAGCGAAGGATAGCCCGCCGCCAGTTGCTTGAAATAGGCCAGTGCCCACGAGGTCAGCGCCGCCAGCCCCAGGATCATGCCCACCATACGCAGCGCCGTCACAATTGCCGAACCCATGCCAGCCTGGTTCGCCCTGACCGCGTTGATAGCCGTCGTCCCGATGGGCGCGATGACCAGACCGAAGCCGAGGCCAGCCGTCATCGTGCTGATGGTGATCTGGTTCCAATCGACGTGTATCGGCCAGCGGCTCATCAGGAAGAAGCCCGAGGCGGTGAAAAGCAGGCCCAGCACGCCGGTCACACGGCAGGAGATGCGCCCGCAGAGCCAGCCGCCGAGCAGCGCGCCCACGGGGATCATCGCGGTGAGGCGCAGCAGAGCGAGGCCGCTATCGAGCACGGGAAGCTGGAGCACGGTATCGACGAAGATAGGAATATCAGCCATCGCGATAATCAGCGCCGCGCCCACAAGGAGGCTTACCAGCGAGGTCGCACTGAAAGGGAAGCGTTTGAAGAGCGCGATCTCGATGACCGGCCAGCGCACTCTGCGCTCGACAAGAACAAAGGCGATGAAGCAGATGAGCGCGAGCACGAGCGCGACTGGATTGTTCTGAGGGGCCGGCGCGTTGGGCGGTGTGGGGCCAAGTTCGGTCCCCTGCTGTGCCAGGCCAAGACTGAGACATGTCAGGGCGAGGCCAAGCAGAATGGCGCCGGCCCAGTCGATGCCTTCGCGCAGGCGCGTACTCCTGGGAATGAAGATCCATGCTCCGGCACCGAGTGCCAGCACGAGCGGGATGTTGAAGTAAAAGATATATTGCCAGCCGAGATGCTGCACGATTACCGCGCCGTAGAGCGGTCCCAGAACGCCGCCAGCCTCGGTCACAGCGCCAATGATGCCAAGCGCGAGGCCGCGCCGGGCCTGCCCGTAGAAATCGCCGGCGATAGCCATCGCGACTGGCACGATGGCGCCGCCGCCCACTGCCTGAATGAGACGCGCCGCGATCAGCCAGATCAGGCCGGGCGAAGAGGTATCAATGTGCAGGTGAATAGCATCAAGCGCGCTCAGGAAGCTCAGATCGATGGCCTGGCCGAGCATAGGCGCCAGCCCGCACAGCAGCGAGCCGGTGCCAAAGATGGCGAGGCAGAGCAAGAAAATGCGGCGCCGGCCATAAATGTCGGATACGCGGCCCATCAGCGGCATTGCCACCACGAAGCCAAGCAGATAAGCGCTGATGATCCAGGCCGCGTGATCGAGCTGCGTGATCGGAATTTGCAGGTCGGTGATAATCTGCGGCAGTGCCGTGACGACGACGGTCTGGTCGAGCGCGGTAAGAAAGACGCCGATGCAGGCGATGCTGAGCGCGGCCAGGGCGATTCTCTGCTGGCCTGCATTGCCCTGGCCCGGCAAGAACATGGGCCTCAAGGCTCTTATTACCCCCTTTTCATGGATAGGTTTTTTGGGGGTGGAGGCATCAGAGATGGGGGCGTCAGAGACGGGGGCGCCAGAGACGGGGGCACATGCGACAGGGGCATCAGAGACGGGGGCACATGCGACAGGAGCGCCAGAGACGGGGGCAAGCCCCGTCTCTACAGATTGTGGGAGAGAGGGCATGCGACCATCAGGGATGGGGCCTGCCCCCGTCGCATGTGCCTCCATCCCGTTCGCTTTGCCTGCCTCTGGCGTCTCTGGCGCTCCCGCAGCGCCAGAGACGCTCGCATCGGCGAGCGCCGATGCGCCGTCTAAGCTCTTCGTGTCGGCATCAGCGACGATCTCGCGCCTTTTGAGGCGCGAGGATGTTTCATCATCGTCTTCTAGCGTGTACATCTTCCCCCCATAAGCCTTTTATCAGCCCTGTAACTGTGGCGCCGTGATTGTTACCTGTTCGTTGTAGTGCGAGATATCGAAGGTGCGCGCGGTCTGAGCCGTGTCGCCTGGCGCTGCCTCGCCCGTGACGATCAGTTGATAGAGCAGCGCATCGGACTTGCCAATGCAGGCGTTGGTCTGTAGCATCGTGCCGGCCGGCACGCCGCCCCCGGTAAAGAACGCGAGATACTTCGCGTTAAGCTGCCCCTTGACGCGCCAGCAGGGGACGCCGTTGACGGTATCGGAGACCGGATCGCTGACGTTCTGGACTTTGTTGATGAGCGAGAGAATACCTGTGTCGGGATTGGTGAGTGTGCGTGGATCGAGTACGCCCTTGATGACGCGCCACTGCCCGGTAATGGGATCGGTGATAAACTGGTTACTCCCGATACTGATGAGATTAACGGTGACGGCCTGGCCGGAAAGAATGATCGTGGCCTGTGCCTTAACCTTGTCCGGCATGACGATATCGCCGTTGGCGGTGCGGATCTGCACCTGGCCCTGCCTGACGGGACCGGGGTTCTGCACGTTCATGACGACGTGAAATGAGTTGACGTTGCGGAAGTTCTTTTGTAGCGCCGTGAGCAATTGCTGCGCGGTTGGTTTAGCGCCGAGGGTAACGGTATTCTGGCCCCGCTGCCAGGGCAGTGAGCAGCCGGCTATGAACAGGGCGCAGGCCAGGAAGCTGATAACGCAGGCCAGGCTGCGCCCCGCTGTGCTGCGTGAAGAAATCATCACTATTCCCTCCCCAGGAAAATAAGAGTTGATAAGGGCGGATATCCAGAGGGAAGCCGTCCTGAAAAAAATCAACGCGAGCTTTCCCGGGTTTGGGAGAGTTTCAACTACACCATTACTATTTTACTGTCGAGGCAATGCCACGAACTATTAGGCGGCATTCATGGCATAGAGATGATGGATAGCTATAAAATCATGAGTGGTGCTGCTCCTGCCACTCTGCAAGAGCCATTTTGTAGGGTTGGAGGATCTTTAGATGAGTTTCATCAATATCAAGGTGGTACATCTCTCGTTCGTTATGAACACCGGCATATTTGAAGCCTGCTCGTTTCAGAATACGTTCACCATCTTCTGTGCCTGCACAAGCGTCTATTGTCGCTATATCTACACCGCGTTTTCCCCATTCTACCAGAGTTGTGTGTGAAAAGTTGTAGAGCAAGTCCGAGGCATAACGATGTCTTTGGTCTAAAGTGACTCTGGTTGTCGTCATCATGTCAATGATGATGCACTCAAGGCGATGCCCGGCCTCGAACTGTTCAACCTGATCGGTGTCAAACAGCCACCCACGTTTTCCTTCTCGAAACTCAAGTATAGCGTCATGAGTAAGTGGAATGAAATTAATTGCAGCTACCATGCGGCTTTGACTAAAGAGATAATGGGTTATTTCTGGATTGGCTTGAAGGTATCTAGCGCGCGCCTCTCTCGTTGCTTCTGCTCGCTTTCTTCCAAAGTTGAGAGCGGCTAAGTCAATTTCAGCGTCCAAGTCATCTAATGTTGCTGTTCTGTATTCTAGGTCTTGGTCACGGGCTGTCAAAAGTAAAGTTTCTATTTTCTCTGCTAGTGCGTCGATCTCGGTCTTCTTGTAATAGCCATGTCTTCCAACAAAAGTCGTCTTCTTGATAGTTCCTTGCTTGACGTGGTTATTGAACATGTCCCTGGTCATACCTAGCTTCTGTTGAGCCTCTTGCGCGGTGTAGTATCCTACAGCAATTTGCTCATTAAGGTTGCCCAATACCTTTCTCTTACGTGGCATAAGTTCTCTCCCTGCTTAGATTTGCTTCAGTATAACATACGATTTTGTGTTGAAAGTGTCAAATTAGCTAAAAGGCTTGACATGGACTGATTCTTTAGGTACAATTTGTGTTGAAAGTGTTGAAAGTGTTTGTTTATGAGTTTTTGAGTCTTGATTAGTAGGGTGAAGATGTTAAACGGTCTCCTCGTGGGCGGCGGAACTTCACCCTTACAGCTTAACATATTTCTCTCTCATATTCGTTTCCTTATGGTTTCATGCCTTGTAGCGCATTCTTGTAGCTTCGTTTTGTGTAGTTCAATCCTCTAGGAAAGAAAACCGGCGTGTACCAGGCGCCGGTAAAGAGTTCAGTCCACCGTTCAACCGACGCCTGAACCCCTTCTATCAGTATGCGATGAGGGGCCACAGGCGGTCAAGTCTGCACCATCATGCAGGTAAAAGAAAGGATGTGACCGACCAAATGGCAAAACAGCGAATCAACTCGCTCTGCAAGACGCAAGGGCATGAGTGGCGCACCTCGGTAAGCCTCCAGTTCCGCATCTGTGGGCGCGACTCCTGCCGCGCGATGGAACGCTTCGACGGCACAGAGTGGGTCGACGCCACCCGCACATATCCCGCAAAGAACCCGCTTGCCAAAGAGATGCAGCAGGCTCGTCAAGCAGCAAAGGCCGAGACCCAGCAGCACAAGCGGCAAGCATCCTCCGCACAACAACTCGATCTCATCGACGCCTACAAACACAGCGCCCCGCTTGAAATTGACCTCTACAGCAGTGAAGAAATCCGGCAGGCGGAACTCCGCTACTATCGCCTGCTTGGCCGCTAAGGGGTGCATAATGAGCGAACACAGCAGCATCGAATGGACGCAGAGCACCTGGAATTGTGTAACTGGCTGCACCGAGGTCTCCCCTGGGTGTGACCATTGCTACGCGCGCACCTTCGCCGAGCGCTTCCGGGGCGTGCCAGGACACCCCTACGAACAGGGCTTTGACCTGCGGCTCTGGCCCTCTCGCCTGGACCTTCCCACGAAGTGGAAACAGCCGCGCCGCATCTTTGTCAATAGCATGTCTGATCTCTTCCACAAGGATGTGCCCGATAGCTTCATTCTCGACGTGTTCCGCACGATGATCGAACGTGCTCCCTGGCACAGCTACCAGGTGCTCACCAAGCGCCCCTCGCGCCTGGTGCATACCCGCCTCCTGCGCGGTATCCTCTCCATTGCTGACGGCTGGCCCACCCACATCTGGCTGGGCGTCTCGGTGGAGAGCAACGCCTATCGCTGGCGCATCGCGAAACTGCGCGCGGTTCCCGCTCCGCTCCGCTTCCTCTCCTGTGAGCCGTTGCCTGGTCCCCTGGACCTGGATCTTTTTGGGATCAGGTGGGTGATCGCCGGGGCCGAGTCGGGCCACGGGGCGCGGCCAATGGATGAGGACTGGGTGCGAGGCATCCGAGATCAGTGCAAGGCGGCCCATGTCGCCTTCTTCTACAAACAACACGCGGTCCGGGGGCGCAAAATCTCGCTGCCGCTCCTTGACGGCGTGCGCTATCAGCAGTTCCCATCACTCTCGCTCTGAACCAGCAAGAGAAAGGCAGGAGACAGATGACCATGAAGCCCTTCACCGTGAAGATGGACCCCTTTACCAAAGCCCAGATTACCCGCT
>DATGLE010000093.1:0-27330 GCA_035294325.1 Ktedonobacteraceae bacterium | reverse complement strand
CTAAGGCGCCTGAAAGTGTAATTGTGGTACATATCCCCGGGTAGACTGGCCGGAGATGAAGCCATTGCCAGGGCGAGCGCTCGCCCGGTCATTTGTCATCATA
Organism: Ktedonobacteraceae bacterium; assembly: GCA_035294325.1. Lineage (GTDB taxonomy): Bacteria > Chloroflexota > Ktedonobacteria > Ktedonobacterales > Ktedonobacteraceae > DATGLE01. The sequence goes on along the minus strand of DATGLE010000093.1, from coordinate 27,227 downwards.
GCGACAACGAAGAAGGCTGCGCTGCTTGCAGCTCTTATCAATGGCGTGTGGCACCCACCACCGCGATTATTTACTCAAAGGAGATAGACCAATGGCACGAGTTAGCGATGACGCGTTGAGCGTCATCACTCGCAGGGATTTGCTTCGTCGCGCGGGGCAGGGGGCGGCGGGCCTGGCAGCAGGCGTTACTGTAGCCGATTTCCTCGCGGCCTGCGGTGGCGGCAGCAGCAGCGGCTCATCTTCTAATCCGCAATCCATTACCGTAGCGTACTGGACCAACGTTACTCCCCAGCAGGACCTGCTCGCCGTCTTCAATGGCTTCACCAAGAAGACCGGCATCAAGGTCAACTACTTCCAGTTGCCGCAGGTCTTTGGCGATGACGTACAGAAAATGACGACCTATCTCTCTTCCGGCTATACTGGCCTGGATGTGCTCTGGCTCGACGACTTCATGACCGCAACTTTCAGTAATGCAGGCTGGCTGCTGCCGCTTGAGGATAAGATTAACGCGGAGAACTTTTCCGCGATTGCCCCCGCACAGCTCAAGCTGAGCACCTACAACGGCCATCGCTATCGCCTCCCCGCCAACTTTGGCGCCGTCATTTTCTTCTATCGCAAGGATCTCTTCGACAAAGCTGGCATCAGCGTGCCGACGACCTGGGACGAACTCATCGCCGCCGGTCAGAAGCTTACCGGCAACGGCGTCTATGGTATCGGCATCGCCGGCAAGAGCGGCAATACCGAACTCTTCAACGAGATGTGCTACTGGATGGGCCAGGCCGGCGGCGATCCGCTGCACATGACCGCACCGGGTTCACAGCAGGCGCTCAAGCTCGTCCACGACATGATCCATGTCTACAAGATCGCTCCCCCCGATACTGTGACCGCCGACTATACCTCGCTGACCACCGCCTTTGAGAGTGGCAAGCTGGCAATGTGGATTACATGGGACGGCATCTACGCCGGCATCCTCAACTTTCCCCAGGTCGTCAAGAACGGCTATAAGCTGGGGGTGGCGCATCCGCCGAAGGGGCCGAACAATAACGGCACCATCATCGCCAACTGGGGCTGGTCTATCAACAAGTACTCCAAATACCCCGACGCGGCAGCCCGATTCATCGATTACGCCGCCTCCCTGCAATCGGAGATCCTGCTCGCCAAGACCGGCAATACGCCATCGCGCACCGCCGCGCTCTCCGATCCGGCGGTACAGAAGGCGCTGCCACAGGCCCAGAGCGATGCCGACTATGTGCAAAACGTGCAGTTGCACTACCGGCCTATCACAGCGCAGGCCCAACGCGTCTCCGACGCATTCGAGGCCGTGGTCAACAAGTACTTGAACGACCAGATCGATCTGAATACCTGCGTCAGCCAGGGCCAGCAGGCCGTAAACCAGGCGTTGCAGGGACAGTAACGGTGTAGCGGACGATGAGCAATGGGGCCAGCGAGAAAGCGGCAATGAGAGGGAAACCAGGGGCAAGAAATGTAGAGACGACCCTTGCGGTCGTCTGGTTCGCCAGGCCCTCGTCTGGTTCGCCAGGCCCCCGTCTGGTTCACCAGGCCCCCGTCTGGTTCGCCAGGCCCTCGTCGGTTTCACCCCTGGCCCCGGCCGGGTTCGCCAGACCCTTGTCTGGTTCACCCCTGGCCCCGTCCGGGTTCACCAGACGAGGGTCTGGTGAACCAGGCCCCGCCTGCGCAGAAGAGAGGATGCATATGTACGTAGATATAGAGGCCGCAAAGGTCCCGAGTGCCAGAGCCACAGCGGGAACACGGCGCCGGCGCATCAGGCTTATCATGCTCGGCTATATCCTTGTGGCGCCGGCGGTGATCTGGCGCCTGGCCGTCGCCATCTACCCCTTCCTGAACACCATCTGGCAGAGCTTTACCAACAACAGTCCCCTGGCCGGCACGCAGCGTTTCATCGGCCTGGCTAACTTCACACGCATGTTCCAGGATCCGGTGATCCTCCAGTCCCTCTCGTTCACCTTCATCTTCACCGCAGTCTCAACAGCGGTTCAACTGGTCTACGCAATGGGCATCGCTCTGCTGCTTAACAAGGCGTTCCGGGGACGCGGCATCGTGCGGGCCGTTAATCTGCTGCCGTGGGCTATGCCGGCCATCGTCGTCGCGACGGCCTCGCAATGGATGTTCAATAGCCAGTTTGGTATGATCGATGACCTGATCGCCCGCGTCCTGCCCTTCCGCCCCATCTGGCTCGCTAATCCCGACCTGGCGCGTATCGTCGTCATCATTCTCGATGTATGGAAAAATTCGCCCTGGGCCGCGCTCATCATCCTGGCTGGACTGCAAAATATCCCGCGCGAACTCTACGAAGCCGCGCGCGTCGATGGCGCTTCAGCCTGGCGCACCTTCTACTCGGTTGTGCTGCCCATGCTGGCGCCGCTGATCTTTACTCTATTGATCTTCGTCTCGACCTATCGCGTGCTGACCTTCGATCTGGTTTATGGGCTGACGCAGGGCGGTCCCGGCCACTCGACCTCGCTGCTCTCCTACCAGGTCTATCAACTGGCCTTTACCGGTCTCTATTATGGCTATGGTTCAGCCGTGGCGGTCTTCGCCTTTGTGATCGTCCTCTTCCTGTGTGTCGTCTTTTTCCTGTTCATGCGACGTAGCGAACAGGCGCTATAAGGAGGTGTATGATGTCTACTACCGAGACCTATGCTCCACCGGCGGCACCTGCCGAACAGCGCCAGCGCCACACGCATTACCGGCCTGTACGCAAGACTATCTGGACGGTCATACTCTATGTACTGGTCGCGCTCTTCGTGATTATCACGCTGCTGCCGATCTACTGGATCGTGCTGTCGGCCTTCACACCGATGAGCGAGCTATTCACAGTGCCGCTCAACTACTTCCCCAGGCACCCCTCGCTCATCAATTTCCAGACGGTGGCGCAGGTCGTGCCGCTGGGCCAGCAGTTTATCAATAGCTCGCTGCTGGCGCTGCTCTCGGCCTTTTTCTCGGTCCTGGTCTGCCTGCTGGCGGCCTACGCCTTCGCGCGCATTCGCTTCCCCGGCAGCAACGCGCTTTTTCTGGGCATTCTACTCTCGGGCTATCTGCCGACGATTGCGATGATTATCCCGCTCTTCCAGATGTTCGAGAATCTCTCGCTGCTGGACTCGATTCAGGGTCTCGTGATTCTGCTGGTGAGCTTCCTGCTGCCGACAAGCGTGTGGATCATGACCTCGTTCGTGCGCCAGATCCCCATCGAACTGGAGGAGGCGGCGCAGATCGACGGGGCCAACTTCCTGACGACGCTCTGGCATGTGGTGATCCCGGTGCTGCGCCCGGCTATCGCGACGCTCTTTTTGCTGAACCTGGTGGCAAGCTGGGACGAGTTCTTCTTCCCCCTGATCTTCAGCAGATCGAGCGCGTCGCAGACACTGACCATCGGCATCACGCAGGCGGCGGTGAACCCGCAGTACCAGACGGTAGCCTGGGGCAATGAGGCGGCAATGGCGCTGATTGTGATTGTGCCGGTCTTCATCCTGACGCTCGTCTTCCAGAAGCAGATCGTGGAGGGGTTGATGGCCGGTTCTCTGAAAGGATAATCGCACGAGGCTCGCTTGCAAGCCTCGGTGCTCACAGGAAGAATGGAGGGAGCGTGTGGCTACGCCACACGCTCCCTCCATTCTTCCTGTGAGCACCGCAGTCGCGATACGTTATTCCAGGGAGAACAGGCCGACGCGGTTCCCCTCGCTATCGATGAACTGCGCGATGTAGCCCGGCCCCATGTCACCGAGAGACATCTTGCCTATGACCACTTTGCCTCCGGCGGATTCTACCTTCGCCAGCGTGGCGTTGAGATCTCCTTTGACCACCAGGTAGACACATACCCCCTGACCCTGGCCGGGGGCATAATTCGGCTCCTGGACAATCGCACCGCCGGCGCCCTCGCCCTCCATTGGCAGAATGCCATAGCGCATCTCGCCCATATTGGGCGGCTGGTACAACTCCTGCTCGATTCCCAGAATGGTGCGGTAGAACTTCTGCGCGCGATCAAAGTCGCTCGCGGGGATCTCAACCCAGGTGAAAAGATTTGCCATCGTGTGTATTGCTCCTTTTTGTTTTTGTGGGTATTTTGCTCTGTTATCGTTTCGCCAGAACAAGTGTACCATAGGAGCCACGAAAAAACTTCTCGAATCTTGCCCTCAATAGCCAGCCTGCAAATCGACGCGATTGGGCATCGGCGCGCCTCGCGCCGCCCTGTTCAGTAACTCGGCCAGATAGCCCATACGCATCTGCTCAGCCTCTGGAGCATGCCCGGCACGGTGCGGGCTGATGACGACATTGCGCAGTTCGTGAAATGGATACGCGGATGGAGCGAGACCGCTTGCCTCGCCTTCGCCGCCAGGATTGCGGTACCAGACATCCATTCCGGCGGCATAGAGCTTCCCATCCTTGAGCGCGTGATAGAGCGCGGCCTCATCGACGATTTCGGCACGGCTGACGTTCACCAGAACAGCATGCTCCGGCATAAGCGCCAGTTCTCGCTCGCCGATCATTCCGCGCGTTTCGGGCGTCAGGGGCGCACAAATCAGCAAGAAATCGGCGCCGGGCAGCAGGTCGTGCAGCGCGTCGGGTGGATAGAGCGTAATGTCCTGCTCTACCTCTTTGCCAGCCTGCGCGGCGGGAAGATGGCGCCTGATCGCGCGTACATGCAGGCCCAGCCCCCGGCACATCCGCGCCACCAGGCTGCCAATCGCGCCGTATCCCAGAATCAACGCCGTCTTGTCATGGAAAAGGACGGCGGGATCAGGTCGCTCGAAGCGCGGAGACCAGTCGTTCTCGCGGAAAGTGCGATCCGCGGGGACGATGAACTTGGCGGCGGCGAGCATGAGCGTGACAGCCATTTCGGCAACCGGCAGGGCATTATGATGTATGTTATGCACGGCGATTCGCGGAAAATCGAGCAGCAGATTGCGCGTCGGCTCCGGCACACCGGCCCAGGGAACGACGAGCGCGCGCAGCGCGGTGCTGGCCTGCAATTGTTCCCGCTGGAGATGGCCCGCGACCAGGATTGCACAATCAGCGGGCACATCGGGGCCGGCGCTCAGGCGAATATCCGGGGAGAGCAGGGGTTGTAGTTCTTCCACCGAATGACCATGTGGCAGTTCGAGGATATGAACGGTGAGTGTCAACGTCGTCGCTCCTTTCTTAGAAAGTGTCCGCTGCTCAGTGCTCTCGCCGGGCGTCGGTGCGGCTCTGCGGCACCCAGGGATCTGAGGGATGGGCCGGGGCGCACCGCGCCCTGGCCCATCCCTCAGATCCGGTGAGTGCCGCAGGCGCGAGCCGGCAATGGGGGCTGGCAATCAGACACATTCTTAACACTACGTTGTGTCAAAGATGATAGGTTCTCAATCTTCCAGATTCAGCCAGCGCAATTCTTCGGGCGACAGGGTAATGGCGAGGGCCTGGAAGGAGGTGCGTGTCTCGGAAAGCTGGCGCGGGCCGATCAGCGGGAAGGTCGGGAAGGGCTGGCAGAGCACATAGGCCAGCGCAATGTTGATCGGCAGCACGCCGCGCTCGCGCGCCAGCGCGTTGACGCGCTCTAGACGGCGAAAATTATCCTCGCTATACCAGCAGCGCACCAGTTCCGCATCCGAGCGGTCATTGGGGTCGGCCCTCCCGGTAAAGAAGCCGCGCGCCTGACTGGACCAGGGCATAATCGGCATCTGCGTCTTTGCCAGCCATGCTCGCCATGTGGCATCCGATGCCGAGAGGCAGCCCACCCAGGGCGGCTCGACCATACGCGCCAGGCTGAAGTTATTGCTGATAGCCGCGAAACCGGAGAGGCCGCGTTCAAACGCCCAGGCATTGGCCGCCTCGATGCGTTCGAGAGACCAGTTCGAGGCGCCGAAGATGCGCACTCGGCCTGCGCGTTGCTGCTCGTTGAGCGCCGTAATAAACTCTCCAACGGGAACAGCGGGATTATCGCGGTGCAGCATATAGATATCCACGTAATCCGTCTGGAGGCGCTCAAGGCTCTCCTGCAACTGCCGGACCAGCGCCTCCGGGTTGCAGTACGGTGTATGCGCGCCCTTGTCAAGAATGATAATCCGCTCGCGCACGCCGCGATTCTTCACCCAGTGGCCCAGCATCTTCTCGCATTCGCCTCGACCATAGATATAGGCCGTATCGAAGCAATTGCCGCCGCGCTCAAAAAAGTCGTCGAACATGACAGCCGCGTGGGGCCAGTGCGTCTGGTTATCTACGCCCAGCACCAGGCGCGAAACAGGCTTCTCAAGTCCTTCGATACGCCCATATTTCATGTCATGATCCGGGTGCACTGCCAGTGGTCGCCCATGCACAGGCAGCGCTTGCCCCTTGCTCTCAGGGCGCTCGGCATCGTAGAGCAGGCCAATAGCGGCGCGCCATTGATCGAGCGTTTTCATATTACCGAGCGTATCGTCCCAGCTCATGGCCGGAGCCTGGCGCTCCTCGATATGCGCCGCGACAGTATCGGCCTCGTAGGCGTAGAGATGCCTGTCGCTCTCGACAACGATCTCCCGCGTCTCTTCCTCGTCATCCCGTTTAACAATGATCTTGCAGGGATTATCGTTATAACCGGGCATCCACGGCGCCGGGACCAGGATCGATCCCTCGGTTCCGAAGATGCGCACAACGTTCTCCCCATTCACCCGCACGCCGGTGAAAAGCTGCGCCACAATATCGCCGGGGAACGTGAGCGAGGCGATGGCGTATTCATCGACGCGGCTGACCTCGCCGATGTGGCCGGCTCCGGTCACGCGTGTTGGCTCGGCGAGGGCTTTGCCGGTAGCGGCCCCGGCGATGAGGCGCGCCATCGAGACGCAGTAGCCGCCAACATCGAGGATACCGCCGCCGCCGAGTGCGTTATTAAAGAGGCGGCCCTCCGGGTTGAAGCGCGCATGAAAGCTAAATGTGGCCTGGATCACGCGCACGCTGCCGATAGTGCCCGCACGCACCAGTTCGACAAGCTTCTCCGTCTGGGGATGGCAGCGATACATGAAGGCTTCCATCAAAAAGACATCGCTGCGCTGCGCCGCCTCGATCATTGCCATCGCCTGCGCGTGGTTAAGGGCTACAGGCTTCTCACACAGCACATGCTTGCCCGCCTCGGCGGCCTTGATGGTCCACTCGGCATGCATAGGATGAGGGGTGGCAACATAGACTGCCTGCACGTCCGCGTCGGCAAGCAACTGCTCATAGCTTCCATAGCGGCGCTGAATTTTCCACTGCTCGCCGAAGGCATCGGCGGCCGCCTGTGTGCGGCTGCCCACTGCCAGCAGCATGCCGCTCTGCGATCCCTTCACGCCTTGCGCAAAGACTCCGGCGATTCTGCCGGTTCCCAGTATTCCCCAGGTCAATGTTCTTGTCATCGTGCGTCTCATCTTGCTCCTTTTTTCGCTTTCGACTGCTGTTGACGGTCACGCTTCCCCTTCCTGCCACCGGGATTCTGCTGCCCTCTCTTTCCAAGAATGGCCTCCGCCTCTTGCCCATGTCCATGCTGCACCAGCCACTCACGGGCACGCCCGTGCAGATCGCGCAGCGTGGCTGCGCCCGCAATCATCATCCACATCGCCGTTTCAGGATCGGCGGGCGCCTCCTCGCTCCATTGATGTTCAGCTATAAGGAAATCGCGCACCTGCTGCACATCCATAGTGCGCAGCACGGCATCTAATCTCTGCCGAAAGCTTTCGGGTTCTGTCATCACTTATACGCTTTCTACTGCTTGCACCTGCAACGCTCGCAGGATGACCTGTATGGTAGACAACAGGCGCTTCGCGCCTGTTGTCTACCATACAGGTCATCTCTCCTCAGTTCAGGCGGGCGCGTTCATCCGGGAGTTTCTTGCCCAGGATCTGCCGCATGAATGGCACTTCACGGCGCAGGATATGTATCTCTTCTTGCAGCCGCCGGCGCGTCGAGGTCAGTTCCAGAAAGTATTGTTTCTGTTCGTCCTGGATATCCAGAATATAGGCGATGAAATGCGAGAGCGCCTCCGGCCCATCGGGCAGATTCGCCTGCAAATCGCTCTCCCCGCCGGCCTTGAGCAGTATATCCAGATACGTCCCGAACAGCTCGCGTGCCTGCGCCAGATGCTCGCTCAGCTCCTCCTCTGGCTCGATTTCATCTTCATACGGCGCGATGAACGCGGAAAGATAGGACCTGTTGTGATGCTGGCGGATGATACGGAAGCGCTGCGTGCCGATGGCAATGAGATTATAACGGCCATCTTTCAACCGGTCCACGTTGCGTATCTCCGCTATCGTGCCAATCTCATGCGGCACTTCATGCAGATGCTCGCTTTCCGGCCTCAGCAGCACCACGCCGAAAGGCTTGTTGTCGCGCTGGCAGTCGGCGACCATCTGGCGATAGCGCCCCTCGAAGATATGCAGCGGCAGCACCGTGCCGGGGAACAGCACCACATTCAATGGGAACAGAGGCAATTCAGTCGGGGTTATCGACACCGGGTCCCTCCTTTGCTAGAAAGCCTCCGCCGCCCGGCGTACAGATAATCAGGACATCGCCCGGCCGCACGTCCAGCGTCACCTTGCCGGGCAGGGGTGTAACCTGCCCCTCGCGTTCGAGGCTATTGCTGCCTGTAGCTCCCGGCTCGCCACCATGCAGGCCATAGGGCGCGCGGCGGCGCCTGTCCGTAAGCAGTGTTACGGTCGCGGGAGCAAGAAATTGCAGATCGCGGCGCAGGCCATCGCCGCCGCGATAGCGCCCGGCCCCGCCCGAGCCATAGCGCAGGGCATAGCGGCGCACGCGCACTGGAAGCTCCATCTCCAGCGCCTCGACGGGAGTATTGCGCGTATTGCTCATATGCACATGCACGCCCGACAGCCCGTCGGCCCCGGCGCGTGCGCCCATGCCGCCGCCCATCGTCTCATAATAGGCAAACACGCGGCCCTGCTCTGCGTCGTAGCCACCGAGCGTAAGATTGTTCATCGTCCCCTGCGATGCCGCCGGGATGCGCTGCGGGGCAAGCTGAGCCAGCGCGCCGAAGAGAGCATCGACGACGCGCTGCGAGGTCTCGACGTTGCCCGCCGCCACTGCTGCGGGCGGGAACGGATTGAGGAACGTGCCCTCCGGGATATGGATCGTGACCGGCTCCAGGCAGCCCTGATTGGCAGGCACCTGCTCGCCGGCGAGGCAGCGCACAACGTAGAGCACCGCCGAATGCGTGACGGCCTTCACGGCGTTGACACAGCCCGCGCTCTGAGGAGCTGTGCCGCTAAAATCGACGCTCAGGCCGCCATTCTCCACCCGCACACGTACAGCAATAGCAAGGTCTTCGGCGCCCCGGCCATCATCATCAAGGTAGTCGGTGAACTGCACCTCGCGTTCTGGCAACTGCGCCAGGGCCAGGCGCGTGAGGTATGCCGAGTAGGCCAGCAGGGCATCAGCATGTGCCAGCACGGTACGCGAGCCATAGCGCGCGATAATCTCTTGCAGGCGCCGCTGGCCTACATGTGCGGCAGCAATCTGCGCGTCTATATCCCCCTGGCGCTCCTGCGGCGTGCGCACGTTGCGATAGAAGAGGCGCAGAACATCCTCATTGAGCTTGCCGCCGCGCACGAGCTTCATCGGCGGAATAATCACGCCCTCCTGATACAGCTCACGCGACATCGGCATCGAGCCAGGAGACATCCCGCCGATATCGGCATGGTGCGCGCGGCTGGCGACGAATCCGAACAACTCTCCACTATGCCCATCGGGATCATCGCCAATGAAGACGGGCGAGACCATCGTGATATCGGGCAGGTGTGTTCCGCCGAGATACGGGTCGTTGAGCACAACGAGATCACCGGGTTCAAAGGTCGAGAATTGCTCGATGGCGGCGCGCACCGAGGCCGGCATGGCGCCGAGATGTACGGGAATATGCGCGGCCTGGGCGATTAAACGCCCCCGGGCGTCGAAACAGGCGCAGGAATAATCTTTGCGCTCTTTAATATTGGGCGAGTAGGCCGTTCGCCCCAGCGTTACGCCCATCTCTTCGGCAGCCGAGGAGAAGAGATGCTTGAAGATCTCCAGCGAGACGGCATCGAACGATCCCCGCTGCGCAACGACGGGCTGCGCCGTGTCCTCTTCGCGCGCGGAGCGCTGGGCCACGACATTGCCCCGGGCGTCTACCTCGCCTTCCCAGCCGGGCGGCAGCAGGATCGTGCTATCATCCTGAATGAGCAGGGCTGGCCCGGCAATGCGATTGCCGTGGCGCAGCCGCTCACGCTCGTAGAGGCGCGCCAGTTGTGCGCCCCCGGCGAAGGTCATCATGCGCTCGCCCAGCAGCGCGTGTTCGGCGGATGGGCCGGCATCGGCTTCGACGGGCAGTTCCGGCTGCTCGAGTTGCAGCAGCGCTTTCACGCGCACCGCGACGAGTTGCACAGGCTGATCGGGGTGGCAGTGGCCGTAGCGCTGCTGGTGCAGGGCGTGGAAGCGCTCCAACGTTGTGGGCAGGTTGCCGGCATAGGGCGTCGTTATTTCATACGCCTGGCCGAGATAGCGCAGGTCGCATAGACGCTGCAACGTCATCTCCGCCTCGGGAGAGGCGCCCATGCGCTCCATCTCGCCCCGCATATCGGCACGCGCACGATCTTCCAGAGGAGCGAATGTCGCCTCTAACGCATCCGCCTCCAGGTCGCCGGCTGCCAGCATGACGGTGCGGGCGTAGTCTTTGACAATCGGCGCGAGGATCATGCCCAGTGCCGAGAGCACGCCGGGATAACGAGGGATGAAGACGCGCGGAATGCGCAGCGCCTCGGCCAGCTCACACGCGTGCAGCGGGCCGGCGCCTCCGAAAGGCAGGAGTGTGAAGCGGCGCGGATCGTGGCCCTGCTCCAGCGAGACGGTGCGCAGGGCGCGCTCCATGCTTGCATTGACCACGCGAATAACGCCCAGTGCGGCCTCCTGCATGCTGACGCCCATCCGCCGCGCCAGATCCTCCATGCGCTCCTGCGCGCGCTCAGGATAGAGCGTGAAGCGCCCGCCGAGAAAGTGCGCGGGATCGATACGACCCAGCATCAGGTTCGCGTCGGTTACGGTGAGGTCATCCCCCACGCCGTAGCAGGCAGGACCGGGCACCGCGCCCGCCGAGTCCGGTCCGACAACCAGGGCGTTGCCCTCGTCGAGATGGACAATGGAACCGCCGCCGGCGCCGACGGTATGGATCGCTACCGTCGGCACGGCGATGGGACAGCCGGCAACCACCGCCTCCGAGGTTTCGGGAATGCGTCCGGGGCAGAGCGCGACATCGGTAGAGGTGCCGCCCATATCCAGCGTAATGATCTGCTCATGGCCGGCCAGGCGCGCGATATGAAAAGCGCCAATGACGCCGCCCGCCGGGCCGCTCAACACGGTGCGCACCGGCTCCTGCGCGGCAACTGTGGCCGAGATGCTGCCGCCCGACGATTGCATGATACGCAGCGGACCACCAAGCTGATCCTGTAACTTATCGAGATAACGCGCCATCAACGGCTGGACATAGGCGTTCACAGCGACGGTGCTAGTGCGCTCATACTCGCGGAACTGCGGCAAAATCTCACTGGAGAGCGACAGGTAGACGCCGGGGAAGCGTTCCCGCAGCAGCCCGGCAAGCGCCTGCTCATGTACGGGATTGCGAAAAGAGTAGAGCAGCGCGATGGCGATACTTTCAGGCGCGCAATCCGCAACCTGCTGCAAGACGCGCTCGAACGCCTCGGGAGTGGGAGCCAGGATGATCTCGCCGCGATGATCGAGCCGTTCGGCAAGCTCCAGGCGGCGCTCGCGCGGAATGGGCACGGGCGGGCGCTGCTGCATAATATCATAGAGCGAGGGACGATCCTGGCGGCCTATCGCCAGGACATCGGCGAACCCCTCCGTTGTGATGAGCACGCTGCGCGCGCCCTTGCGTTCCAGGAGAGCATTCGTAGCAACAGTTGAGCCGTGAATCACCACCGACTCTCCCGTGACTTCGAGCGCTTGCAGCCCGGCGAGCAGGCCCTCTACGGGGTTATGGGGCGTGCTCGGCACTTTGAAAAGACTCAGCCTCGCCCCCGCCGCCTGCCCTGAGGATTGTGTGGGACTGTAGTAGACAATATCCGTAAACGTTCCGCCGATATCGACGCCAATAATGCCTCGTCCCGGTGTCTGCCCGCTCTGCATGCGCTTGCCTCGCTTTATACGTTGACATAGAAATGGCCTACATTAGATAGAGTAACCGATAATTGAGCATTCAGGCAAGTGCATAGTGAAATATGTCGAACAAACCCGGCATGTCATCCTGAGCGCAGCGAAGGATCTCACTCCCGGGCCGCAGATCCTTCGCTGCGCTCAGGATGACATGCCATCATCGTCGTCTTCGATGCCAGGTTCCTGCGCCAGAATCTCGGCCAGGGCGTCGTCGGCGGCCTCACGCACCTGGGCATTCGACGAGGCCAGCCGTAGATGGTAAAGCCGGCGCAGCGCCCTGTCGGGGACATTGCGGCGCAGTTCGCCAAACGTCTCGGCAGCCGCTAACTGCACCCATGCGTAGGGCCATTCAAGGATCTCCGCCAGCCTGTCCATTAACGCGGGCAGCGGCTGCTCCATTTTGCGGATAAGCCAGGCGATATCATACTGCTCCAGCGCGCCCAGCACGTCCCCGGAACCCTTCCCCGAAAGGATGGAGATCGCCTCGGCTTCGACAGCAGCGGCTTTGCCGGGATATGCTTGCCGCAGGAGCGAAAGTTGTTGCAGGCGTCCCTGGCTGATGTCTTCGAGCAGTGCATCGAGTGGCGGGATCTCAGGGGGCACCGCGCTTTCCTGGCTCACGGGCTGCGGCTCTGGCCGCTCCTCATCACCTTCGCCGGCACGGCGCATACCATCTGTCGGCCCTGCCGGTACTCTTCGCGCGCGCAGCGCTTCTTTCGCGACCTCACGCGCATATGCATCGGGATCGTGCTGCATAACCTCTTCCAGGACCGCATCCGGCACATCGGGTCGTCGTCCCAGCGTCTTCAAAATGGCGACGCGCGCATACAACTGCACATGCCTGAGCGCCACAATCAGAACTTCATCGGGGGTATCCATCTCTGGCCTGCTCAAGATCTCAGCGGCTGCGGAACGCACATCCTCACTCTCATCGTTGAGCACATTGATCAACATATTCAGGATAGCGGGATTGCCCGTCGCGCCAAGCGCCCGTACCGCGTGAGTGCGTATAATACTCTCCTCATCCTTCAACAGCGCCCTGATCGCTTCGATGGGTGCGTTCTTTCCCATGCCGCTCAGTTCATCCAGCGTGACCTCGCGCACAGAAGCGGCGCCGTCTTGCAGCAGGGGCAGCAGCTTTTCGATAGCCTCGTCATCGTTCTGGCAGCGCGCCCGCACCATCCTCGCCGCGCGACAGCGAACCCTTACATGCCAGTCGTACAGGGCCGCAAAGATCAGCGCATCAGGGGCGCGCTCTCCCATCCAATCCAGCACGGCAAGGGCGGTCTCGCGCACACTGCTCGATGCCTCTCCCAGCGCTTCCGGGTGGGCAGCAAGAGCTTCGGCGAGATCTTGCAACATCCAGCGGGCCTTTTTCATATCATCGTAATCGGTCATGCCCTCCAGCATCAGCACCAGAATACCGAGATAGGCCGGCGGCCTCAAGCGGTGCAGAGCCTCTATGGCATGCCACTGCGTCCATTCGTTACGGTCACGCAGGCAGGCCACGATGCGCTCCACCGGAGCCTGCTCGCCGAAGTAACTCAGGCTCTCAATCGCCATACCGCGCAGGCTGCGGTCCTCAAGCGCTGCGATCAACGCCGCCAGAGCTTCGGCGGAATTATGCTTGCGCAGCGCCTCAGCCGCCGCGCGGCGCACTCCCGCGCTCTCATCGTGCAGCGCATTGAGCAGTGGCGCAAGCGGAGCCTCGATGGGGAGCCGTACCAGGCTCTCGACCACCGCCAGCCGCACAACGGAGGCTTCATCCTCCAGGCCGGTGAGCAGCGTGTCCAGGTCGCCACATTCGGCCAGTCCGCGCATCGCCAGCGCCCGTATTTCTGGATTCCAGTCCCGCGCCAGCTCCTGAAACCATACTTTCGGAGGCTGCGCGCCGATATGGCCGGGCAGCCAGGTCAGATTGCGTACTGCCTCCTCACGCACGCTCTCATCGCTATCAGCACAGGCGGCCAGGAATGGTTCAAGCAATTTCTCTTTATCTATGCCGCTCTCGTCGTGATATGCCCTGTCGATGGAGAGCCAGTAAAGAGCATCGAGGGCTTCTTTGCGCACGAGCGGGGATTCGTCGCGCAGCATCGCCACGGCCCGCTCGATTGGGATAGCTCCGCGTATGGTTCGCAGCGCACGCAAAACACCTTCACGCACACGGGGAGCGGAGTGGCCCAGTGCGGCAATGACTTCCTCCCGTGCGCTGGCGTAGGTGTTGCGCAGGCAGTCGATGACATCATCCGAGTACGCATCTTCCGCCCCGTCGATCAGCAGCGCAACCAGCGTTTCAACCGGCAGGGGCGCTCCGAGCCAGCGCAGGACATTGCCGGCCAGAGTGCGCATACTGGCATCGGGATCGTGGCGCCAGATATCGAGCAGCGTTTGAACGGGCGCGATAGCAGCGAAGCGCGGATTGCCAAATGCCTGTACAACAAAGCGGCGCGGCTCCTGCGCCAGTTCTGGCAGGAGTGCATTCACGGCATCGGAGCCGCGCTGGCCCAGGCCCTCTAATATGATGCGGACAAGCTGTGCTATGGTGTAGCCATCGCTGGTCGTGCGCAGCGCGGCCAGCAGCGGCTCCAGAGGCGCCTCATCTCCATAGAGCGTGACTGCCCGCGCCGCCTCTCCCATCGTCATGTGCCATGTACATGTGCGCAGGATGGAGAGCAGGACGGGCAGCGGCGCGCGTTGCCTCTGCTCATTCAGTGAGCGTAAGATGCTCCAGTACACCTGATCGTGCTGCTCGCGCGCCAGCGCTTCGACAAGCAGGGTTGACGCGGCCTCCCGGGATAGTTTACCCAGCGCTTCCGCCGCATTCTGGCGCACCTGCCACGCCGCATCTTGCAGCGAACGCGCAAGCTGCTCAATTGTCACAGCCACAACCTGCTCATCGAAAAAGCGTATCTCGGCGGCCAGTTCCAGCAGGCGTTTGCTGCGTGGATTATCCCACAACGTGCTGCGTCCCCGGCGCGCGGCCTCAGCGAGCGTCTCGCTCCACCGCAAAACGATGTCCGTTGCCAGGTCGCGGGTAGCAGGTCCCGCTACTTCTGCCAATGAGCGCACGGCCAGGATCAATCCCAGATCGCCGGGATCGCCCTCAGCGGTTGCATGCTGCCCGGCCAGATTCCGCAGCCAGCGCAGCGCCATCTCCGCCGCGCCTGGCTCCTCGTGCGCGGCAAGAATCCCGACCATCAGGCGCAGCACTTCGTTCCAGCGGCTATACGTGCGTTTCGACCAGGCCAGTTCCCAGGCCGTGGCCTCGCTATTTGTGCTCAGAAGTCCCTCCGCGAGCGCCAGCGCCGCCAGATATTCCTGGAAGGTTTGATGGAGGAAGCCATAGGTCTCAGAACTTATTACATCGAGCAGGCCGGAGCCGATAATACGCTCGCCCATGCTCTCGGGATCCCATGCCGCCGCAAGGTCAACGCGCGGCCGGGCCAGCAGCCGCAGGAGGTCAGGACGCGTGAAGGTGCGGCCCTTTACCTGGTAAAATTGCAGGGCCACGTTTGCCAGGACCCGGCGTAATACGCTGCGCTGATTCTCCTGCGGGGAACGCATCATCAGCACAGCTTCGAGCACATCCCTGTAAAGCGTGGCCCGGCTCTCTGGAAATACGCCCGTGCGTACAAAAGCAACGGCGGCCAGGGTAAAGAGCAGCGGATTCTCTCCCCACGCGGCGAATTGCGGGCGCCCTTGCAATGTCTGCACGAACGTCATGGGCATACCGGCGGGCATCTCCTCCTCGTGCATACCGCCATACAGAAGCGGTATCAGGCGCTGAGCCAGTTGAGTGCGCAGCTCCGCCGTCATGGGGAGCAGTTCCCACTCGGAAAATTCGCCGCGCTCGAACTGCCATCCCTTATAGCTGGTGAAGCGCGAGCCTACAATCCAGGTCCCGCCCCATTCGCGCGCGCCGGTGTTGATCAGGGCGATCATATCGGGGCGACGCGCCGGAGCCACTTCATCCAGGCTATCCAGGCAGAGCAGCGCCTTCCCCCGGCTGATCTCCTGCCAGAGCGCCGCGCCAAAATTTGCGGGGAGATCGAACGAGGCCGCGATGCCAGCAAGGTAATCGGGCAGAGATAAGCCTGAGCGCGCCAGGTCGGGCAGCGATAGGAAGAGTGGCAATGGAGCGTCAGGATCATCCAGCGCATCCTGAGCGGCATCGATCAGCAGGCTTTTCAGCGCCGTTGTCTTGCCCATGCCGGGGCTGCCGAGGATCACTATCTTACGCGACGGCGATTCCTCCAGGGCTTCGCGGCAACGCGCCACCTGCTTCTCAGCCTGTGCAGACCGTCCCTGGCCCCTGGAAGCCTGCTCCTGGGGTGCGAGAGCCATACTGCGTAATTTCAAGGGTTGGAATACGGCCCGCAGTAAGAGGGGCCGGTCAAGCGTTCCTCCCGGCACAGTAATCGCCGCGTATCGCGCAAGTAATGCTTGCAAATAGCGACGCGTAAGAGCAGCTTCCATCCTCCGGCAAATCCTTTAACATCGATTTCAAGCCATATCTCTTCCTAACTATGCCATATCCTCTATGTTTTGTATAGCTTTTTGTGCAATAAGTATCAGTGTATCTATTCCACCCGGCTTTCCCCCGGACTGCCTGACGCCTGCGGCGCCTCGCACACACTACTAACCGATAAGCCGCCGCAGGCGGCAAGGGTTTTGAACAGTCATGGATCAGGATGAATCAGATCTCCATAGCGTTTCATCAATGCGCGGCGTGACATCCAGACATCCTGGGGATAGGTGCCGTAGGTTGTGCCGTGCCTCAGACGCTCCAGGCCCTGGTGATGGTAGAGCACCAGCAGACCCATCATAAAGAAGCGGTCCAGCCGGTTATGCAGCGTTTTCGGGCGTTCATAGGTAATAAAACCCAGGCGGCGCGCAGCCCGGCCCACCAGCGTCACGCCGTGAAACGCCTGGATCGCGGCGGGGAAATCCGGCTCCTGCGTCCAGCGGGCCAGCGCCCGCATATCCAGCATAAACATGCGCACCAGTTTCCAGGGGCCTGCCTGCGATGCCTCGACGATCTTGCGGTTATGGAAATGCAGTTCGCCGATCAAAGCCCCGCGCTCGACATGCACGCCATCGGGTAGATCTACGGGGTGCCCATGATAGCGCTTGAAGGTGACGCCGAGCAGGCCATAGGGCGCATGAGGTATGCTTTTGATGGGCTGGAGCGAGATGGTAAGCCACTCCCAGAAGGGCCAGAAGAGTAAGAAGCCGCGCGCCTGCCCGGCATGCGAGCGAAAGGCCAGCCGCCATCCCAGGCTCACTATGCGCCGGCGCGTGCGTGGATGGGCAGAAGGTGTGCGTGTCCCGGGCTGCTCGCGAATGCGAAAGACGAAGGCCGCACCCAGCAGGAAGAAGAACACGGCCAGAGCGAAGACCAGGCGATAGCCCAGCGTCAGTTGCCCGGCGGTTAGCTCGATCACACTGCTGCCCAGCAGTGGAGCGAGGATCGAGGGGGCGGTTGAGGCAATCGACCAGAGTCCCAGATCTTTGCCGGCGGCACTTAACGAGGGCAGAGAATCAACCGCCAGCGCCCAGTCTACGCTGGTGTAGGCGCCATAGCCCAGCCCGAAGAGAATGCCCAGCGGCCAGAGGGGGACGCGATCAGGAAACAGGACGAAGGAGAGCGAGGCCAGCGCCATACAGAGAGTCGCGAAGCAGACGATCCAGATGCGCCCGATGCGATCAGAGAGCATGCCGAGGCCAAGCGCGCTGGCGACAGCCCCCAGCAGGGCCAGCACGGCCACAATCGCCGTCGCCTGTACAAAATTCGTGATGTGCTCGACGCTGGCAAAGTAGTATTCGATAAAGGTCATGAAGAGCGTCAATCCCAGCATGACAAAGGCCCGCGTCAGGAAAACCCAGGCAAAGTTCTCTCCGCGCCACGGCTCAACCCAGTTCCGCGTTATCCAGTTCCGCAAGCGATCAGAGGTGCGCAGCGTCGAGGCAGCCGGAGACGATTCAAACGAGAGTGGCGTTTCGTGCACGCCAATGACTGTAATCAGAGCGCCGATCACCAGGGCCAGGCCCGTGACGGTGTAATAGATACTGGCTCCCTGCCTGATGAGGGTGGGGGCGGAAGGGCCGGGGTTGACCTGACTCAAAAGCCAGGCAGCGAGGGCCAGGCTTCCTACCGTGCCCAGCATGGTCATCAGTCCCATATAGCCGGAAGCCTCGCCGCGCTGATCCGCCGGCACAAGATCTGGCAGGAGGCTCTGATAGGCCGCAGTGCCGCCGTTGCTGGCCGCCTGATAGATCAGGAAGCCGAGGATAAAAAGCGCTGGCTCGTGCGCGCTGGACAACATGAACAGGCCGACGAGCATGAACAGCGTACCAGCAACGATATATGGCCGGCGCCGTCCCCAGGATCCGGTGGTGTGATCCGACAGTATGCCGATAATCGGAGGGACCAGCAGGGCCAGCACGGATCCTCCGGCGGTGAGCCAGCCAAGAAATGCGGCCTGCTGAGCGTTGCCGACGGCGCCGGGCGAGACAAAGAGCAGGATTTGAGTAGGGATGACGATAGCAAAGAGTGCACCGGACAGAAAATTGAGGGAAAACCAGAAAACACTCAGCGTCAACTGGCCGCTCACGCTGAGGCGGTGGGAAAAATCGGGCATATTCATGTTTTTTACCACGCCATCTAAATTATTCCATTAAACATAGTATGCCTCACTCACCCCCACATTTCAACTTTATCCGGGCGTTCGTGCGGCTCTGCCGCGCCAGAGATAAAGCAGGTTTTGTGGAGAAATGCGTGAAGCGCATTTCTCCACAAAACCTGCTTTATTAGATGAGCACCGCAGGTGCGAGAAAGATAGGGGTTAGCAGTTGACGGCGATGATTTCACCGCCGCGCCGGGCGGAATGCTTCGCGGCCTCCATCACCGCGATGTTGCGTCGCGCCTCCTCCGGCGGCACAGCCAGTGCTTCGCCATTATGCAAATGATTCGCCAGGTTGCGGTGGAAGGCGTAGAGCGGCATGGGCGGCAGTGTCAGGCGCTGCTCATGAATAGCGTCGCCCTCGTCGCGCGTGAAGACATGGATATCCGGCAAGGATTCGGAGGGGGCCAGCCGCTCTTCGATCAGATCGCCGGACCAGCGCCGTGTCTTTACTGTTTCCTGGCGCCAGTGGCCGACGATGGCGCCGCGCTCGCCCAGGATATACCACTTGGGTTTGAGCGCCGCCGCGATATCCGAGTGCATAAACAGCGCCTCCTGACCGCCAGCAAAGCGCAGGTAAACGCTGGACTGGTCGGCGTTGGTTACATCATGCCAGACGCGTTTATGCTCGATCCCGCGCACATTGACGACGGGATCGGGGATGAGCGAGAGGATCCAGTCGAGGTAGTGCGCGCCCCAGTCGTAAAAGACGCCGCCGGAGATCGGCTCATGCGAATGCCAGTATGCGCAGGGGTGCGCATAGCCGCCAATAAAGGTCTCGATGTGAAAGATGGGGCCAATGGCATCACGCTTGAGCGCACGCTGAATGGCGAGGAAATCCGGGTCCCAGCGGCGGCACTGATAGACCGTCAACGCGCGCCGCCGCTCCCGCGCCAGCAGGATCATCTCGTCGGCCTCGCGCACCGTCAAACAGAATGGCTTCTCAGTGACCACATGCTTGCCGGCGCGCAGCATCTGCATGCAGATGGCGGCATGAGTATCGGGCGGCGTCGAGACGATGACGATATCGATGCTATCATCTTCCATGACCTCGGTCATGTCGCTACAGGTGCGCACACCCGGGAACGCCTGCGTCGCCTGCTGCAAGCGCGCGGGGTTGCGATCACAGACAAGCGCCCAGGTCAGGCCCGGCGTCTCGCTGACGGCGGTGCTGTGCTCGAAGCCGATCACGCCATAGCCGATCATCGCCACGTTCAGGGGCCGCTCACGCGTCTCCGCTCCGGCGACATAATGTATGGCGCGCGTTATCATCTGCTCAAAGACGGGATGCTCACGCGTCTGCGGCACCGTGCCCATCGTCGTACAGAAGACGCGTCCGCGCCCATGCATGCGCGTGTAGGCCAGAGGATGGCTGCTGTAGTGCCACGAGGTGCTCCAGAGCACCTGCGCGTCCTCAGGAGCGGCGGCAAGCAGGTACATCTCTTCAACGATGGCAAAGGATGGATCGACGCGGCGTGTCATATAGTGATCGGTAAGGGAGACGCGGGCGATAAGCTCGCAGCGGGGCACGCAGGAGCCATGCACGTTCCCCAGCACCTCACCCAGCAGATCGTACTCGCGGTATGCCTCCACGGCTTCGCCCAGGCAGATCAGTCCGCCGCCACGCTCTACGAAAGTGCAGAGCGCCCTTTCCTGCTCGGCGGTGAGCGCTCCGACAAAGCCGCCGAACATTACCACGCGCCGCTGTTCCAGGTCGCGCAATTGCTCGGGGGAGACGACAACGAGCAGGCCATCAGCCTCAATCATAGAATGTAGACTCCTCTCTTTACCGGACAGCTCGGCGCTTGCGGCGCTTCGCACATGCGGGTGTGGGCAGCGTGAGCGGCGAACACAGTCCGCCGCTCACGCTGCCCACACCCGCGACAAGGTGCCTGAGGCAGCAACCAGGCATGTCATCCTGAACGACAGCGAGGGATCCGCGCGTGAGCATCCAGATCCTTCACCGTCTCTCAGGATGACATTATCCGAACGTGATGGTGCGGGTGCTCGTGCGAATGATCGGGCCAGTGCTGATGGACATGCGTATGCATGGCGCCGGGCGGCGGTAGCTCATCTGGAATATGGGTATGTGTGCCCTCAAGATGATGTTGATGGTCGTGGCCGCGCCACAGGTGCCGCGGATTGTAGTTGGCGACCAGCAGGCTCTCCCCATGATGCCAGCGCGCGCGGAAGATATCATAATTTTTCTTGCTCTTTGCCGCCCGCTCGTCCTCGCTCAGACTCTCCCACTCGCGGTGCTCGTGCTTCCTGATACGCCCGGCCACCAGCGGAGCCGTGACGACGCGATACCCCGATGTTTTAAAGAAAAAGCTGAAGTAGATGTCCATCAGGCGATAGAAGCGGAACTTTTCGTCGATCCAGCCGACCTCCGGCAGCAGTTCGCGGCGGAACGCCATCAGGTATCCTTCAATAGCATCAACATCCGGGCCGGGCGCCTCGCGGAACTCGCGCAGGTCATCCGTGACCAGGCCATAGGGACCAGCAACGCCGATGGCAGGATCTTCCAGCAGTTCGGCCAGCGGCCCCCAGATATCGCCGTCGACCTCAATAGACGTATCCATCAAAATCACGTAGCGGCCACGACTTGCACGCATGGTCGCGTTGCGCCCGGCGGCAAAGCCTATATTGTGATCGGCGAACAGCACCTCCAGGCCGAGTTCCTGCCCCTGTTCGCCGGTGAGTTTGCCACTGCGGGCCAGTTCCTCAAGGTAGGAAAGCGTATCGTCGGTTGAGCCGTTATCAACGATGACGACTTCGATACTATGACCGCCAGCATGGCGGCAGATGCTCTGAATACAGCGCTCCAGGTCGCTGCGGCTGTTGTGCGCCAGCAGATTCACGGAAAATTCGTAGCGATCAGGCGCGTATAGATAGTCGGGCGCATCGCCGGAGCTTGATAAAAAGCGGAACTCATCCTCCGGGAGGCGCCGCAGCACCAGCGAACCGCGCGTGGTATCCCTGAGATCGTAGCCGGCGCCCTTGAGCTGCATGCGCACATGATCGGCGTCCGCGAAGCGCGCCTGCCGGCGCATCTCATCACGCTCGCGCACCTGGCTGGCAATTCCGGCAGGCACGGCGGCGAGATAGGTACGGGGATCGCGTTTCTGTTCTGGCCGCTCGCTCTGAAGATAGCCCTTGAGGTCAAAGCCCAGGATACGATCAAAGTCGAGCAGCAGGCGCACGCGCGTTGTGGCATCAATCTCCTGCGAGCGCAGCATGGCCCATACGACGGACATCGCGCGCGGCATATTCAGGTCGTTTTCGACGGCATCCAGGAATGCCGTGCGCCAGGGATTGCTCGCCAGCGGTTCATCCGAAAAGGCCAGGTCTTTATCGGACTGCAAAAGAAGATCATATGCACGGTCACGCAGGCGCTCTAACGCCGTCTGGGCGGCCTGGAGCGCGCGGAAGGTGAAGTTGAGGCGACTGCGATAGAGCGCGGTGGTATAGAAGTAGCGCAGGGCCATCACATCGAAGCCGCGCGCCTCGATCTCCGCGCGTGTATAGGCATTGCCGGTAGATTTCGCCATCTTCTGCCCATCCGCGAGCAGATGCTGCGCATGCACCCAGTAATTGACGCACTGCTGACCCGTGTATCCCTCGCTCTGAGCAATCTCATCTTCATGATGCGGGAAGATGTTATCAACACCACCGGTATGCAGATCAAAATGCTCGCCGAGATACTTCATCGACATTGCCGAGCATTCGATATGCCAGCCGGGGAAGCCGCGTCCCCAGGGGCTATCCCAGGCCATCTCGCGATCAGGCTCCGCCGGCTTCCACAGCGGAAAATCTTCGATATTATGGCGGTCGGTATCTATACCTTCGCGCACGCCCGCCAGCATATTCTCAAGCAGGTTGCCCGATAGCTTGCCATAAGCGGGGAAGCGCCTGACATCATAGTAGACATACCCATTGGCCTCGTAGGCGATACCCTTTTCCAGCAGGCGCTCGATAATGGCGATCATCTCGGGAATATGCTGCGTCGCGCGTGGAAAGACGTGCGCGGGCAGGATATTTAGCGCGCTTTCGTCCTCGTGAAAGGCATTGAGATAGAACTCGGCGATCTGCCAGGATGTCTTGCCCTCGCGGCGCGCCTGGGCGATCATCTTATCCTCGCCCCGGTCCAGCACCTCCTGTCGCATGTGCCCCACATCAGTAATGTTCTTGACATGCACAACATTATACCCGCGATATTCAAAGGCGCGGCGCAGCCAGTCCGCCATCGTAAAGGTGCGCAGATTGCCGATATGAATGTAACGGTAGACGGTAGGACCGCAGGAATACATCTTGATGGTATTTGCTTCCAGCGGAACAATCTCTTCAATGCGCTTCGTCAGCGTGTTATAGATTTTCATAGATAGAGCCTGTTACCTCCACAAGAGACTCCCCCGGCCAGGGCCGCAGCTTATCGTTGCAAATTATGCCTTTATATCGTATGAGCGAGCGTAAGCATTTGTCAAGCTGCTAACTCGGCAATTCCTCGGATCAAGGAGGTCGGCGCTATTTTTCTTGCCTACTGCGTCATTTCGCGAACGATGCGCTGCACGCGTGCCCCATCGGCCCGCCCCTTCGTCTCTTTGATGACCAGTGGCATCACGCGCCTGAACTCGCTGCCCTGCTGCTCAACAATGGTGGCGACAATCGCGCGGATCTGATCGTCACTCAATTGCGAAGATTGCAGATAGGACTGCAAAATGTCCATTTCACGCTGCTCTTTGTCGGCCAGGTCGTTGCGCCCACCCTTTTTATACAGGGGAATGGCCTGGCTGCGCTTCTTGATTTCCTGTTCCAGCACCTTCAAGACATCGGCCTCGGTAATCGGCTGGCCGTATTCCGCGTGCTTTCTATCGGTACGCGCTACCTCCAGGTTATGGACGGCACCAAGCGCCATACGCAGCGTATCCAGCCGCACCTGGTCGCGGGCCTTCTGCGCCTCGACAATATCTTTCCTGATTTGCTGCTCGATGGGAAATTCCTGTCGCGCCATTATCTATTCTCCTTGCATAGTAAGTTTCCGGTATAGACCTTCTTCGCGTCTGACAATTATACTATGCGGGGGGCGAAAATGCAGCCTCTAGAGTAATCCGTTGCGAGATAGAGGTCGTAGTGTGGAGTGAACAGGCAGAAGGGAGCTTTCGTATGCATTGCCAGGAATTTGAAACGTTAGCTGGCGCTTACGTTCTCGGGGCGCTCAGCCCCGAAGAACGTCAGGAAGCTGATGCTCACCTTGCGCAGTGCCCCGACTGTCAACGAATGCTGCGGGAACTTCAATCGGCGGCTGATCTGCTGCCGTTCACTGTTCCCGGCGTGGAGCCTTCCGCGCAGGTGCATGACCGCCTCTTTGCCGCTATTCGCGCCGAGGCTTCTCCCGTCGCGGTATCGGATACGCCTCGCATTCCTGAGCGGCGGCCTCACCAGCGTTCCTGGTGGCATTACTGGCAAACTCGCATGGCGCTGGCCGCTGCTGTCCTGTTCTTCCTGTTGTCTGGAGCAATGGTGGCCTGGAATGTTTCCTTGCAGCAGCGTATTGCTCAGCTTTCTGCTCCTGGCGCGTCTCCTGTGGTAGTGCCGATACACGGAACTGATCTCGCAGCCGGAGCAAGCGGCCAGATCATCTACCTTCCCCGGCTTAACATGACGCTTCTGGTCGTTCATGGCCTGCCCTCTCTCGAAGGGGTGCAGGTCTATCAAGGATGGGCTATCGAGAACGGACACCCCAGGAGCATCGGCCTTTTGCAGATTCAAGATGGAGTCGCCACGCTCAGCGCGCCGGGCGATCTCAGAAGGGCAGGCATGATCGCTGTGAGCAGGGAACCAGGGCCGCAGGCAAGCCAGGCCGCGCCAAAGGGGCCGGTGGTAGCTGTAGGAACACCTCCGCACTGAGAGGCAGAAATCAAGTAGAGCGATGATGCATATCTTCAAGAAAAGCGATAATAAGCGAAATCAACAACGCGATCAGGAAGCGGTGAGGTCGCCCCATGAGATCAGCGATGAAACCCTGATCGCCTCGATTGCCCAGGGATCTATCCGGGCAATGGAGATGCTTTACCAGCGCTACAGTCGCCCGCTCTACTCGCTGGCCTATCATATGGTGGCGGATCAGCAGATTGCCGAAGATCTCTTGCAAGAGGCTTTTCTGGCAGTATGGCGCCAGGCTCATTCCTACTCACCACAATACGGCCAGGTGCATAGCTGGCTGTTCTCGATCATCCATCACCGCGCTATTGACTACTTACGTGCTTCGCGGCGGCACCCGATCAACAAGAGCGTTCCACTTGATGAGGTGGACCGCGACGAAAGCACCTTCTCGCCTGACGCCTGGGATACGGTCTGGCTGTCTCTACGCCGCGCTCAGGTTCGCGCGGCGCTGCTGGCGCTGCGCAAAGAACAACGCCTGGTTATCGAACTGGCCTTCTTCCAGGGTTGGACGCATACAGAAATCGCCGAAGCCTGTCAGATCCCGCTCGGGACGGTTAAGGCCCGCATGCGCCTGGGATTGATCCACCTGAAGCGGATGCTCGAACATCAGGGAATGGATCCGCAAGAGTAACCCCTGAAATAGCCCTGTTTATGCAATAACCTCATGCGCATTTAAATATTTTAATTTTCTCAAACTCACGTAATCCAAATTTCTCCAGCAGGCGTAATGCCAGATGTAGGGGAGCGATCACGCTTCACACATATGAACACATGGAGGGAATATATGTTGAAACCATTCAGAATGTCCGATGAGGGTACAGAGGAACGTAATCCAGCCCGGCTGCTTCAAACCAGCACTTCACGCAGAAAATTTCTACGCGGTTCCGTCGTTGGCGCAAGTGCGGTGGTGCCCGCGACGCTGCTGGTAGCGCAGACGGCTCACGCTGCCACAAGAGCAGCAGCCAACCTGAGTCCTGAGCAGGCATTCAGGGAGATCAGGAACGACGAGGATGCCCACGTCTCCTTCTTGAAGCAGGCACTCGGCAGCGCTGCCCGCCCGAAGCCGACCTTCAAGAACCTGAACAAAGACAGCGCCAACGATTTTATCCGGTTATCGCAGGTCTTCGAGAACGTGGGCGTCGGAGCATATCTTATGGCTGCCCCTGCCATCAGCAACAAAGGCACGCTGGCAGCAGCGGGATCGATCCTCACCATCGAGGCGCGCCATGCTGGCTATCTGAATGCGTTAACGGGCATGCCATTGAGCGCCAATGGGGCATTCGACAAGCCGCTTTCGCAGAGCCAGATCGTCAAAGATGTGCTGCCGTTCATTAAGAGCCTCAACGGCGGTCCCGATCCATCCAAACCATTGACGAGCGATGTCGATATTCTCAACTTCGCTCTGCTGCTGGAATACCTCGAAGCCACGTTCTACGATATCAACGTTCCTAAATTCTACGGCAAATAGCGCTCCAGCCTTGATGAAGCGGTATCACTTCATCAAGGCTGAATAGTCGCGCGGCGAAGCCGTGCCTGAGATTTATTCTATTGTGCAATAAATACTCTTTACACATTTTTTGCGCAACAGAATAAGAGCATGTCTGACGCTCAGCATCCCCGCCTTCTCTATGGAATAGTCGCGTGGCTGCTCCGCGCCGAAGAGGGAGAGTGTTGTTGCGAACAATGCGCGCAGCGCATTGTTCGCAACAACACTCTCCCAAAGGCTCCCACCGCAGGCGCGAGCAAGCGAGGATATCGAAAATCAGACACGCTCTAAAGAAAAAGAAATATCCACTTCCCAACAGGGAGACCCGGGAGGACAGAATAAATGGCCTTTGCGGGACTGCTTCATCCATGATGAGAAGTGCCACTGGCGCTCTTTTTCAGGCGGGCGCAAAAAGAACCGGGCGACGACTCTATGTCCTGACGCCCGGTTTTGCCTGCTACCTACGAGGTCCTACCAGCTTGTGGAACAGGCCCAGGAGAAGAAAGGCGGGGGGCCATTGACCTACGAAGATACTCCAGTCTCTCCTGCCCGCCAGAAACAGCGTTGCGGATGCTATGATTGAGCCGATTGCGGCCCAATACCATATTTCTGCCGGCATCTGATTGGCGGCATTGAAATACTGATCCTGCGTCTTTTTAGCAGTCTCAGTTGCATCGCTTGTTTTCATCATAAAATCTCACCCTTTCTTGAGATCGCCTTACTCGTGAGCATAGGTTGTAGTACGCAATGCTCCGATTCCTACCACGTCTTTCGTTCCAGCCAGGTGACAGGATGAACATTCTTTCCCTGCGAGGCAGAACCTCAAAGGGACGGCAGCTCTATTCAGCTTGAGCTTCCCTTCGCCCTCGATCAGGAAGACGAGAATATATCTACTATACCGGCTGGTTGTTTCATAAATCAATATATTAAAACTCAGC
>DATGLE010000092.1:0-5310 GCA_035294325.1 Ktedonobacteraceae bacterium | reverse complement strand
TTGGACACTAGGCACATACCGCGAGAAAAACACCCAGCTTGATGCCTGGCGCGAACGATGGGGGCTTCCGCCTATGGAGTGGCAGCCTCCAGATGACGAATTAGTAAGAGATGGCACGCACCGTCATCTATCCGAAGCGCATCGAATCACGATCTATGGTAAGATGTTTTCGCGTATTCGGACCGAATTCCCTCATGCGCGGGTAAGTCTGTGCAAAGAAACCCATACAGTGAGAAAAGCCCTGTCGCTTTGCAACGCGGACTGCAATTGTCTTGTGTAAGAGCCTCTCATCCTATCTTGATGCAGGTAGAATTTTCGAGCGGACCCACAAAGGATATCTGCCCCTGCGCTTGAAGGTACTTCAAAGCTTTATTAACTTCTTTTGCAAAGTATATCTCATCTGCTAATGCGGCGTAGATTTCCCTTTTCGTTCTGGTCTGACCTTTGAACAAACGCATAATATGCCTGCCGATCTCTTCTTTTGCCGGGCAAGCTGGCTTCTCTGGCTGGAGAGGCATATCGAAGAGGGTAAGTTGACCGGGATGCTCTTTTGATTGCTTGAGTCTCTGACGCAGTTCGTATTCCTGGTAGCCTGCCTCCCAAAGCAGCTCGTTCATCTTTAATGCTCCACTGGGATCATGGGTCGTGAGGTAGAGATAATACATGATGCGATCTCTATCTGGAAAATGTAACCCGATAGATTTCACAACCAGATCTGGATCAACCGAGAGCAGTGCTTCACGATAGCAGCCCATCAGCATAGCTTCCAGTCCCCATATCTCATCCTCATCCTGAAAATCAGGCTTGTAGTATCTCCTGGCAAGAGTGCGCCATCCAGTATGACCGAACATCGCGTCATAGTTCTTTATGAGTTCATTCTCAGTAGGGGTGATGGTGGATTTGGCGACGATCCCGCTCTTTTTCTCAAGATCCAGATAGGGGACATAGATGATAGTATCATGTCGCGGGTGCTGGATAATCTTGCTGACAAAAGAAAAAGGGATCCCGGTTGGGCCATATGGATCCAGCAGGAAAAGCGAGAATTTGTGACCGGATTGTGTATACTGCACCAATTGGTCGGCAAGCAAGGTAGAATCTGCCCAGACAAGCGCGATTTCACCATCCTGGAGGTGAGAAAAGTTTTTCGACTCATGCATCCTGGGCGTGAGTCCTGCCATGCCCAGGCTGATCTTTAACTCGTCATATACCTTTCGCTCTTTCTCAATGAGAATAGTGCTCGTGCGTACCTGTCTCTGTGCGCTCTTTTTGGCCCAGGCGGCCAGCTGATCCAGAGCTTTTACTCCAATGATAGGTGTGCCGAAGATCGGCTGAGGATCTCGACGAGCTGCAACGTCTTCCAGTTCTCCACGATAGCGCCCGTATGAGGCATGACAATCAATATAAACGAGATGGATGTTCGCGCTGGCGTGTTGCCGCAATCCGTTGATGATGATGCCGCCCCAGGCTTGCAGATATTTTTCCAGGATCATGTGTTTCACTTTGGTCTGGGTTTTTCGTGGTTTGATAAGCGCTGTCCCGTGATCACTATTGTCGTGCTGATTGCCCTGCCTCATGCTTTTCATGTGGTATATTTCCTCCCTGATATGCAGTTCGTTATCTCCGAGCGGGGATAGGTTCTCCAGAGTATGTTGCGTGTACATATGGTCCTGTGAGGATAGATGATAAAACTACCAACCAGACAGAATAAGAGGAAGGAGTCTAAAGAATGATCCTATGTAACACAACGTAAGAATAAGCGAAAGGAACTGAGAATCTGTAAAAATCCGGTATATATATAACTATAGTAAATAGTTTCAGAGATATCAACTGACAAATGTTCTATTTAAAGATGGAGCTGTTTAACGAATATGAGTGAGGGGAAACATTCTCATCTGGCATAGACATCTTTCCCCCTATTCTGCTGAAAGCGAGCGAGATAATCAGAACAGCTTCTTACCCGTAATGCCCCAGATGAGTCGAGTCACCGGATCGGGGTCCTGTTTGCGAAAGTCAACCCACGTCATGCCCTGGAGAAAGATGGGGAGTTGGGGTGTGCCCGGCGCATCGGCTAAAATCACAGGGATGACCGGGCATCCTCTCCTGGTAAATTCACGCAGGAACGCTTCCAGCTCCATCTGTTGCCAGGGACCTACCCCGCTTTTGCCAATAAATACGGCGGCGGATTTAATGCGCTCGATTTGCTGTTCCAGTAGGCGCTGCCAGGGCAGGCCGGGGCGCAATTCCCACTCATCGAGCCAGGGAAGGATACCTTGCTCCTTGAGCTTCTCACCAACTTCCTTGACTGCGGCTCTATCTTCGCCATTATAGCAGAGGAACACATCAAAATCGTTGGTCTCCGTTTTCCCCTGGATCACCGATTTGGCCGCTTCATAATCCGCCCGTTCGTTCGCCGCCCGGTCCATCTGCGGCACGAGCGAATCGGGAGTGCGGGCGAGTCGCTCTTCTCGATCCAGCAGCGTGACCTCAATTTCACAGAGCGAGCATTGCATTGATCTATGCCCCATTGCGCGCCGGCGCACAACACGCTCATTATCGAACGGGATCTGGCACTGTGGACAGACAAAGATGCGCTGCCGGGCAATAGTCCCGGGCGCGGCATAGCGCTCCAGGTGCGTCCTGACGTACTCCTCGAAATGATAGCGTGTCTCCTCGCTGGCTGCTGCATCGAAAAAGAGGGTGAATTCGCCCTTGCCCTCCTCAGGCATGCGCAGCGCGATCCCGCAGATTCCTCCCACATTGGCAGCGAACTCGACGGCATTCTGCCAGAGCGCTCGTTTATGGAAGATGCCGCTATGGGAGAGTCGCACGGCAAGCGTGGCGTAGATATTGAGCACTGGCCCCTCAAAGGTAAAGATGATGGTTTTGCCCGGCGGGTCCAGTGAGCGCACATCGCGGCGCATCACTTCCGATGGGAAGACCAGGTAGTCGCCTTCGCGCAGCGCAATCTCGTAGCGCAGCAGATCTTCCACCATTGCCAGCAGCAGCAATCGCTCATCGCCGCGATCCGCCAGGCGCACCTCTGGAGGGAGCGCGAAGTTGCCCTCCAGGACCGTTGCCTCGCCGATACTGCCCAGTTCCTCCGGGTCGGCTCTAACGGCATTGACCAGCGCCGAGGCATAGGCATCCAGCAGTTCTGGTTGTAAGAGTACCAGTTCGCCGAAGCTGAGGCGCCGGAGCAATCCCTGGGCTTCTAGCAGGCCCAGGCAGGTATCAAACTGGGCGCGTAAGTCCTGTGGCTGCTCTCCTGGCTCGTTTATAAGGAAACGATAAAGGTTGCTGGCACTCTGGAGTTGATAACCGGCCTCTTTCAGTCTGACCAGGAAGTCTTTAATGCGCCGGAACAACTCTGTGGATGTCGCTTTGGGCAGCAGGTCCCAATCGATAGCCTGCCGAATCGCTTCCGCCAGCTCGGCGATGCCCCTGTTTTCTATTGCGCTGGTCTGGTAGTAGCCATCGAAGCCGAGCTTTTGCATGGCCTCATCGATCTGTTGGCGGCTTATTCGCACATGCCCGCGATCTATGCGCGCCTCAACGAGCAGCTTTTTAATGGGCAGCGCTGCATTGCCCTGCACACTTTGAATGGCGCGCAGCGAGCGTGCCCAGTGGGTGACGCCGGCCAGCGGATCGCCGCCCTCTTTGTCGCTGAAGACGATCAGCGCCACAGCCACCTCGTTGAGATGCAACTGGTGGATGAGGCGATAGCCGGTCTGTCCGGCCAGGTCCCACAGATAGATTTCGCGCTGCTCGCTGCGCCTGGCATCGATGGCGATAGTACTCTTATCGAAGGTGCGCACGTAGCGGCCATGCGTCGAGGTGGTTTCACTGAACGGCTGGCCGGTCAGGACCAGGCCGAGCGCGGTTTTGCCGACGCCGCTCTCGCCCATCAGCACGACCTTCGCGTTGGCGTAGTGAACAGTGGGGCGTGATGGGGCCAGCCCGAGCAGCGGGGGAATATCCGCTTCCCAGATGCAGATGACGCGATCATGCTCGCTCAGGGTCGCCAGCAGCGGCGCATGGGGATGAAAAGCGATGCCGGCGAACATGCCATTGGAGACCGAAGTAGGAATGGTGGCGACGTTTTCCCAGGTGTCAGTGCGCCAGAGGCAAACTGTACCATCGCGTGACCTGGAAGCCAGCAGGCGCCCGTCATGAGAGAAGGAGACGCTGGTCACGGCGCCCGTGTGCCCTTCGATACTGTGGATTTGCCGCTCGCTTCTACGTTCCCATAAGCGAACGGTGCGATCTTCAGAGGCAGAGGCGAGCAGTTTGCCATCGGGCGACCAGGCCATGCTGTAGATCGCGGCGCTATGACCTCTCAATGTTCCCTGAGTGCCACCTATCACGTCCGTTTGTACCCATGTTACATCCCAGAGACGAATGGGACCATGAGAAGATCCCGAAGCAAGTATTCCGCTGGCCGGCGTGTGCGCTAAACAATATACTGCACTGGCGTGCTTACGTATAGCTATGGGCGTTGTAGGGTGAACGGGCGGATTAACACGCCAGATCTGGATGGCCTGATCTTCGGAGCAGGAGGCCAGAAAGGTACTGCTGTGCAATAGCCAGGCGATATCGTACACATTGCCGTCGTGCTCACCGGCGAATGGGCAATAGCGCGCGTCCTGCGTATCCCATATCAGCACTCGTTTATCCTGGGAGCAGGAGGCCAGTAGCCTGCCATCGCGCGACCATGCGACGCTGTACACGGGGCCGCTATGCCCGGTGAGCGTTTGCTGGAGCGTTCCTGTTTGTGTA
Organism: Ktedonobacteraceae bacterium; assembly: GCA_035294325.1. GTDB lineage: Bacteria > Chloroflexota > Ktedonobacteria > Ktedonobacterales > Ktedonobacteraceae > DATGLE01. The sequence goes on along the minus strand of DATGLE010000092.1, from coordinate 534 downwards.
TCCCAGATCCTGACGGTGGCATCGAAAGAGGACGAGGCGAGATAGCGTCCGTCGGGAGACCAGGCGAGGCGGTTGATCTCTTGCTCGTGCCCTCTGAGCGTGTAAAGCAATTTGAGATGAGGGGATATGCTGTTATTCCTGTCAGCCATGTTTGCCTCCTGCTCTGATGCCAGTTATTCCAATTCATCCATTATGCTCACTTGACGGGCTTGCTTGCTGCGCTCGCAGCGCCCCTACGTCGCATCTTCTATGTATTAATGATCGCTAATCGCTGTTTTGGTGTCGCCGCCGTGTCTGGTGACGCGAGGGCGGCAGCGGATCTTGACCGCGCCTCTGGTAAAGCCTTCGTCGGTGGCGCGGGCAGACCAGATATACGCCTCGCCTGCGCCGAGATGGCTCATTTTCTCGGGTGTGAGATTGTTGAGCGCCGAGTTCGCTTTCTGGATGTGCTTGAGCCACGCGGGCGAATTACTCCTATGCAGGATAATTTGCGATGATAGTTCGATCAGCGATATCGGCACCGATGGTGGATCC
>DATGLE010000091.1:0-16088 GCA_035294325.1 Ktedonobacteraceae bacterium | reverse complement strand
GAGGTTCTGCGGCAGATTCGTGAGAATCGCCAGCGACTCCACGCCCGCGATAAAAAGCTGGAGCTGGCATGGCGGCAATTGTGGCAGCCCGGGCTTGAAAATTTCAAACGGGCCGTCAAATAACTTTTGCAGAGAAGGCTGTACATCCTCCTGATTGTAAAGCAACGTGTTGTTCATAGTTTAAATCCTTTTCCCTCCAGAATTGTATTCGGGGCAAAAACTGTCTATAAACTACTCTTCGGCTATTCGAGAAAACTCTACAGGCCCAGGAGCAACATCCGCCATTTTGTCGCACACCTCGCCACGCAGTGGCTCGTTCTGCGCGCAGCGCCGCAGGCGCTAGCAGTCAGGAGAACCGGCCAGGGTTTGTGAATTATCCGCACTTCTCGCGCCTGCGGCGCTCGCAAACGTTGAGGGAGTGTGTGCAGCGGGCAGCGCCCGCTGCACACACTCCCTCAACCTCACGGTCCGCTTCGCGGTGAATGGATATGGAGAGGGATATGAGAGAGAGCGTAGCACACACACTCCCTCCACCTCATGGTCCGCTTCGCGGGCCAGAACTCGGAGAACGAGAGATAAACCCCGGGGGAACCGGCGGGCCGAACAGGTGCGAATGGAAAGGCATTGTATACTGAAGAGTGAGAGACTATGAGCAACGCCGTTCTCTCGTTATCAGAAGGTGCGTCCTTCGTTGTTGATGATGAAAGGAAAGGTGGAAGGGAAGACGAACGATGTCAACGACAACACAGAGAATGCAGGGCAAGGCGCGCCGTGAAAGCCTGGTAGGGCACACACTGCACGATGGAGAATACGCTATCGAGCGTGTACTGGGACATGGCGGTATGGGCAATGTCTACCTCGCCCGGCACACCAGTCTCAAGATACCGCTGGCGATCAAGCAGGCGCGCGCGGATCAGCCACTCCCCGAAAGCGTCATTGCGGAACTGGATTATACGCTGCATGGCAGCGATATCGCGCACCGCTCTCCGTATGAAGGCGCGGGCGGCGACTTTCCGAGCAGCGGCGGCGTTCACACGGATCGTTTCTTGCGCGAGGCGCTGCTGCTGGCGCGACTCCAGCACCCGGCTATCCCCACACTCTACGATTACTTTTTTGAGGATGGCTCCTGGTATCTGGTGATGGACTACATACCAGGCTCAACCCTGAACTCCTACCTGCACCGGCATGCGCCCCTCGCGCCGCTAGAGGCGCTCAATTATGCCATGCAGATCTGTGACGTGCTTGACTACCTGCACCGGCAATCGCCGCCGATTGTCTTCCGCGACCTCAAGCCCTCAAACATCATCCTGACGCCCGATGGCGCCCTGATGCTGGTGGACTTCGGCATCGCCCGCTACTTCAAGGAGGGCCAGATCAACGATACCACCGACTTCGGTTCGCCGGGCTACGCTCCACCCGAGCAGTACCAGGGTGAGGGGCAGACCGATGGGCGCTCGGACCTCTTTAGTCTCGGCATTATCCTGGACGAGATGCTGAGCGCCAGACGCTCCAGAAGTTCGGGCAGTTTATCCAGCCCATTGCCACAACGGCGGAACAACGCCCACAGGTCAGCGGTATTGAGCGGCCTGATCACGCTGGCAACGCGCGCAGAGCCGATGTACCGTTTCCAATCGGCGCACACGTTCTACCAGGCATTGGAGCGCGTCTACAGCATCGAGGAACGGCTGGCCTACGAGCGCTATATTTTTCAGCGAAGGAGCGGACCGCAGCTCCCAGAAGAGACCGATCAGGCGCAGGACGACGCCACGGCCCGCCGCGAGGAGGCCGACGAAACGCAGGACACGGCCCAGAACGTACCGCCGACGCCAACAACACCTATCGAGACCTTCATTCCGCTTCCGCCGCACAGCCCGGAGCAGCGCCAGGAGATACGCGATGCGCTCCAGCGCGCGCGCCGCGAGCGACTGGAGCAGGAACACCTTGTCCTGGTGGATGAAAGCCTGAAACGCCGCACCCTGACCACGTTCTCTCAAGCAGCGCTGCGCCAGGTGAAAGAGCCGGAACCGCCGCCTCCGAGCGCCGCGCCTCCGCCTCGCCCTTCTGGCAAGCTCAAGCGAATCATCCGCGCACTTTTTTTTCTGGCCCTGCTGCTAGCAATTGTGATGACCTCACTGCTCGCCGTTCGCTTCGCGCACACCGTTATGCCTGCCATGCCAGGCAAACAGATGCCAGTCCCGCCTGGTCGGCCACAACCGTTAACCGGTTCCTGGCAGGCGCTGCCCTCGCTGCCGGCACTGGAGGCCGACAATACCGCTATATACGTTCGCGTCCAGGGGCGGGCCTACGTCTATATGAGCGGCGGCTTTCACGGCGATAAAGCCAGGCCGCGCTACGATCACGCGCTCTATCGCTACGATATCGCTGCCGCCCGCTGGGAGCAACTCGCGGTGTCGCTCCCTGGTATGCTTAACAATGCCGCCGCCAGCGACGAACAGGGGAACATCTTTTTCTCTGCGGGCTACTCCACCGACCTCTATAGCGTTTCCTCCCTGCTCTATATGTATGATCCTGCCAGCGGTAAAATGAGAAAGATCACGCCGCCGCCTTCGATCCATATAGGCTTCGGAAACGCCATCATCGCCGACCAGAGCGGCCATCTCTATCTCACTCAGGGCTTTATGCAGGCTGGCGATCCACAGGCGCAGGCCGGATCCGGCTGGTATCGTTACGACATTGCCACGAGGCGGTGGCACCGCCTGGCTCCGCTCCCGCTGGCCCTGGGTTATACAACGCTGGCCCTGGATGACAACGGCAACATCCTCCTGCTGGGCGGATCGCAGGATGAAGCGCAGCTCCACCAGGCAAACACCATCTACCGCTACGATAGCCAGCGCAATGTGTGGCAGCGGGTGGAGGCGATCCTGCCGCGCGCCCTTAGCGGTGCAGCAAGCTGTTCCATTGCCCCGGATCAGACGGTGGTTATCGGGGGCTATAACGCGGAGATGCATACGGCTCTGGCCCAGAGCTGGCTCGTCGATCTGCGCACATGGCGCTGGGTGGAGCTGGCCGCGCTGCCGGTCGGGGGCACGACGCTGGGTGCGGCGGTCTGCGATGACCGGGGCCATGCCTTCCTGGTGCGTGGGGCCAGCGACCTCATCCGGCCGACGCGCGACTTCTGGCTCCTGACAATAAAAGAATAACCGAAAAAAATGAAGCACGGCGCGCCGTGCTTCATTTTTTTCGGTTATGAAGTTTTCGCTACTGATATGCAGAGGCATTGATACAGATCGGGTTGTTCGAGATGTAGATATTACCCCAGTCGTCGGGCGGGACCAGGAACTCATCGTTGAAGACCATGCCCTGCACGCAGGGCTTGAGCACTATCTGATACACTACCTGATAGACCGGCCCCCAGGCGACAAGGTTAACCAGTTCTTGCTCCAGCTTCTGATACGTAGCCATGCGCTGCGCCTGATCCTGCATCACATCGGCCTGCGCCAATTGCTGCTGAATGGCCTGCTGCTCGGCCGCGGTGGATGAGTTGTTCTGCCCGAAGTTGGTCTGGTTATAGGGTGCGCCTTTGCCGAACTGCAAGGTCGTCCAGTCCTGCGGATCGGGGTAGTCGGCGATCCAGCCAAAGGCCCACAGCATCAGGCCGTGTGCATTGCCGGCATTGTTGTCGGTATCGGCCAGGAACTTGTTATAGTCCTCGAAGTTGAGCTTAACCTGGATGCCCAGCGCGTTCTGCCACATCTGCTGCACTGCCGTAAACTCCTGCTCATAGGAGGCGACGCCCTGCGGTGCAGCGGTCAGCGTAATCTGCGGCATCGTGGCGCGCGTCATCCCTTCCTCCTGCAATCCCTGATCGAACAATTGCCGCGCCAGCCTGGGATCGCCGGCCAGGTTTTTCACGCCGTCGGGCAGCGTCAGGTTCGGATTGTAGCCCGGCATGCCCTGCGGTATGATGTGCGTCGAAGGGATGACCGAGCCATGATAGATATTCTGCGCTATCAGTTCGCGGTTGATCGCCAGCGAAAACGCCTGGCGGATCTTGATGTTGTCGAAAGGCTTCATCAGGTAGTTCATGTTATAGAAGGAGATCCAGAGTTCCGGGACCGGATGCAACTGGCCTTGCGGTAGACTTCTGGCCTGCGCAAGATTGGCCGTCGGAACCTGTGATATACTCACCTGACCAACCTGATACGCTCTGTAAGTGGTATCGGTCTCCTTGTAGAAGGGGATGACCAGCTTGCTCATCTGTGGACGCGGGCCGTAGTAGTTGGGATTGGGCACCAGATCGATTTCCTTGTTGTGAATCCACTGCGAGACCTTCCAGGGGCCATCGCCACCACCTGCGTTGAGGTGGCTGGTCCAGTTGGTATCGCCGTACTGGTCGATTACCTTCTTTTCGACGACGTAGGAGCAGGGATAGGCCAGGGCGTCAAGGAAATAGGCGGCTGGTCTGGTGATAATAATCTGGATGGTGTTGGCATCGGGGGTGAGCAGGCTATCGCCGATGAGTGTCTTGATCTGGCCCTTGTTGCGCTTGTCCGCGTCCTTGACCAGGGCCAGATAGGTTGGCGCCACCACCGATTTGAGCGATGGCTTGAGCGAGCGGTCGATGCTATAGGCAACATCCTGAGAAGTTAAGGGCGTGCCATCGCTGAATTTGAGGTTGGGGCGCAGATGGAAGGTCCAGGTCAGGCCGTCGGGGGAGACCTGGTGCGAGGCGGCCAGTTGATCGATGATTTGCAACTTATCGTTGAACTCTACCAGTCCTGTGAACACCATGTCGATAGCGGTATTCGAGTTGGCGTCGGTGGAGAGCGCCGGATCAAAGGTAGGAAGATCTTGCACAGGAAAGGGCCAGGCGAAGATCTGCTTGCTTGCCGGCGCTCTGGTCGATTGCGTGGTTGTGGTCCCGCTCGTTCCGCCGTTGCTGCCGCAGGCGGCCAGAGCCAGCATGAGCAAGCAGGAGAACAGGGACAAAAATCCCGTAATACGTCTTCCGGTAAAGCGCATAGGGGAACCTCCTTTTATCTAAATGACAACAATGTCAGCAAGAGTTCGGAGTGCTATTCCCTCAATACATCCCCTGCTGCTTCGCCCGCTCTCGCCAGATCCTTGCGCGGCTGCGCCGCGCACTGGCGGCGATAGTAGTGTATGGGGCAGGCGCGAAGCGCCTGTCCCATACACTACTATCTCTGGAGCAAGCGCCTGCGGTGCTCGTTTTCAGACACTCTTCTAAACATAATGACCGGCTCTCTATTTTTATTTACGTTCTCTCGTAAGGCGAATCTCTCGCCTTTACGGACGGATAACATCGTAGATTAGCGGACCGCCGCTCACGGGCGCCTCGCTCCAGGAGTAGCAGCCCAGCAGTTCGGCGCGCACCACAGCCGCCTCGCCCTCGCTGCGCGCATGGATCTCCACAAGCGGATCGCCCGCGCGCAGGTAATCCCCCACCTTTGCCTGCAAGATCAGCCCCGTGCGGTGATCTATCGCATCACCTTTTTTGAAGCGTCCGGCGCCCAGCAGCATGCTCACATACCCGACGCGTTCGGCCTCGATAGCGGCCAGGTAGCCGCTGCGCGGAGCCGCAAGCATCACACGTACAGGGGCCTGGGGCAGCAGGCGCGGCTGCTCGATCTGGCGCGCGTCTCCGCCCTGCGCCGCGATCACCTCGGCCAGCTTCTCTACGGCGCGGCCCGAATGTATCGCCTGCTCAACGAGCCGCCGCGCCTCCGCCAGCGCGGAAGCTCTGCCCGTCATGACCAGTAACTCGGCTGCCTCATGATAGCAGAGTTCGGAGACATCCTGCGGCCCCTGGCCGTGCAGGATAGCGATAGCCTCGGCCACCTCCAGCGCATTGCCAACGGCGCGCCCCAATGGCTGCTCCATCGCAGTAATCGCCGCTACAGTATGCATGCCCGCCGCCCGGCCGATTTCGACCATCGCTGCGGCCAGTTCGCGCGCGCGCTCCGGCGTCTTCATGAAGGCGCCGGAGCCAAACTTGACATCGAGCAGGAGGTGCGAGCCGCCAATAGCCAGCTTTTTGCTCATAATGCTCGCGGCAATGAGCGGGATGCTCTCGACTGTTCCGGTCACATCGCGCAGGGCATACATCTTGCCATCCGCAGGCGCCAGGTCTGCGGATTGGCCGGCCAGCACGATGTTGTGCTGCTTGAGAATGTGTATGAATTCCTCGCGCGAGAGCGCCGAACGGAACCCCCGTACCGCTTCGAGCTTATCGACGGTCCCGCCGGTATGGCCCAGGCCGCGCCCGGTCATCTTCCCCACGGCGACGCCACATGCCGCCACCAGCGGCGCGACGGCCAGCGTCACCTTATCGCCCACTCCGCCCGTGCTGTGCTTATCGACGACAGGAGACATCGTATCGCGTATGCGCAGTTCTTCGCCGGAATGCGCCATCGCCAGCGTCAGGTCGCCGGTCTCGCGCGCATCCATGCCGCGCCAGTAGACAGCCATCAGCCAGGCCGACATCTGGTAATCGGGAATGGCATCCCGCGTATACTGCTCTACCAGCCAGTTTATCTCTTCCGTGGCAAGCGTTTCGCCATCACGCTTTTTACGGATCAGGGCTACTACCTGCATCTCTCGCGCCTACTCTTCCGCCAGCACGATGCGCACAGAATCGCTTTCCAGGCCGGTGCCGGTCTCAATCTGGTAGCGATTGATAAGCTGACTTCCCAGGAGCACATGGCGATCAAACCAGAGCTGACCGTTATTAAAGGTATAGATGCTGCCGTCCTGGTCGAGGACGCCCTGGATCACAATCGTGTTGAACTGCTCCGTCTGGTACTCTTTGAACGCTTTCAGCAGGGTAGCGACCTGCTGCCAGGCGGTGCAGCGCGGATAGGTAATGCGCACGATCTTTTTGCTCCCCATGCCAACCTCGTCGCCGACGAGCGTATATGCCAGCGCGCCCGGCTCCAGCGCTCGAAGCTGATCCATGTTGCGCGGGGGAAATGGCGCGGGCGGTTCCGGCGCCGGGGGAGCGGTGGGCGCCAGGGTTGCGGGCGCCGGGGCGGCGCCGCTCTGACGCCTTCTCCTCACACTGGAAGCATACTGTGGCTCCGGCGGATCCGGCAGCGCGGGAGGGTTCGGATCGGGACGCTGGTATGGTGGCGCCTGCACCGGCGTAATCTGCTGCGGTGGCCGGGGGGGCAAGTACGCAGGCCGCTGCGGCTGCTGGTATGGTGGCCGCTGCGGTGGCGGCTGGCGTGAAGCAGGTTGACCGGATGAGGTTGGAAGACTGAAACTTCTCCCGCAATATCTACAGAATTGCGCCTGATCGGCGTTGAGACCTCCACAATAGGGGCAGCGCATAATTCACCGTCCTGTCTGCATCTCTAGAATGATCTGGCTTCTGTAGTATATCACAGCGAACAGGATATGCAGCAGGAGCCTGCGGCTCCTGCTGCATATCCTGTTCGCTGTGTCAGTCTTCGTGGATTTTGATCCAGCCATGGCGCAGGGCATAGACCACGGCGGCGGTACGATCATTTACCGACAATTTCTTGAGGATCGAGGTAATATGATTCTTCACCGTTTGATCGCTGATCTTGAGGGCCTTCGCGATCTCCTTGTTGCTCTTGCCGCGCGCGATATAGTCAAGAATCTCTACCTCGCGGCTGGAAAGCGGAGAGTTGGGATCCTTCTGCTCGCCATTCTCCTCTTCGACCTTCATCTCACGGAACGACTTGAGAACGCGGTTAGCCAGTTGCGGCTTTGTAAGCACATCGTCGGTAATGAGATATTCGCCATGGCTGACTTTGCGCACGGCCTCCGCCAGCTCTTCGGGCGTGATCGTGCGCGTGTAATAAGCAGCCGCACCGACCTTGATGGATTGAAATAAGCGCTCTTCATCTTCTATAGGCGTGAGCATGATAATCGCTGTGCGCGGCGCGAGATGGCGCATCTGCCGGGCTAGCTCCAGTGGATCGGAGGAAGTGAGACCTGCATCGATGAGTGCAACATCTGGATTATTCTTGCTTGCCAGATCAAGCACATCGGCAGCATCTGTCGGCTCACCAACAATGACGCAGCCTCCCATGCGCTCCAGCGTGGCACGGATGCCCTCGCGAAACAAGGGCTGCTCGTCAAGAATGAGGACACGTATCTTTTCTTCCATCTCACTAAAAACTTGCGGCGCGCTTTCTTCATGCGGAGGAAGGCTACCGCGTCTCCTTCTCTTTGTTTGTATCGAAATTAGAGTTTGTTTACCTGATGCCCGGTCCCTCGCTTGCTCGCGCCTGCGGCGCTCGCTTCGTGTATGGTAGTATGTGCTTCACCACATACTACCATCCCAGGTGCGGCTTCGCCGCACGAATGCCCGGCGAGAGAGAGCGAAGATGCTGAGCATCAAACTCCCTCCAGGGGAACGGGGAGTAAGAACCTGCTGATACACTCTAACAAGGGCAACCCTCCATGCGCAACTGCGCGATTGATCCACGCAGCTATGCATTGGTAAGACAACAGGTCCTTAATCCAGGAGTACTAGCATAATAGTACCTCATCCGCGTCGAGAACAGGTCATTCCTGAGCCAAAAGTACTAGCTAACGCCATGTGCATGTTGTTGTGCGCCTGCGGCGCACCCTCTGGTGAAGAGTCAGCGAAACTTGCACCTGGTGTTAGCTACAGGCCAGAAGATGAAGGAGCGCCACCGGCTACAGGCATCAGCAGAGTGAGATGGTCATTGTCGTGCAGCATCGGGAGAGGCAGAGCGCCAGGATCGAGTCGCTCGTTGTTGAGGAGCACGCGCAGCGCCGGGCGCAGTTCCCCGCGTGCATCCAGCAGATATGGACGCACGCGGGGATGTGCCGCGAGCAGGGCTTCGAGAGCCTTATCCAGTGCAACGGAGGAATCGTCGAACGCAAGGTCGACAACTGGACGCCCGGCGACCACACGCATTGCCCCATGGAGGGTAATATGGATCTGCATCATTTTTTTATGCAATAAAGAACAAAGCAATTTTTCGGGGCACAATCCCGCTTCCCTGGCGGGGACTGCCTTCCCCTGCACCCCTGCTCTTTTCATGCTGTAAAGAACAAAGCAATTTTTCGGGGCACATCCCCGCTCCCCTGGCAGGGAATGGCAGTCCCCTGCACCCTTGTTCCCTAGAGTTTGTATTGCTGGCGAACGTAGGCGCCGATGCCGAGCGCGTCGAGATGCTCCAGAGGAGCGAGCATGGTAAGCTGCACGACGCCCGGCAGGCGGCCAATCTCCACCGAGCCAGTGATAGTGCAGCGATTGCGCACCTCTGCCACGCTCATGCGCAGCACAGCAGCGGCGCGCTCGATAGCATTATCCGTAGCCTCGTTCAGCGTCGGCCCGGTGCCGATAAACTGGAGCGGCCCCACATTGCGCTGCAACCTGACGTTGTAGCGCCGCGCCAGTTGTTCGCCCGCCGCCAGTTCTTCCTGTGAGAAGGGACGCGCAATGAAGGGCAAATCTTCGGCCACAGGCAGCAGGATCGGACCATCGAGCGCGAGATTCTTGATGACATTGACGCGCACCCGCGCCTCCGCCGTGATGTCGGTGGTATGCAGGCCCAGTTCCCCGTCGCCCTGGTTGGCATGGCAGTCGCCGATGTAGACGCCTCCGCCATCGATCTTGACGGGACAGATCAGCACCGCGCCGGCGCGGACCTCGTTGGTATCGAGGTGCGCGTCGGTCTTTGCCTGGTTGAGCGCCTCCTGCGTCATACCGTACATATGGCGCGCGCCGACGAGGAAGTGTCCGAAGTCGCCCGCGTTGTGCGAATCGGGCATGTCGGCGCTGGGTGTTGTACCGATATTGCCGATAAAGGGCCGCAGGCGGGCAAGCGTCCCGGGAATGGTATGCGGCTCAAGCAGGAGAATGGGATGCTGGCGCGCATTCTTCGGCAAGGCCGCGACCTCGCGCGCACGCAGCGCGAAATCGTGCGCGGCTGCGGCATCAACCGTCAAACCGACCTGGTTATCGTGATCAAATACGATGGTGTAGCCTTCCTCGAAGGAGAAAGGGCTGGCCGCCGCTCCGCACTTCGCGCAGCGAATGCCTTCCGCGCCGGTTCCCTCGACGCGGCTTTCCGGCCAGGGCGTGCCGCAGGATGGACATTTTTTATCGACAAAGGGATCTTCGCCGAACGCGGCCTGGTGCGTAATCATTGTGCCGGAGGAGGTGGCAAGCGAGAGCACGCGCATCTCTTCGATAGTGATAGCGAGGGCATCGCCCACGCGCGCGCCCTCTACAGCAACGGGGCGGGTGACTTCGTGGCCGCCGCGAAATTCCGGCGTAATCATCGGTCCCCAGCAGCCGGGCGGGACGACGCAGCGAATGCGCCCGCCATCTTTGACGGTCCCCGCGAAGCCCAGCCCCGGACCGACCAGGCCGCCGGTATACTCGTCTACAAATATCTCGTCCTGTACTTCTCTGCCTACGGTTTGCATCGTCAACGCTCCTTTCACAACATTGTGTTTCATCGGGAGTACGTACTACACAAAACGTTTCAGTCGGCGGGCGTTTGCCTGAGAATAGCTTCGACCAGCCGGGCATTCGAGCGCGTTTTCTCAAAGAGCCGCACCACCTGCTCCGTGCTCTCGTTGCGGGGCAGCGCGGCCATACGGCGCCGCACAATCGACATCGCGCGCAATTCGTCGGGCGAGAGCAGGCGCTCCTCCTGGCGCGTGCTGGAGGCCGGGAGATCGATGGCGGGAAAGATGCGCTGGTTCGCCAGTTCGCGCGACAGGCGGATCTCCAGGTTGCCGGTGCCCTTGAACTCTTCATAGACGACTTCATCCAGGCGGCTGCCGGTCTCGACAAGGCAACTGGCGACGATGGTCAGGCTGCCGCCTTCCTCCAGAGCGCGGGCCGCGCCAAAGACGCGCCGGCCAACCTCCAGCGCATGAACGTCCAACCCGCCGGAGAGCGTGCGACTGCCAAAGCCGCCGCGCCGGTCACGCGGGCCGCTCCACATCTCGCTGCTCAGGTTGTGGGCGCGAGCGAGGCGCGTCAGCGAATCCAGCACGATCACCACATCCTGGCCCGTCTCTGCTGCGCGCCGGGCGTCGCGCAGCGCCTGTTCGACCACCGCCCCATGTTTCGAGAACTGCTGGTCGAAGCTCGACGCGTACAGCCGGACAAGCGGGCCCCGCACCTCCGTGCGCCACTCCGTCACCTCCTCGGGCCGCTCGTCCACCAGGCAGAGAAAGAGGTAAACCTGGGGATGATTCGTGAGCACGGCGGAGGCAATCTGGCGCAGGATCGTGGTCTTGCCAGCTTTGGGCGGCGCGACGATCAGCGCCCGCTGCCCGAAGCCCAGCGGCACAAAGAGATCCACCAGGCGCGTCGTGATCGGTGTTGCTCCGGTCTCCAGCGTGATGCGGCGGTTCGGGTGGATCGGCGTCAATTTTTCAAAGGGAGTACGTGTTGCGGCCACTCGTCCTCGCTCTCCTCCTGAGCCTCTATGAATGAGTACACGTTCTCCCTTACTGTATCACATAGCGTCAAATCGTGACGCAGGGACGCTCATAATCTCCCTGGCAAAAGGAGCAGACACTCCCGCAAGTATGGCCCTGGTAAAATCATCAACGCTGTCCAGGAACTCCAGCAGGGAGAGCGTACCATTATTCTTTATCATCCTGATATGCTGTTCATGCCCATATGCTTCTTTAAGACTTTCCACCATGTCCTCGCTGTTATCCGTGGCATAGTACCTCTCCAGGACTTCTTCGGAGACGGGGTGGTCATCCGGCCCCCGAGGATGCAGAGCGCGCTGGCAAATGCGGGCTTTGCAGGTATCGGCATCGGCATTGACGAATAAGAAGCATGCGCTCTGTAAGAAGGCGCGGCTGAAGTTGCTAAGAGCTGCACGATAATCGGCACGGGCGAACTCTAGAATCACAACCTCGATATGCTCATAGGCCATGCGCGCAACTGCCTGCGTTTCCAGTTGCGCCAGAGCAAGGTCAAGCACCGAGGCGTCAAGGACATCGAAGCCACCACGATCAATCGGGCGAAACAGCATGTGCGTGCTATCGCTCTCACACATCTCACTCAGTATTGTAAAGTCATCCATACGAGCGGTTGTAATGTTGTAAGTGCCCAATGTTTGCATAATATGATGGGCAGCGGTAGATTTGCCGCTGCCTGGACGACCTAAAACGAACACTTTTGTACTCATGGTGGTTGGGGCCTTTCACAGTGTTTGAAGAATACCGGTGCTGTGCCGGGGGAAGATGTGAAACCGAGCGGAACTATCGGCCTCATCTATGTTACGTTTGTCGATGGCTATTTACTGCGATTGCCTGCTTGCTTCTACTCTGGTGGCAGAGGAATGGCAGATAACTGGCGGAGATATAAACATGTCTAAAAAAAGGCACAAATTTGTCCCAAAAAACGCAGTATTTCATAGGTGACAGGCGTAATAGTGATAGAGAAATCGCAGACGGCGTTCAGCAACGAAGCTGACATACCTCAACGAAGAAGATGCTGCGAGGCACCGTCACAACTCGCCCTTGATTTGAAACGACCACTGGCGCTTACGCACAGGTCATTGTCACTTGCACAATTGTGTGATGTGTTGTCTCACCTCCATCCTCCTCTGCCCAGGCATTGTAGCGTTTTGAGTTCATGCCCCTGATAAACGTCCAGATAATGTAGAGGTGTGTACAGTTTCTCCGCAACAGCGGCCTCTGATACGTCTCTATGGATCCGCGATAGGAAGTAAGCCCGTCGCCCTTTGCCAGGGAACCTTGCTCATGGATAGTCTCACAACGCTGCTTTATGAAAGAGGTGCGACATGACAGTCCCACATTCTGCCGACGAGGGCAGGTCGGCTCCCGATGTCAGGCTGAAAACCGATGGAAAGACGCAGCCATTGCCGAAGCTAGATATATACGATGTATCCTCGCTGGAGACGCCACGTGATCCGGTTATGCGCCTCGACATCACTATCGCCTCTCCGGCTGGACTCTCGCCTCCTGATCCTGTCTCGGATGAGCAATGGAGGCAGACAGATGAAGTGCCGGCGCTGACAGCGGACACTATAGCCTCACTGCTCACCAGGGCTGACCCGGAGGCATTGCTTGCGCTTCCACAAGAGGAGATCGATCAGCTCGGAGAGGTGTATGCCAGATATGCTTCTGCTCTCTATCGATACGTTCAGACCATCACTGGCGATTATGATGAGACACAGGATATAGTGCAGCTTACCTTTGTGAAGGCTTTTGTGCACTGGCCCCGGCTCAAAGCTCGCGAACACGGGTATTTGCGCAACTGGCTTTATAAAGTAGCGACAAATAACGCACGCGATGTCCTGCGGCGCCTCAAGCGCCGGTTGATATTCAAGAAAAAGTACCAGGCTCAGGAGATATATAGCACTACTGAGCAGAATCAATGGCAGAACATGGTGGTTGAAGCGGACGAGAGAGCGTGCCTTGTGCAAGAAGCATTAAAGGTGCTTTCGAGACGCCAGAGAGCATGCCTGCATCTTTATGTGGTTGAGGAATTGCACGCAGCAGAAGTTGCATCTCTGCTCAAGATAAGGCCAAACAGCGTCACCGGTTACATCTCCCGAGCGAAAAAGAAGTTCCGTCAAGAATACGAACGTCTATCAGCTATAGCGCACGAAAGGAGCTGAAAATGAGAACGCGCGTAGATTCGTGTTCCTATTGGAAGCATAAGCTGGCCTTACGTATGGACGACCTCTCCCCCGAAGATCAGAAGGCATTACAAGCGCATATGCTGATATGCACCTCCTGCAAAAAGCAGCGTATGGGGCACGCACAGACGCATGCCTTGCTGCAACATTCTCTCTGTGTACCCGCCCCGCCCGGCATGTGCCAGCATATACTGGTACATACCAGAAAGAGCCGCATGCATCGTTCTTTCATCAATTCAAAATTTATTCAAAATTTTATATTATTTCCGTTTTCTCTATTCATAACGTCATTGCTATCTCGTACATGTAGTAATTGTTGTATTCTAAAAATACGCTTTTTGGTCCCATCGCGGGCAGATCCCGCGCAGCAGACACCTGAACCGGGGCCACGCTCTGGGCAGCACCAGGTAACAGAACCAGACGCAAATATCGCTGACGATAAGATATCAGCCGCTATACGGGGGCATGGTGGTCGATAAGCACGAAGTCATGAACTTTTTCGTCCCAGGAAACGACGACATTGCCTCCTCCGTTGCGGCCAATATCCAGCGAGACAGCTAAAGCTGAACTGATGATTGCCCTTACCTCGCTTTCCGCGCCCACAGACGGATGTTGTAACAGGACTTCCTTCAATTTCCTGTAGGAGTAGGAGGTGACGCCGAGGCGCGCGGTGATGTCGGAAAGTTCCAGCAGGCTCTCGGGACGCTGCGGCTGATCGATAGAGGCGCGCAGGGCATCCAGCTTATAGGTCCCTGCCAGCGCCAGTCTCAATTGCTCGGCTATATATCGCGCACGTTCCAGCGCGACATCCCTGAGCATGATGTAGAATCTATCGGCAAGGATGTGATAGAGCCGGCAGTGCGGATATTCGCGGAAGGTCACGCGCAACTGTTCCTGGATACGCAACCCGACCTCGCGCACAAGATTTCTGGCCGCTCTGTCGCCATATTTGTTCGCCAGGCTGTTTTGCCTATCGAGATCCACGCCAATAAAGGATACACACCTGCCGGCCATTTGCCGGGCGCGCATGTCTATTAACTCATCGATTGGCGCCTGGTAGTGATTCGTGACCACTTCATCCGGGATCGCTGCCTGGATCTCGCTCAGCACCTCTTCCACGTCATGGCTAAAGTTGGCCTCTGCCAGAAAGTCCCCGAAAAAAGCATCCACAAGTTCCGGCCTCTCGATAAGGTCGGTCAATTTGCGTGTCGCCTGCTGCCGAACGCTGTAGCTCGCCAGCAATTCCGCTATTATTCTACAGAACATGCGCAGCAGACGTTGATCGCTTTCAGAGAATACGCAGTCCTCGGTGGAGGCCACATAGAGGACGGCGGCTGCCAGCCCATTTTCTCCCTCGATGGGGAGCGCAATAGCCGAGCGAATAGAGCGCTCGAAATCTCGCAGCACGGTTCCGCTCTCTGGACGCGGGAGTCGGTATGAATAGACAATACGCCCGCTCTGCAACGCTTTGATGATGATACTACTGGCATGGCTATCGGGAGCGATGATCGTTACGCCCGGTTTGTAGGGAGCCTGGAGGCTCTGCGCCCTTACGACCAGGCTCCTCTGGTACAGCGGCACCATCGAATCCTGCGGCAAGAGCAAACAACAGAAGTTCCAGCGCGGCTCTCCTCTGGTCGTCCGGCCTCCAAGACGCACGACCATCTCTGCCAGACCGCAGAGAATATCATCATCATAATTCGCGTTGCTCTGCGGATCGACAGCAGGTATCAGCATATCGCGCATGCCAGGACCGAAGCAGGAGCGAGATTGCTGCACATCTTCATACATCGGTTCGAGGAGACGACGAATGGCCTCTGCCCTGGCCGCACTCAACGTCAAACGCCTGGAACGCCTGTCGATAAATATCAATGTATTATCCTGGGGAGCCTCCTCTGGCCTGTCATCCTTTATCGCCGTCAGAGGATGCAGCCGGTAGTCGCTGGGATGCTCAAAGGATGGTGCGGAGGTGAGCATCACATGGGCACTGTGGCTCTGGTCCCGCCAGCCAACCAGCGCTTCGCCGAGCCGCGCTAGATCTTCCACGCGCGTAACAGGACGCGCCTCGTTCCTCGCAGTCAACGGAAGTACTAATCCCACACTGGTATTTGGCATATCTTCACAGATCAACATTAACGCCAGCCGCAAGGCGCTGGTGACAAAATAACCCCAGAAGAGATGCTCACGAACCAGCTCAAGACGCTGATCTATGGAAAGCGCCGGGCCGCCTTCCTGAGAACTCTGCTCCGGCACAGGCAACCGCTCACCTGTCGCAAACATAGCGTACCAGATGCTATCAATATCGGGGGGAATATCGCTGGGAGCAAATTTTGCGTTCATCAACTCGCGGATGAGCGCCAGCTTTTCCAGTTCGCGGATAGGATAGAGCCGGCGCCCGGTGGAGCGTAGTGGATTGAGAAGCGCGAATTCCTCCCAGTCGCGGAGCTGATTTTCACTGAA
>DATGLE010000090.1:0-75855 GCA_035294325.1 Ktedonobacteraceae bacterium | reverse complement strand
TCATAAGATGTAGAGGCTAATAATGTTTGGCAGGTTCGCGGCGAAGTGACCGAAGACCAGCGTCACCAGTGCCATAGAGCCGAGCCAGATGTAGTAGGCCAGGCGGAAGAGCGGGAAATCACCGATGCCGGCGAGCCGGGCCAGGAAGGGGAGGAAAAAGAAGAGTCCCAGAATAATAAATGGCCCGTAGGGAGCGGACCTGGCAAATTGCACGGCCTGCCTGCTGGGGAGCAAGGTATAGACAATCTGGTAGCCGTCGAGCGGATAGAGCGGTATCAGGTTGAAGATCGCCAGGCAGATATTGACGCTGGCAAAGACCACCAGCAGTTGGAGCACGCGCTGCATGAACAGGTTGCTGTCCAGGAAAGGAGCCGCGAAGCGTGCGATCACCGCCGTGAGCAGGCCAATAATCAGGCTAAAGACCGGCCCGGCCCAGGCAACTGTCAGCACGCCTGCATTTGCCCCGATGCGCATTTTCCAGGGATCGGTCTTCACCGGTTTGCCCCAGCCCAGTCCCGATGGCATCACCGGAGCGCCAATCGCCAGCGGCTGGAAGGCCATAATGACGCACAGCAGCGTGCCCACGGGATCGATATGTGAACGCAGGCTGAGCGTCTGTCGCCCCTCGGCGCTCGGCGTATGATCGCCCAGCCAGGAAGCCATGAGGGCATGGCCCACCTCGTGCAGCGGGATCGCGACGAGGAACGAGACTATAATCATCAGCGCCAGCAGAACATTGATGCCCATTTTTTATACCCACTCGCTTCTTCAAGCTAAAAGATCTATTTCCATGCCCTCACACGCGGACCGTGTGTGAGCGAAACGCGCCTGCGCCTCCGCTTCCATGCGGTCCAACTGGTCGTCATCGTAGGTTGGTTCATGATGAAATAATACCAGTTCGCCGACATGAGCGTCCCGCGCGGCCTCCGTTGCCATCTCTATCGTGCTATGTCCGAAGCCATGCGTCGCCATCTGATAATCATGCATTGTGTACTGAGCGTCATGGATCAGGACATCCGCGCCGTTCACAAAGTCCAGAAATGCATCTTCGCAGCCGTGTTGCCATTCCACGTCCGTCGCGTACACGAGGCTGCGCCCGGCGTACTCGATGCGGTAAACCACCGCGCCGTCAAGCGGATGGCTATTCGTAAATTTTGCCATCACGCGTACCTCGGCCTTCGCCTCTCTGGAGGCGCGCTTCGCCATATCTGGTCCGTTCCCCTCTTCCATAAGAGCAGGCACAACGCTTCCCTGCTTCCAGGCGATAGACTGCGCGTCGGTGATGGTATGAAAACTGCGGTGCGATGGCAACGTTCGCACATCTACAGGAAAATACGGAGGAGACATCAAAGGAGTTACGAGTTGTTCAACGCTCTGACCGGCCAGCCGGGGACCAAAGAGATGGAGGTGAGTGTGTGGATTGAAGAGAGGAGCGAAGAAAGGGAAGCCTATGAGGTGGTCGCCATGACCGTGGGTGAGAAAGAGTGAGAGGTTAAGGTCCGCGCCATCATGCTGGTGCATGAGCTTTTCGCCCAGGCGGATAATCCCGCTGCCGGCATCAAGAATGAGCGTGCGCCCGCCGACCTGCACCTCCACACAGGAGGTATTTCCTCCATGACGCAGCGTATGCGGTCCAGGGGTGGGATAACTCCCGCGCACCCCCCAGAAACGTATCAGAAAGCCCTGCTGATCGGCCATATTGTGTCTGCTGCTCCTACCACAACCTTATGAACACCAGAGAGAGGGTGTGATAAATTTTTCGCGTATGCCCCTGGCGACGAACCAGGAGAGTTGCCCTTATTATAACGTGCAAAGCACACCTTGAAAAGGATCTTTTAGAGGAGTCTGATTCCCTGCCTCCTCGTCATCTCTGACAGGCTTTTCGCGCGGCGCAGCCGCGCGTTGGATACAGGTTGTGTTGTGGGAAAACGCGCGAAGCGCGTTTTCCCACAACACAACCTGTATGCAGTAAGCGTCGCAGGCACAAGCCTGCTCGCTGGCGGAAACTATTATGTTGCTCGTTCGTAAGTACTGGTAAGAACGTGTACATCGCCTGGAAGGGTGCGAAAGCGAGGCAGTTAAGAATTTATGGGCCGAGGGAGAGACCGATATTATACAGATTGGGATGAGCAGGACGAGGATGACTACGAGGATGAGGACGAGGACGATTACGAATATGAGCGACGGCGGATCCCACGGCGCCGCCGGCGCCGCCAGCGCAAAGTCTGGCCCATCTTGCTGGCAGGATGCGCTCTGGGCGTTCTCCTGGTCGTGTGCGCCGCCGCAGGAGTCGTCTTTTTCACGCTGCACTCTTTACAGGGAGATAACGCGGGCGTGATCGGGCTGAGCCAACCGCAGACCTTTACGCAGCAAAACACGCAGAAGGTAGCTCTCTCTGGCATCGCCCGGATGCGCATCTGCAACAGCGTTGGCAACGTCAAAGTTCAGGTAGATCCACGTGCCTCGACGGTCTCTGTGATGAGCCAGAAGATCGTGCGCGCGAATAGCCAGGCTGCTGCCAATCAGGAGTTCGGACGCATCTCCGTGGCGGTGCAGACGCCGGGTGCAATCTCTATGCCACTGACATGTGCCGGGGGACAGAGCGCGGCCACATCTTCAACCGGCACGACCCCCGCGCAGAACGCGCTGGCGATTGATACCACTATTCCCGATAGTGGCGGCTTCCTGCGCGGCGCCGGCGACTCGGTAGATCTGACGGTAACACTGCCTCCCAACATCTTGCCGAGCAGCGGGCCGACGCTGGCGCTGGACGTAGAGGCGCCCGTAGGCAACGTCAGCATCGATGGCGTGAGCGGCATCCTGACGATCAAGGGCAGCACCGGTAGTATCAACGTTAGCCATGTAGTACTAGCCGATGGTTCTCATATCGAGACAGGTCAGGGCAATGTGATTTTTAACGGGCTGCTCGCTGCCCCGGACGCTGCCAGGTCGCAGGGGAGCTATATTATTCAGTGCGAACAGGGCAATATAGATGCCACGCTGCCGGCCAGCGCCAACGTCGTGCTCGATGCCAATACCAACGTTGGCGCGATCAAGAGCGATTTCCCTATCCAGGTGCAGAACAACGGAGACGGCGCCATGAGCTTTCATGGTCCTCTGACTCCCTCCACAAGCCCGCAGAACGCTCCCACCCTGGTGCTCGACGTGAGTACGGGCAATGTTATCCTCCACAAAGCGCAGGTCTAAGGCGGCGAGCGGCTGCCCTAAAAAACGCGGCCACTAAAACCCCCTCTGCCTCGCGTATATATTGCGCTGAATGAAACGTTTCTCTATAATAGACAAACCTGGTATGCTCTGAGGGATGTCTGATTCTCAGCGCCTCCTTTCTCGGCAGGCACGCACATGGCTTCGCTGCGCCAGGAATTGCGTCTGCTGTGAGCGCCTGCGGGGCTGGATAGATGGCGAAGCCGCATAGTAGATATGAGTGGTGTTGAGGGGAACGGGCGCAGCACGTTCCCCTCAACACCACTTATATAAAGCGAGCGCCGCAGGCGCGAGCAAGCGTGAGTGTTGGAAATCAGCTGCACTCTGAAATTCTGGTAAGCGTAATCATCTGTAAGAAAGGAGAGGCCGCAGTGGCCCTATCTCCGGCCAGCGAGGAGGTAGCCAGGCGCGGCATATCTTGACATGGACGCGGTGAAAGGACCTCTCACCCTCGGCTCGCTTCAGTTCCTGACCGGCCCGCTGACCGGCAATACGTACCAGATCACCAGGCCAACCATCACTATTGGCCGCGAGCCGGGCAACGATCTCGTTATTGCTGATCCCTCGGTTTCACGGCGCCATGCGCAACTTACCTGGAACGGCGCGGCATGGAGCATTACCAAGCTGGCGCCGCAAAACACGCTTACCGTCAATCGCCACGAAGTGCAGCAGGCGACTGTGAACGATCAGGATGTGATCGGCCTGGGAGGCGGGACAACTCTGCGCCTGCTGGTGGGCAGCGGGGCGCTCCAGGCTCCTTATATCCAGCCAGCGGGCCAGGCTCCGCAACCGCCGGAGTCGCGGCGCGCGGCGCCTGCCCCATCCTCGCCGCAGGTCGCGCCGTTTGCTCAACAACAGGCCGCTTTTGCGCCTCCACCACCAATGCCGGGTGGCGGCATGACGGGGACCGAGCGTGCTTTTCTGGTAAATGGTCCCGACGGCACGAACATAATGGGCACGCCTATGCTCGAAGTAAGCACCAACACCGATCAGGAGAAGCACTCCTATCCCCTGAGCAAGCAGGTCATTAACATCGGGCGTGACCCTTCGAACGATATTGTAATCAACAGGCCGACAGTTTCGGGCTTTCACGCGCAGATCGTGCGCGAGGGCAACCAGCTTGTCTTCATTCATCCACATCCCACGCGCGGCAAGACGCTCAACGGCATCACTTACCAGGGGCGCGTCATCCGGGGCGACGAGCAGTTTCGCAAGGTATTGACGCGCGGCGATGTTTTCCGCATCAGCGATGAGCACGGTACGATGGTGACGCTGACCTACAACGATGGCAGCGGCGCCGCGCAGGAGGCTTTGCCAGAGATCCGGCCCATCCCGCTTGGCGCGCCTGTAATTTCCATCGGGCGCATGCCCGATAATATGGTGCACCTGAACCACCCGCAGGTCTCGGCTCATCATGCCCGCCTGGAGCAGACGCCGCAGGGCTATCGTATTGTTGACCTGAACAGCACGAACCACGTCTACGTCAATGCGCAGCGCGTCACCAACCACTTGCTCAAACCGGGCGATGAGATCCGTATCGGTCCCTTCAAACTGACCTATACGGGGACGCAGTTGACGCAGCAGGACGAAAGCAACGGCATCCGTATCGATGCCCTGCACCTCAAGAGGGCGGGCAACAAACAGGTGATCCTGCTGAACGATATCTCGCTGGTGATCCCACCGCGCAAGTTCGTAGCCGTGGTGGGCGGCTCCGGTGCCGGCAAATCGACACTGATGGATGCACTCAACGGCCTGCGGCCAGCGCAGCAGGGTATGGTGCTCTACAACGGCCAGGACTACTATCGCCATCTCGCGGCTTTCAGCACGCAGCTCGGCTACGTACCGCAGGATGATATCATCCATCGCGACCTGACCGTCGAGCACGCGCTCTACTATGCCGCCAAACTGCGCCTGCCCGATGATTTTACTGAGACGCAGATCAAGCAGCGCATCAATGAAGTGCTCGAAGATGTGGATATGAAGAAGCGCCGCGATCTCCTGGTCAGCAAGCTCTCAGGCGGCCAGCGCAAGCGCGTCTCCATCGCGCTCGAACTGCTGGCGAACCCCAGCGTCTTCTTCCTGGACGAGCCAACGTCGGGCCTTGATCCCGGCCTGGATCGCAAGATGATGTCGCTGCTGCGCCGTTTGGCGGACCGGGGGCGCACCATTGTGCTGGTGACGCATGCCACCAACAACATCAATTCCTGCGATTACGTCTGCTTCCTGTGTCAGGGTGGGCGTCTGGCCTACTTCGGGCCACCGGATGAAGCGAAAGCCTACTTTGGCAAGACCGACTTCGCCGAGATCTATAGTGCCCTGGAGCCGAGCGACGAGAATCCGAACATTCCGGCGGAGGCCGAGGCAAGGTTCAAACAGTCGGCGGACTACCAGCGCTATGTGGTTGCGCCGCTCAATCAAGGTCCCGCCGGGCGTGCGAATGGCCTGACGCAGACTGGACTCGTCAAGCTGCCCAGGCGCGGCAATCCCTGGAAGCAGTTCCGCATCCTCTCGATGCGCTACCTGGAGCTGCTGCGCAACGACGTGGGCAACCTGATGATCCTGCTCTTGCAGGCGCCGATTATCGCGATTGTGCTGTTCCTGCTGGCAGGCCACGGCACCTTCGATCCAACAAGTATCGCTACCTGCCCTCTGCGCCAGGATCCCACGGCCACCAGTGGGCCAATCGTATCAATCGACTGCCAGCGTGTCGTCAATCTGCTCAACGGTCCGCAGGGGGATCAGTTCGCGGCCCAGCAGGGGAAATCGAAGCAGCAGGTTTTGCAGGATTCGATTGAGCCGGGTTCCGGCGGCAATGCACAGAAGATCCTGTTTATCATGGCCTTTGCCGCCGTCATGTTCGGCTGTATCAATGGCGCGCGCGAGATTGTCAAAGAGGTGCCCATCTACCGGCGCGAGCGCACGGTGAATCTGGGCATCGCCCCCTATATGTTCTCAAAGATCGCGGTACTGGGTACACTGTGCCTGATCCAGAGCCTCATCCTGGTGCTGCTGGTAAACCTGAAGTCTCCGTTCCGTGTGAGCATCTTCTTACCGCCGTTCCTGGAAATATATATCACGATGGCCCTGACCTCCCTTGCCGGGCTGATGACCGGCCTGACCATCTCGGCGCTCGTCCCCACCAATGACCGCGCCATGAGCATGATCCCCCTCGCCTTGCTGCCGCAGGTCATCTTCGCGGGCGTGGTTTTCTCGCTTGATAATCCGCAGGCGCTGCAAATACCTGCGGTCTTCTTCCCCGCGCGCTGGGCAATGGCGGCAATGGGTTCAACCGTCGGGCTGCATGGCGACAAACTGGGGGCCGATAGTTTCTCCTACTGGGGCACGCTTTTCTCGACCTATAGCCAGGGGCAGGCGCTCTTCCACCTGCTGTTGTGCTGGGCGGTGCTGGCGTTGATGATCTTGCTGCTGGGCTTCGCCATCGCATGGCTCCTGAAGAAAAAAGATGTGCGCGCCTGATTTAAGCCATTGTGCCTGTTTTTGTGCGCCTACGGCGCCCCCCCGGCGGGAGAGTTTATGGGCGGATGTGAGATAGGCGACATGGCCCCGGCTTCCGTTATGGCGCCCCCGGGCGGAGAGTTTATGGGCGGATGTGAGATGGGCGACATGGCCCCGGCCTCCGTTATGGCGCCCCCCGCCCGGGCGAACCGCGCAGCGGTGAGCCGTCAGGAATGTGGTACTTCCTGGCATATGGCTTGTCAGGCAGCGTCAGCGTGTGCTATTGTACCAGTGTTCTCACCGCGACTGCCAGACTTAGGGGACGAACAGGTCAGCAATGTTACTTAACAGGCGTGTCATCGTCGGTATCTGTGGAGGGATTGCATCGTACAAGGCTGTCGAGCTTGTGAGTCAATTGCAACAGGCAGGCGCCATCGTCGATGTAATCATGACGGAGCATGCGGGAGATTTTATCCGCCCGCTTACTTTCTCAACCATGAGCCATCGGCCCGTATATAGCGACCTCTGGGAACCTTCGGGGAAAGCTGCCGAGACACATATCGCGCTGGCGGAAGCGGCGGAGGTGTTGGCGATTGTCCCGGCGACGGCCAATACGATTGCCAGGCTGGCTCATGGCATGGCGGATAATATGCTGACCGCTGTCGCGCTCGCCACAAAGGCTCCATTGTTGCTGGCGCCCGCGATGTATATGGATATGTACACGCACCCGGCGACACAGGCCAATCTGCGCGTCCTGCGGGAACGCGGAGCGCATATCGTGGAGCCGGAGGTGGGACGACTGGCTTCGGGGGCCATTGGCCCCGGCCGCTTGCCCGAGACGGCAACGCTCCTGGGGGCTATCGCAATGGTGCTGGGGCGGGAAGGTGATCTTGCAGGTCGCCGCGTAATTGTCACCGCCGGCGGCACGCAAGAACCGCTAGATCCGGTACGCTATCTGGGGAATCGCTCATCTGGCAAGATGGGCTATGCTCTGGCAACGGAAGCGAGAGACCGTGGCGCGCATGTCGTGTTGATATCGGGGCCTGTCGCGCTGCCGCCGCCCTATGGCGTGGAGTTGCACAGCGTCGGTACAACGCTGCAAATGCGCGACGCTATTCACAGCTTCATCCATGAAGCCGATGTACTCGTAATGAGTGCCGCTGTCGCAGACTTCCGCCCGGCAAAGCCGGCAGCACAAAAAATCAAGAAGACCTCGGGTAATGCGGGCGAGTTTTCGGTAGACCTGGTACAGAACCCGGACATTCTCAAAGAGCTTGCTGAGGTCCTGCATAAGCCGGATAAGAGTGGGCCATCACGACGCCCGATCTGTGTTGGTTTTGCTGCTGAGACTGAACATATCATTGCTCACGCACAGGCCAAGCTCGCGACAAAACGGCTTGACCTGCTGGTAGCCAATGATGTCACCCGTGCGGATAGTGGCTTTGGGACGGACACGAATAAAGTCATGATCTTCCATGCCGACGGGGCAGTGGAAGATTTGCCGGTAATGCCCAAAACAGGCGTTGCGGCAGCGATTTGGGATCGTATCGTGCCTCTACTAAATAAAGCGGCGTAGCAGGGGGTGCAGGGGACGGTAATCCCCTGACATGGGCGCGAGGGAACCCACCCCGGTGGGGAGGTAATCCTTCGGTTTCCCAATTCCTGACAACAGGTTCGTCGGATTATCAAGTTTGGGCATGATAAAGCTGGGAGGATGAGGTATTGTATGGGGGATTTTGTTCTAGAATTATTGGGTACACGAAGTACGCAGGAGGAATCCACTATGGATCGTGCTGCTAGCGCTGGTTTTGAGGGCATCGCTCAGATGCTGCTTGAGCAGAAGAAGTTGATGGACGCGTTAGAGGCTGAGAATCGCGAGTTGCGCCGCCAGCTCGCCGATCTTCGACGCGGAGTTGGCATTGCGGTGGTAATTGAGGGCAAGACGATTCAGCTTGCAACGGAACCTGGGGCGCCCGTATCTGTAAATCCACAGGCCCAGGTAGCGTTACAGAGCTTGCAGAGCCTGCAAAATACACAGGCGATGTCTCCGTCATCTCAGAGCACCTATACGTCCAATGGGCGCCCGACGGGCGGACAGCCATCGGTCAACCTCAATGGGGATAAGCGGGATAACGGTAACACCCGCAGCCCGCTCGCCGATAGTTTTGTGCTATAATAACATCACGCCGAACTGTCGCGCGGCTTTGCCACGCAAAGGATAGAGTGTATGATGCAGCACAGGCGCTTTGCGCCTGTGCTGCATCATACACTCTATAAAGCGAGCGCCGCAGGCGCGAGCAAGCGATTGCCACAGATGATTTATCCTCTTGTATATTCCTCCGAATGCTGTTATCATCTTGCAAACACATGCACACGGCCCGAGAAAAAAACAGGATGTTCAGCATATAAGGAGGTCAAGACAGATGATTTGTCCCCGTTGCCAGAGTCAGGTCGCCGATGGCGTCAAATTCTGCGGGACCTGCGGCGCTCCCATGCAAGCAGCGTCCTACACGCCACCGCCTCCAGGAGCGCAGGGAGCAGCCCCTCAGGGGGTATATACACCCCCTGATCAGTATGAAGAATACCGGAATAGCATGTTCGGCAATGCGGTGCCCAAAGCCGAACTGCACAACCCCAAAAGCCCGCTGCGTGTCGCCGATATGACCATCTCCATTGACGGAGAACTGGTGCCCGTGGTGGATATCATGCTGGGGAATCAGATGCCCATCTACTTCGAGCATCATATCCTGCTGTGGAAGCATCCCGGCGTGCAGATTGGCTTTAAGACGATCCAGGGGGCCGCGAGACGTTTCTTTGCGGGCTTGCAGATCTTCATCACCGAAGCGCATGGGCCTGGCAACATCGCCTTCTCGCGCGATTCCGTGGGCCAGATCGTCGCCCTGCGCCTCCAGCCGGGCCAGATGGTCGAGGTGCGCGAGCATCAATTCCTGGTCGCTACCGGCAACCTGGATTATGGCTTCACCTTCGTGCAAGGGGCCGCGAACATCCTCTTCAGCCGTACCGGTCTCTTCGTCGATCAGTTCACAGCGCGCGGCGGCGAGGGCATGCTGCTGCTGCACGGCTACGGAAACGTCTTCGAGAAGATGCTTGCGCCCGGCGAAGCGCTGGATATCGAACCCGGCGCGTGGCTGTGGAAAGATCCCTCGGTCCAGATGCAGGTGACGACGGTGGCCGGATCACAGCGCGGGGGCGGCATCCTGGGCGCTATCGGAGGCTTCATGGCCGGGGCTTCGATCATCCTCAACCGCTTCATCGGTCCCGGGCGTGTCGGTATCCAATCTATGACCTATCACCCGCCCACGGCTGAGGGGGCGCAGCAGGCCGGCGGCCAGAACAACATGAATATCAACCTCGGCGACTTCTTCTCCTGAGAATAATCCCTCTTACAGCAGGATAAGATCGAGCCGCGCTGCGCGGCTCGATCTTATCCTGCTGTATTATTCCCTTTCTCTTTATTGATACGTAGAATTTTGAGCATGTACTGTTCTGAATTCAGATAGAAGGGATTGCGTTTAATGTACTTGCCCACGACAGAGATAGGATGAAGCTTGAGCATCTCCACCACCAGGCTTGGCAGCAGCTTGCTATGGTCATAGTGCATCAAGGCAATGATGGGAGCATTCTGGAACGTAAACACGGCATCGGAAGCGGCCTCGTACTTGAGGATCTGCTCAGGGGAAGCGATATCCTTTGCGAGCCAGGTCATATCTATCGAGATACGCACCGCCTGCCATCCCTCGCGTAATGCCTGGGCAATAAAGGTCTGGTGTGAGGAGAGCAAAAAATAGGGATCGAAACGCTTTCCCCCCGCCAGAAACGGCTCTCGCTCGTCATACAATACCAGTTGTCCTGATTTAATCAATTCATCTACATCTAGTTGTAATTTATGCAGTTCGTCGCGCAACTCCTTCACCTGCGCGGGAGCCGCAGCGAACATGCATTTTTCAGAGACCGATAATCCCACTCTCATCAAACGGGCGGTCACACCGGGAATTTCTGTCACCTTACTGTAAAGCTGGCAGATATGCGAACCGGGCGGAATACGCTCCGATTTACCTTCAACACTAAGATCCATACCTACCTCCACTAGTGCTGCTGGTCCTGGTAGCATTCTGCTGCCGGAGGCGAGCAGAGCGGTTACTCATTCTGACAACGAACCAGGCCGAGGCGCCAAAAATGATGATGCCTCCCAGCGCGACGATCAGCAGCAGCAACAGGATTCTGCTCGCGGACGCGGCCACGAACAGGCCCGCGAATAGCGTACAGAGAATCATAGGGAGCGTAAAGACCACTGCCCAGGCTACAATGACACGCAAGCTCTGCTGGCGTGAAAGCGGCTCCGCTCCACTATAGGGAAAAAGAATGCGGCGCGCCAATCGGAAGCGCGGCTGCGTCTGCATACCTCTATTTCTGCCCTTCTTTGCGCTGATGCTGCAACCAGCGTTGTAGCATATCTTCTGCCTGGCAAAGTATATGTACTTCGTTCTGATACGTCAGGCGACGACAAGCCTCGGGAAGCGCGAACCATTCCACACGATCATATTCGTGATCGTGCATGGTAATATCGCCCCCGATGGCTTCCAGTAAGAAATGACGCACCTGTTTATAGTAGCGTACCTGCTCGCGTACAAAGGAGTACGAGATACTGCCGATATAAGCGATCAAGCGAACCTTTAGCCCTGTCTCTTCCTGTACCTCACGCACGGCCACCTGCTCAACGGTCTCGCCGGGCCGGGGCGTCCCTTTGGGCAAAGCCCAGATACCGGCGTGGCTGCGTCCTACCAGGGCCACCTCCATAGTAACTGCATCTTCGGGAGATGGAGTCTCCTGCTCCATGCCATGTAGACTCGCTGCGAAGTTGTTCTCAGGAGAGTGCACCGGAGCAAGGCGAAAAACGACGCCACCCGCTGAGTAGGCCCGCATGGTTCGATAGCGCTCCATGTCTCGCGATGTACCCTCTCTATACTACCGAAAAGTGCGGCACGAGTTCCCTGCGTCTTATTTATAATCCCATGACCGGGCTTATCTCTTCTCTAACACCGCCGAAAAGTGCGGCACGAGTTCCTTGCGTCTACATCATCCCGTGACCAGACCTGTCCCTTCCCTGACTTCAAGAAGCGGCGCAGGATCTACACGTTGACATATACTATACAACATTTTACTGTCTTGCTGTCCGAGCGTTAGCCATCGTGGATAGCTATGGTGTCAGGGTGTGCCTGATTTCCGAGACAAACGCTTGCTCGCGCCTGCGGCGCTCGCCAATGTCTGGTGTGGTGTGTGGACAGGCGCTTCGCGCCTGTCCACACACCACACCAGACATCCTTCGTGCAGCGGATCCGCGCGACCATCTGGCGAGGAGGCCGGGAATTATGTGGAGTATAGCGAATGAGCCAGGCGGTGTCAAGACAAGGCGTGCCTGACCGCCGCAAGGTTCCGCGCCGGCGTCTCTGGAGGCACCGAGCAGCCAGGAGCGAGCAGCACATGCCGGCCGCCGGTCAATTCGAGCGCCTGCGCAACCTCTTCCTCTACCTGTTGGGGCGAGCCGTTCTTGAGCGTGCTTTTCTCGCTGATACCGCCCATCACCGCCTTGCCAGACCTCTTCTTGCCCTCGCCCAGATCTGGATTGCCCTCAAGCGTGGCGCCCCAGCTAATTGCCTGCACAGGGTATGCAGCAAGCTGGTCGAAGTAGATGTGCGTGCCACAGTTGTGCAGAATAGTAAGCTTGCTGCGGCTCTTGATGCCATCCAGAAACTCCAGGTCGTACTGCTCCCCGAACTCGCGGTACTGATCGGGAGTCAGCAGGCCCTCGCTGGCCCAGCCGTTCGTGGCGTAAAAGATGCCGGTGGCCCCTTCTTCCATGCAGGCAATGGCGAAGGCTGTGAAGGTCTCGGTAATCACGCGCAGCGCGGCATGCATCGCGGCACGGTCCTCGCGGATCGTCTGGAGCACCGGCTCATTCCGGTTGCCGACAAGATATTTAGCGACGCCCAGAGGACAGAAGATAGTCTCTACGAAGTAGGCATCGTAGCCAATTTCATGATTGATGAGCTGTAACGCACGCAGTTGCTCGCCCAGCGCCCCTTGATCCGGCTCTAAGGGGCGGATGCGCTTCCAGTCTGAAGCACTTTTTATCGGCCCACCCTCAAAGACGGGGGCCTTATATTTCTCGCCGGAAGGATGGTATCTGGCTCCCCACCCCTCGACATGATAACAGGCGCGCGGATTGACCTTCATATAGTCCCAATCATAGCGCAGGAAGTTTTCGACCATCGCCTCGGTGAGCGATTGCGCGCTCCATTCACGCTCGAAATCGTGTCCCCACATGCTGACGGGAACACGATCTACTGCGTCACCGCGCAATGCAGCATCAACACGTTCCTTTTTATTCATAAAATGTCCTTTCTTGTTCGTTACACTTCATTATCGCGTGGCTACGCCCAGGATATGATACTGATTGGTTGTTAAATCTCATTCTGTGAAAGTTCCCTTATAATACGCGGTGCCCACGCTTTCCGTTGTTCGGGAGTACCATCAAAGCGTCGCGGAGCCGTGCCGCCGCATACCAGGGCATTTTTGTATCAGCCCCCGTCCAGTTCTTTGAAACGGTAGCCAACGCCGCGCTCGGTCAGGATATAGCGCGGGTGCGCCGGATCTTTCTCAAGCTTTTGCCGCAGATAGGTGATGTATAAACGCAGGTAATGGGACTCGTCGCGGTATTCGCTGCCCCAGACTTTAGAGAGCAGCGTTTCATGCGTCAGCAGGCGTCCGGCGTTGCTGACCAGGTGGTAGAGCAGGCGGTACTCGGTTGGACGCAGCATCACTTTCTCCCCGCGCACAGTGACTTCACGGCGCGAGAAGTCGATCTTGAGATCGGGATCGACCTCGATCACCGTCTTGCGGGCCGGGGGAGCCATCAATGAGCGGCGCAGCAGCGCACGGATACGCGAAAGGAGTTCGCGGGGACTGAACGGCTTGGAGATATAGTCGTCGGCCCCCAGGTCCAGCCCGTGTATGCGTTCCTGCTCGCTCTGGCGCACGGTAAGCATGATGACGGGAACCGTGGATACTTCACGAATGGCCCGCAGCGTCTCAAAGCCGTCCATCTCCGGCATCATCACATCCAGCACAATCAGGTCGGGCAGATGTTCGCGTAACTCATCCAGGGCCTGACGCCCGTTACTGGCCTCGATCACTCGATAGCGCTCCATTTCCAGATTCAGGCGCACCAGGTCGCGAATACGTGGCTCGTCGTCTACAATCAAGATCGTCATATCACGTTGATCGAAGGCTTCCTGTTCCATTCAAAACACCACCATCGGTAAATGTGCTTTCTCCTCACGCGGTAAACTAAACGAAAATGTCGAACCCTGACGCAGAGCGCTCTCAACCCAGATATGCCCTCCATGCGCCTCCACAATCGCCCGGCAGATATACAATCCCAGCCCGGCCCCCGGGGTCGCCTGCGCAAGCGGAGCGCCAACGCGGTGAAAACGCTCAAAAATCTGTTCCTGGTCACGCAGTGAGATGCCCATGCCGGCATCGCTGACGCTGACGATCACCTCTTCGCCCGTTGCGCGGCACGAGATGGTGATGAGAGGCCGGTCGGGCGAATATTTAATAGCATTATCCAGCAGGTTCTGCAATACTTCTTCGATACGCTCTCCATCAGCCATCACCGATGGTAAGTTCGGCGGGATCGATAGCGTTATACGCACAGCTGGATACCTGCCCCGGAAACGACGCGCGACCTTCTGTATCAGCGGGCCGAGGTCAAGCGATGTAATATCCATATGCAGGCCATTAGCTTGAATGCGTGAGGCATAGAGCAGGTTTCCTACCAGTTTATTCAAACGATCAGCTTCCTCTTCGATAGCAATTAGCCGCGAGCGCAGCGCTTCGGGTTCGAGCTTCGCGTCGCTGCGGGCCAGCGTCGAGGCGTAGCCTTTGATAATAGCGATGGGCGTCTGCAATTCATGCGATATCACAGAAATGAATGTTGAACGCTGTTCCTCCTGCTGTCGCTCGCGAGTTACGTCGCGCACGTTGAGAATGCCATTCATCGGCTCTCCTCTTGCCGAGAGGACGCAGGAGGCTGTGACCAGCACATCGAAACACTGTCCATCGCGGGCCGTAATTATCATTTCGCGCTCTACAACCGGCTGACCGGCGAAGGCTTGCAGGATCGGCGAGTCCTGTAGCCCCAGTTCGTTCCCCTGTCGATCTCTAGGGCGGAGCACCTTGAAATAGAAGCGGCCAAGCACTTCGCTTTCGTGCCAGCCCGTCAGGCGCTCCATCGCCGGATTAAAGTCGATGATGCGCAATGCGTGATCGACGGTGAGGATGCCCTCCGCGCTATGCTGAAAAATGGCGGCAAAGCGTCCCTGCTCCTTGACCAGCGACTGCGCTCTCAGGGCGAAGCGCAGGCCGCCTGCCACCTGCGCGATGAACTGGTGTAAAGCGGCTTGCGCGCGCTCCCCCCTCTCGTGCTCGAACCAGGCACAGGCGCTGGCCGGGCGCAGGCAGTGCAGCACTCCCAGCAGCCCTGATCGATCATATAAAGCCAGCGAGCAGCGCTCGATCTCCTGCCAGGCGGCAAACTTTTCATCCAGACCCACCTGTACGCGCAGCGCTGGCGGCAGCGGCGCGGTCACAAAAGGATAGAGGGTACTCGGTTGGGCCCCCTCCCGGGCCGCCACCAGCAGCAGCGACAGGATCTCCTCGCTCAACTGGTAGCTGGTATATTCAGCATGGCTCTGCGGATCAAATGCCTCGTTCGATACGACAAAGACGCCGCATTCGCCACCAAGTAGTCGCACGGCGCTGCCTACCAGGATAGTCATTTGATCGTGCATTGCTTCCGGTGGTTGCATCTGCGACCAGGACATCATCGACTCTCCACTGTGGCAACGACCTGCGTGGCCGCTGGTTCACAAGACTTGCGCGTAAAGGGCAACGGTGTTATTGTAACACAAATGGGCAGAGGTGAGTAGGCTCATGCATTTTGACATCTTCACGCTCTTTCCCTCTATGTTCCAGGGACCATTGAGCGAGAGCATCCTGAAACGCGCACAGGAGCGGGGGCTGCTCAGTATTAGCTTGCATAATATTCGCGATGTAACCACCGATAAACATCATATCGTCGATGACTATCCCTATGGCGGCGGCGCCGGAATGGTGATGAAGCCCGAACCAATTTTTGCCGCCGTTGAGGCTGTCTACCAGGGCGGCCCGATCATCCTGCTAACGCCGCAGGGGCGCCTCTTCAACCAGGAGATTGCCCGCGCACTGGCGCGTGAGCCACGTATCTCACTGCTCTGCGGTCACTATGAAGGCATCGATGAGCGTGTGCGCGAGCATCTTGTCACCGACGAGCTATCGATTGGCGATTATGTACTCACGGGCGGCGAACTGGCCGCAATGGTCGTCGTCGATGCCGTCGCGCGCCTTATCCCCGGCGTGCTGGCCGAAGGCTCTACTCTGGAGGAGTCCCACAGCAGCTATATGCTGGAGTATCCACAGTATACGCGCCCTCCCGAATTCAGAACGTGGCGCGTGCCCGAGATCCTGCTTTCGGGCCATCACGAGCAGATCGCCCGCTGGCGGCGCAAGGAATCGTTAAGGCGAACGCGCCAGCGTCGCCCCGACCTGTTTGCCAGACTCGACCTGAGCAGCAAGCTCGACCAGCAGTTATTACGGGAGTTGCGAGAGGAAGAGCAGCAGTGAGTTTATTGACCGCCGGCCCGCAGAGAGCTATAATAGCGGGAGGTGCAGGAGGGTGGTCGCCCTCCTGACGGGGGCGCTGCCTCTCCGCAGGGCTGAGGGCGCCGCACTGGACGCGGCAGCGTCGTTGCCTGGCGGAAGATGGAGGCTGTGGAGTGTTCCCCGAAATTCTTTTGGGTGGAGTGGGCCACCTGGTGGAAAGAGGAAATGGCGGACCGCTCAGGTCAGCAGCTTGACAACTATTCCCTCATACGCTTACTGGGGCAGGGGACATTTGGTGAGGTTTACCTCGGCGAGCATATACGCCGCAAAACACAGGTCGCCATCAAGATCCTGCATACCAGGATCAGCAATGAGGAATTTTACGATTTCATCAATGAGGTGCGCATTTTTCGCCTCAGACACCCCCATATTGTTCCTGTGCTCGACTTCGGCGTGGAGCAAACCACCAGCACGCCGTTCATCGTCATGGAGTATGCCCCCAACGGCACGCTGCGTCACCGCTGTCCCAGAGGCATGCCGCTGCCGCTGCCCACGATTGTAGAGTACGTTCAGCAGATCGCCGCCGCGTTACAGTTTGCCCATGAGGAGAACCTGATCCACCGCGATGTCAAGCCGGAGAATATGCTGATCGGCAGGAATAACGAGGTGCTGTTGAGCGACTTTGGCATCGCGGTGGTCTCGCAGAGCGGGAGCGCTTCGTCGATTCAGGCGGTGCGGAGCATGGCAGGTACGCCTTACTATATGGCGCCCGAACAATTTCTGGGCAAGGCGAGCCGCGCCAGCGATCAATATGCGCTTGGTGTGGTTGTCTACGAGTGGCTGACTGGAGTGCGGCCCTTTAAAGGAACCTTCTACGAGCTATTCGGCCAGCATATGCAGGTCGCTCCTCCGCCGCTGCCGCGCACAATTGCGCACTATTCGCCGGCACTCGAACAGGTCGTCATGCGGGCGCTGGCAAAGGAGCCAAAGAGCCGTTTTGCCAGCGTGTGGGAATTTGCTGCCGCGCTGGAAGCAGTATGTGGGCGTGCGCAGCCGGTGCAGCCTGCGCAGCCTGCGCAGCCGGTACCAGCGATGAACCGAAAGACAAAGCGGCAGTGGCTCGCCGAGGGCGATGCTCACTACGAGGCTCTGCGCTATACAGAGGCCGTGACTGCCTATAGTCAGGCGATTGACCTTGATCCTGGCTGCGCTGCTGCCTACGCGCGCCGTGGCAACGCTTACGGCCACCTGCGAGAATATGAGCGCGCTCTCGCCGACTATGACTGCGCGCTGGCCCTCGATCCCTACGATGCTGTCGCCTGCAATAATCGTGGCAACGCTTACGATGGTCTGCGACAGTATCACAAAGCCATCGCCGACTATGACCGCGCGCTGGCCCTCGATGCTGACTATGCCACGGCCTATCATAATCGCGGTCTTGCCTACGCGCACCTGCGGCAGTATCACAGGGCTATCGCCGATTACGACCAGGCCATTGCCCGCGATCCCTACAATGCCACAATCTACACGAACCGGGGCATCGCCTATGGCCTCCTGCGGCAGTATGGCAAAGCGCTCGACGATTTTGACCGCGCCGTCGCCCTGACTCCTGCTGATCCCAGGGCGTACTACAACCGTGGCAACGCATATTACGGCCTCCAGCGCTATCGCCAGGCCATTATCGACTTTGATCGCGCCCTTGAGCTGGATCCCGGCCATAACCTGGCCCGGCACAGCCGGGCGGAGGCACTGCACCAGCTTGAGCAAAAGCGGTGAAAAGTAATAAAAACATGTTTGCCATTAGTCGCGCTCATCGGGGGAGGACGGCTGATCCTGGCTTGATGGCGGTGAGTGGCGCGCCGCTTGCCTGCGCAGGAACTCATCTCGCGCGCGCTCCCCGGCCACGATATCCGCTGCCTCGTCGGCCAGCGAATGGCCCTCGCCGCGCCTGTCATAGCCATTGCCGCTATCCAGTATCTCG
Organism: Ktedonobacteraceae bacterium; assembly: GCA_035294325.1. Taxonomy (GTDB): domain Bacteria; phylum Chloroflexota; class Ktedonobacteria; order Ktedonobacterales; family Ktedonobacteraceae; genus DATGLE01. The sequence continues at coordinate 57,470 of DATGLE010000090.1, read as the reverse complement.
CGCGAGCGTCCACCGGTCTCGGATGGCCCGATGATGCCGTGCTCCTCCAATAGATCGATCAGGCGCGCCGCCCGCGAGTAGCCGATGCGCAGGCGGCGCTGCAACAGCGAGATCGACGCCTTCCCGTACTCGCGCACAACCTCTTCGGCCCTCTCCAGCAGCTCATCATCCAGCTCGAACTCGTCGGAGGGCTGCTCTTTGATCTCCCAGCCAGGCTCGATGATTGGCTGTGTGGGAGCCAGCGCGGGATCAGGGGTATTGCCAACGGCTATAGCGTGCTCGATGATCTGCTGCTGCCAGTAGCTCACGAGCGACTGCGCTTCCTCATCGGTGAGGAACGCGCCCTGGATGCGCTCTGGCCGGCCGGCATCGGCGGGCAGGTAGAGCATGTCGCCGCGCCCGAGCAGTCGTTCGGCGCCGCCCATATCGATAATTGTGCGCGAATCGACGGCGGAACTGACCATGAAAGAGATGCGCGTTGGAATGTTCGCCTTGATCAGACCGGTGATGACATCAACCGAGGGGCGCTGCGTCGCCACCACCAGGTGAATACCGGTGGCGCGCGCAAGTTGCGCCAGGCGACAGATCATACCTTCTACCTCTTCAGGGGCCGCCATCATCAGATCCGCCAGTTCGTCGATAATAATCACGATGGCTGGCAGATTGTTGAGCGAGGTATCGCCCTTCGCAATCTTCTCGCGGCGCAGCTTGCGATAGCCGTCCAGGTTGCGCACATTCAATTGTGAGAAGAGGCGGTAACGTCGTTCCATCTCGTTGATCGCGTTCTTGAGCAGCGGCACCACCTTATCGACCTCGGTTACGACGGGCGAGAGCAGGTGGGGAATCCCGTTATACATGTTCAGCTCTACCATCTTGGGATCGACCAGCAGCAGGCGCACATCGTCGGGGGTTGCCTGTGTCAGAATGCTGGCGATGATAGTATTGATGCATACCGATTTTCCGCTGCCTGTCGCGCCCGCGATGAGCAGGTGCGGCATGCGTGTCAGGTCGGCAACGCGCACCTGCCCGGCTACATCCTTGCCCAGCGCTATCGCCAGCTTCGATTTTGCCTTTGCCGCCTGGTACTCCTTGCTCTCCAGCACTTCGCGCAGCGTCACCAGGCGGCTGTTCTTATTCGGGATCTCGACGCCCACATAGGGCCGGCCCGGCACGGGGGCCTCCATACGGATCGTCTTGGCCTCCAGCACGAGGGCGAGATCGTTCTGCAAAGCCATGATGCGACTGACGCGTGTGCGCGTTTCGTAGACGATGTTGCCGCCGGCATCGCGCACAGGCGCCATTTTGCCGCTCTTTTCGTCGAGCTTCATGGCGGGCTTACCGGTTGGACGAATGCCGAAGCGAATAACCGTCGGCCCGATGCTTATATCTTCGGGCCTGACCTCCGCCTCGACGTGGAAACTGCGCAGTGTCTCCTGGATGGTCTTCGCCAGAGCGCCGGTATCGTCGCCAAGCATATGCAGCTTGACTTCCTCTGGATTGTTGAGCAGGATGGTATCGGGCAGTTTCCAGGCCGAGGCAATAGTAGGATCGGCCCCGGCGCGCGCTTTCGGCTGGTTCACAAGTCGCGGATTGGGCGCCAGCGGCTCCATCTGCTCGGGTTTGCGGGCGGACTTTTTGGCAGACTGAGCCGCGTCGGGCTGATCGAAGGGCAGCGGGCGCTGGCTGACGTTCTGGGCGGGACGGGCCTGGCTGCCAGGATCAATGGGCTGCGGCGCGCGTGGGCCACGCGGCACCAGACCGATGTCTTTCTTATGAATGTTAATGTCGTTGAGAGGATCGTCATCGGCCTCGAAATCCGCCTCGAAATCGATATTGCCCTCATCGTCCTCCTCAGCCGGCGCGCTGGCGCCTGCAATTGGACGCTGGCCCCCGCGTGCAAGCGGCCGGGCGCGCCCGGTGCCGGGGGTGGCAGCGTCATTGGCGGGGCCGGGGCCGTAGCGGCTGTACCGGGGGCGCTGCCCCAGAAATGGCGAAGGACCACTGTTTTTGTTCCGGGGAGGCTTTTTCTGGCCTCCTGACAATACACGCTGCACGACGCGCCCGACCATGAGCACATGCCCGAAAGTGATGCGGAAGGTGATGATTGCCACGATGAGCAGCAAGCCCAGTGTGATGACGTGATCGATCAGCGGAGGCCAGCCCAGCAGCGGGATCACCAGCAGTTCGGCCAGTATGCCAACCGAGAGGTGCCCAAAGATCAGACGGCTCTCGATGAGCAGGAGCAGCCAGATGATACCCAGGCCGATCACCATCGACCAGCGGATAAAGCGCTGCTTGCGTATGCCTTCGATCAGATGGGCCATAGCGAAAGCGACCAGGCCGAGTGCCAGCAAATAGGCGGACCAGCCGAAGAAGGTGATGAAAAATTTATAGAACGCTTGCAGGACGGGAGCCGAACGGAAGACCGTAAGCGACGCCGCCAGCAGGAGCGATAATATCAGCAGCAAGATGCTGAGGAGGCGCTGCTGGTGATGTGGCTCCATCCCGCGCCATTTATCCTGCGCCCACTTGATGAATTGCGTGTCCTTTGGCGTGCCGGAAGAAGGGATGTTGGAAGGCGTGGGACGATCAGGGCGCGCGTTTTTCTTGCTGCGCGATGCCTGCTTTGTAGATGCCCGGTGGCGCCCGCTCTGCTTTGTGGAGGGCAGGCTGGAACGCTGCTCGACGCGCGCGCTCTGCACGCTCTGCGAACCGAGGCTGCCCGCGGCTCTGCTCACGCGCGAGGAACCACGATCCATATTCGGCACTATGCGCTCGCTTTGACGCCTGGCCCCTTTTCTCTGATCGCTGCCTGCCATGCGGTTTCCCCTTCTTAAGAGTAAGACACCCGTATGATAGCGCAGATGTTCCAGAGAAGCAATAGTTAAATAAAAAAGAAGCCAATCGCTCAGACGCGCAGCGTCTGAGCGATTGGCTTCTTTTTTATACCTCCATCACGACAGGTAAGATCATGGGGCGGCGGTGCGTCTTCTCATAGAGAAATTCGCTAAGCGTATGCCTGATCTTATCTTTGACGAACGACCAGTCCGAGGAGTGCCCGTTCAAGCCGATGAACGACTCGCGCACGCGCTCGCGTGAACTTTCCAGCAGTTCCTCGGCGTCACGCATGTAAACGAAGCCACGCGAGACAATATCGGGACCGGCGAGCGGCTGCCCCGTCTCTTTATCCACCGTCAGCACCACCATCAGAATGCCATCCTGCGACAGCACTTTGCGGTCACGCAGCACGATCTGCCCGACATCTCCAACGCTCAGGCCATCCACGAAGACGTTGCCGCTGGTCGTATGATCTACCGGCTTGATGGCATCGGGGGTAACTTCAATGATATCGCCATCTTCGGCGACCACGATATGCTCCTCTGGAATACCCAGCGAATACGCCAGCCTGGCATGCAGCACAAGCTGCCGGTACTCGCCGTGCACCGGCATGAAGAATTTCGGCTGGATGAGACTGAGCATCAGCTTCAATTCTTCCTGGGAGGCGTGGCCCGACACATGCACATGCGAGATGCCCTGGTAGAAGACCTCGGCTCCCTGGCGGAACAGGCTGTTAATGGTACGGTTCACCATTTTCTCGTTGCCAGGCACCGGCGTCGCCGAGAGGATCACGGTATCGCCCGGCTCGATACGTACCAGGCGGTGATCTTTATTGGCGATGCGTGTGAGCGCCGAGGTAGGCTCTCCCTGGCTGCCGGTGCAGATAATCACCACCTGCTCCGGCTTGAACTTGTTGATATCCTCCGCTCGTATCAGCATCCCCCTCGGGATGTCCAGGTAGCCGAGTTCCATCGCCATTTGCACATTGTTGACCATGCTGCGGCCAACCAGGGCTACGAAGCGCTCGTAGCGGGCAGCGGTATCTACAACCTGCTGCACGCGCGAGATTAGCGACGCGAAGGTAGCCAGCAAAATGCGCCCCGGCGCGTTGGCAAAGATTTTGTCGAGCGATTCGTTGATAACGCGCTCGGATGGCGTATACCCTGGCGATTCTACGCGCGTGCTATCTCCCAGCATCACCAGAACGCCCTCCCTGCCGATACGCCCCAGCGTCCCAAAGTCGGCGGGCTTGCCATCGACAGGCGTGTAATCAAATTTGTAGTCGCCGGTGTGGACCACGGTGCCGATTGGAGTATGGATCACGATACCTACCGCGTCTGGAATGCTGTGGTTGACGCGGAAAAACTCAACGAGGCAGTTACCCAGCTCTATCTGATCGCCGGGGGTAATAACGTTAACGTCTGCCCTTTCGAGTAGTTTATGCTCTTTGAGTTTGACGTTAATCAAGCCCTGCGTGAGACGTGTCGCATAGACGGGGGGAAAGTCGAGCATCGGCAGGATATAGGGGAGGCCGCCAACGTGGTCTTCGTGGCCGTGAGTGATGAGAATTCCGCGTATACGCTGCTTCTTGTCTGAGAGATAGCTCGTATCGGGAATGACGAGATCGACACCGAACATCTCGTCATCGGGGAACATCACTCCAGCATCAATGATAATGATATCGTCTCCATATTCGACGACCATCATGTTCTTTCCGACTTCTCCCAGGCCCCCTAGCGGGATGAGTCGAATTTTTTCAGTTGTCAAGGTACAAAGAACCTCCTGACCACACCATACGTGCAGCACATTACTAAAACAAATTCCACTGTATTTTATATCTCCACTCCTGTTTCTACCGGACAGGAGTAAAAGTCGAAATAAGCTAGATTAATCCATTTAAGAGTTTACCATAGAGGCTGCCAAATTACAAGCCACCTGCTCTTCCAGCCAGGGCTATTGAATTCTCCCCACCCCACGCCCGAAAGGAAGAGTCTGGGCGGGGACACCCCGCGCCCCGCAAGGGGGCGGCCGCCCCCTTGACCCCCGCTTCTGGCGAGCATTACATAGCCCTGTCTTCCAGCGGCAGGGCTGCCCCGTGCTCGCGCTGCGGCGCTCGCCTTTCAGGTCTATGGTATGATGGCAAATGCGCAAAGCGCATTTGCCATCATACCATAATCCTTTGCGCGGCGGAGCCGCGCGAACGTCTGGCCGGAGAGGGCGAAAGCGCTGAAAAGTAGATACACTCTGAGAAATGGAACTTCCGCGAGGTTATTTATATATTCATAATAAGTAACAAGCATAGCATGGCTTTTATGCCGGCGGTCCCTTCCCCATCAAGCCAGAATGTGCAACTGCCGTAAAACCGCGAAGGCGATGAGCAGGATGATGATGGCGGCAACGACAAGCACAAAGTACAGATTTTTACGACCAATGGTGATCTTTCCAATCGGTCCGGCCTTCCTTGCCTCGGCCCGGCGTTCCTCCATGCGGCGCTTTCTACGCTCTATACGTTTATTGCGCTGCTCCTGGAGGGAACGCATACGCTGGTCCTGACTGTAGGGACCGGCGCCGAGGCGCTGCATGCGGCGCCGCATCTCGCGGTTGTAGCTTTCGATCTGCTGCTGATTCGGATTGTTGCTCGCTGGCGGCTGTTTTGGCTGCGTCGACTTTGCTCCTGGTAGAGCGGTGCCGCCAACGCGCGACTTATTGCCTTTCCCTTTTTTTTCATTCTCCTTTGGCATCACGATGGCCCTTTCATTGATGATCTTTATCAAATTCTCTGGCGATCCTTATGGCCTCTTCTTTATCATCGGGTGCGAGCACGCCATCAATAACCAGGCCAAGCAGGTGCTCTTTGAGAGGTCGCAGCCACGGCCCGGGACCACGACCAAAAAGCTCCATCAACTCATTTCCATTCAAGGGACTCTTCAAAGGAACGCGCTCGGCCTCCTCTTTTAGTCGCTGGCAGCGTTCGGCAAGCTCCGTCACGCGTGCGGCGGCGCGAGCAACCTTGTCTACACGGTAGCTGGTGATATCGGCGCGCGACAGGTCAAGCAGGTCGGGCAGATCATCGCCGATATCAAGCATCAGGCGGCGCACCGCCCCGTCGGTCCATTCGGGCGTATAGGCGTTGGCCCGCATATGTAAACGCACGATCTGCGAGACGCTCTGGATGAAATCGCGATCAAAATGGAGCTGTTTGAGAATTTCGCGCGTCATCTGTGCGCCAAGATCCTCATGCCCGAAGAAATGCACCTCGTTGTCCTTGATGGTCCTGGTCCGTGGCTTGGCTATATCATGTAGCAGCGCGCTCCAGCGTGTCTTCAGGCGTGGGGAGGAGCGCTCAACGACGCGCAACACATGGGTATAGACATCTTTTGTGCTCACATTGCGCGGCTGCGCCTGCTGGCTGACGCCGCGTAGTTCCAGTACCTCCGGGATAATCCATTCCATCAGCTCCAGTTCGACCAGCAGATCGAGGCCCCTGGCCGGATGAGGGGAGAGCAGCAATTTGTTCATTTCGTCGCGGATACGCTCGCGGCTGATCTTTTGCAGCTTTGCCGACTGGCGCTTGATGGACTGCTGCGTCTCCGCCTCAATAGTGAAATTAAGCTGCGCGGCGAAGCGCACGGCCCGCAGCAGGCGGAGCGGATCTTCGTCGAAGCGCTTATCAGGCTCGTTACCGACGGCGCGCAGAATATGGGCTTCGAGGTCCCGCCGGCCACCGAAAGGATCGATGATGTGCCCGTTGAGGGGATCGCGCGCCATGGCATTGATAGTGAAGTCGCGCCGGCGCAGGTCTTCCAGCAGGTCGGTGCCAAAGCAGACCTCCGGCTTACGCGATTCCGGGTTGTAGCGCTCAGTGCGGAAAGTCGTGATCTCAATGATACTGGTATCGTAGTGCAGGCGCACGGTGCCGAAACGCTCGCCGACCAGGACCACGGCGCTGGGATGCGTTGGCGCTACCAGGCGCTTGATCTCGTCGGGCCGCGCATCGGTTGCCAGGTCCGCATCGGCGGATTGCCCGCGATGGAGCAGGACATCGCGTACCGTCCCGCCGACCATATAGAGTTGTTTCTGTTGCGCACGGAATCTTTGCGCCAGCGTTATAATGATATCTAGCATGCTAAAATCTATGGATGTAATTATTATATTGAGCCGTATACGAGTCCCCGGGTGTTAAGGTCAGCTATGGAGCCGAGCCAGGAAGGGTAGCATTTCTATCGCTCATCTCATAACGGGACTATTGTATCATGCCAGGGTAGCATCTATAAAGAGGGTAACTTTTCAGAGTCTTCGCCGGGCATATTACCTGTCACAGGGTAGTGTGCGCAACCACTCCCTGGCTTGCGGGGCGTAACGGTGGCCGCACGATTCAAAGAAGGAAAGGCAGGCTTCTCCCAGGTAGCGAGCCTCGGCCAGATTTCCCTGGGCGGCAGCAGCGCGCGCGAGGCCGTACTGGCACAATGTTCGTAGTTCCTGATCTCCCTGGGGAGCGTTTGCCAGCGCCTCCCGAAAAGCCGCGATGGCCTCCTCGATTCGCTCCTGCTTGAGATGCACTTCGCCCCACTCGCCGAGCATGTGAGAGATGTACCAGGCATCGTTACGTCCGCGAGCGCAGGCCAGGCCCTCCTGGAGATAGGCTTCGGCCTGGTTGTAGTCCCCGCGTTCCCTTGCCACACAGGCGAGATTGACGAGCGCGAGACAAACCATTCTCATATAGCCGATCTGGTGGGCGCAGGCCATACCTTCCTGGAGATAGGCTATGGACTGATCGTAGTCGCCGCGCTCGCCCAGGGCTGCTCCCAGGTTGACGAGCAGCCAGCTAATCTGTGAACGATAGCCAAGCTTCTGCGCGAGGGGCAGCGCTTCTTGCAGATGGGCCTCTCCACAGGTGGAACGCCCCTGCTCAAGCTCTACGGTGCCGAGATTGGTGAGGAGAGGAACCAGCACTTCATGCTGTCTGATCTGGCGCGCCAGGCTCAATCCCTCCTGCAAGTATGCCTCCGCCTGCGCGTAATCGCCGCGAATTTTCGCCATCTTGCCGAGAGAAGCGAGCAAACGGCAGAGCAGTTCCCTATATCCGAGCTTCCGTGCCAGTCTCAATCCCTCCTGGTAGTAAAGTTCCGCACGGGCATTGTTCTGGCTCCGGTATGCAACCTCGCCCAGTTCGTGCAGCGCAGCGGCGATCTGTTCGCGATCATCAATCTGCTGCGCCAGGCTTAAACCTTCTTGCAGGTACGTCTCCGCCCGCGTATAGTTCCCCTGCCACTCGGCGGTTCTTCCCAGGTGCAGCAGCGTCGTTACAATGGCCTGGGGATTATTCAATGTACGTGCCGCCTGGTATGCTCGCTCCAGATGCTGCTCGGCAAGGGAATATAGCGCGCGGGCAAGCAGAAAATGGGAGAAAGCGTTGACGCCGCGCACCAGTTCGGCCTGCATCCCCCGCTCAAAGGCTATCTGCAACGCGGCCAGAATATTATCGCTCTCCTGCTCAAGTATATTGTAGTCTCTGGCATATGTGGACACGTAATCGACAAAATGGGCCACCATACGCTGGTAGGGCGCGCTGTCGTCCAGGTGAAGCAGGGCATAGTCGGCGATGCTCTGATGGAGCATATAGCGGCCTGGCCCATGACTTTCCAGCAGTCCGGCGTCGGTCAGCCTGTCGAGGGTTTCGCGTGGCTGATTACAGACTGCTACTGCGGCATCCTCCGAGAAACTATTCGGCTTGGCGGGAAAGACCGCCAGGGCACGCAGAGCCTCCTGGGCCGGCACGTCCAGCAGGAGATCGCTCACGGCAATGACCGAGCGCAGCGATAGCGGAGCATTCTGCGACAGACTGGGATGGCGTTCAACGGGGGCATATGGCTCGCTCAACTGCAAGCGCTCCCTGGCATCGAGCAGGCGCTCGATGGCTGCCCTGATACGGCGCGGCTGGCGGCTGTGCGCCTGCACCCGCAAATATTTGCCCATCAGCGTCAGCGCCAGTGGCAGCCCGCCTGCCGCATGTACCAGTTGTGGAGCTGCACGCGGATCAATCTCCTCAAGGCCCGGTACCAGCCGTTCAAGAAGCGCGATGCCGTCGTTTTCATCCAGCTCGTGGACTACGGCTGTAGCGTCAGCGGCGAAGTGCAGTGCGATGTGTGGGAAGCGCGTTGTCACCAGAAACGCGCAGTTAGGACCGCCCGCTTTGAACGCCAGCGCCTCTTCAAGCTCCCAGGCGTCATCAATGACGAGGAGCATACGACGCATACCGATGGCGGAACGAATGGCCGCCGCCCATGCCTCCGGGCTGTCCGTCGCCAGCGGTTCAGACGATGCGATGCCTAACAAGACCCCCCAGCGGCTCAACTGTGCCACGACATTTGGCCGGGGGCCGAGCGCGGCCCAGAGTACGCCGTCGCTGAAATGGTCAAGCACCTCTTTGTCGTGCGCCAGCTGGACGGCGAGCGCGGTTTTGCCTACTCCCGGCAGGCCGTTGAGCGCTGTCAACCCTACGCTGTCCCCCGTACACAGGCGCTGCTTGAGCCAGGATAGCATGTCATCGCGGCCAACAAGGCCGGGGCCAACGGTGGATGGCAAAGGGATGGATGGATCATGCAGCGGCTCAACGAATAAGGGAGCGCCGGCGCGCTCGTGCGTGGGTATGTAGTGGCGTTGAGCAGGTCCCCCCGCGCTTTCGTCCTGCACCAGGCCCAGCTCCTCCGCATTTTTCTCGAAGAGCGCACACAATTTCTCACGAAAATAAGGATAAGGGAAGGAGAGGCCGCGCTCCCACCGGCTCACCGTCGCGGGATCGGTCCCGATTTCTCCGGCAACTCTGGCCTGCGACCATCCCCGCAATTCACGTTCGCGCCTTAACCGCTGATTTGCCTTCATATCTTTGCTCTATCGTTGGAGTACGTCTGCAATGGGATTGTTACTTGCTACGGAACTCTTGTTCACCAAATGTTAGAAAGTTGTTATCCAGTTGTCGTATACTTGTCATTGTAACAGATAGGTATAAGCTTGCATACTTTTAGGGGAGTAGATAGTTAAAAAGGTACATTTCCAGACAGAGATTAACGCGGTCACAGGAGTAACCTGCACATGAGCAAACTAGTAATGGTCATCGATGATTCTCCTACCGTCCGTAAAATTGTGGAAGTCAGTTTGCGCAGAGAAGGCTTTACCGTGGTTGCGTTTTCAGACGGGATAGAAGCATTACGCGCGGCAACTACCCACCAGCTGGATCGCGTGCCGGACCTGATTTTTCTGGACATAGATCTCCCCAAGATGAACGGCTACGAAATTGCCCGCTATTTACGCTCAAAGTCGCAGTGGAACAGGGCGGTAATTGTGATGCTCACCAGGCATAGCGGCGTCGTAGATCGCCTGAAAGCGCGCCTGTCGGGCGCGCAGGTGTTCCTGACCAAGCCCTTCACAACCCAGGCGCTGCTCGAAGTCGTAAATTCGTGCCTGCATTTAACCCCATCGGCAGTAAATTGATGCTATTCAATGTTTCTCTCCCTCCCGCGCCAGCGACGCTCGTCAAGAGAAGGAGTAGTCTGGTAGAAAATGCGCTTCGCGTGTTTTCTATCAAACTACTCCTTCTTCCGTGCGCGGGGAACCGGGCGAGCAGGCGAGGGCAAATCCCTGGCGGTTTGCTTGCGTCTATCTGTATACTTTGCTATACTGATGATACGTTATCTGGATTCCTGCTTCAGGAGTATCAAGCGCGTTGAGATCAATCGCACGTAAATCAGTACCTGCGCCGCCAGAGAGGCAGGCAGAGCCGGTCATTCATGGCGATCAGGCAACGATGCAGCGCTGGCTCATGCATTACTGGCAAAAGTTGTGCCTGCCTGCGAACGAGTTGAGCCTGCTGGCGATTACTCAGGACCGTCAGGAATATATGCGCTGGACGGGGAAACGCCTTCACTTCATGACGCTTGGCTGCTACTGCTATCTGCCCGCGCCGGCGCGCTCTGCAATGAACCGGGGCGTGCCCCTGCTCGATGCGCAACCACTTCATCGCCACCTCATCTTCATCGAACCGGATATGCAGCCCCGCTCGATAGAGGTAACGGTTGCGCATGAACTGATCCACCTGGCGGATCGGGTAAACGGCACACCGCGCCGCCATCGCCATCACGGCTATGACTCGATAGCAGCCGACGAAGCTGCTCTCACAGGTTATGCACTGGAGGAATTGCGCGCGCTGTTGCACGAGGAGAGCATGCGACGGGAACGCATCCGCCGCGAGCGCCGCCCCATCCGCTATCTGTACGCATGTCCGAATTGTGGCAAAAAGTATCCCCGCACACGGCGCTATACGCACGATGTCTCATGCAGCAACTGCGACAAAAGCTACAATCCGCGCTTCCGCCTGCTACTTTTACCACTCTGATTATCTAGCGCAGGGGATTTGAAGTTCTCTCTTTTCGCGTAGCGGCGCGATTGATCGCGCTATAAGGCAATCTATAGACAAAACGGGCGCGAGCAAGCGCATGGCTGCGCAAAGATGGGGCTAATGGCTGACGCCGGCCAGCTCGGTCTGAAGCTCGCGCAGCCAGTCGAGCAGCGCGCGCGTCTGATGAATGCGGCTGCGCAACACCACATGGTCGAAAAAGGCAGTATCGCCCGTCATCAGGTCGTAGCCATGCCTGGCTTCCAGATGCTCAAGGAAGCGCTGGCAGGCGAGTATCTGCTGGTCGACAAGAAATCCTGCGCGGTCTGGAAGGAAAAGCTGTACAAAGTAGAGTTTGATCAGGAAGAGGATGCGAATGTCGCGCGGCTTCTCGACCGGCTGCGTCAGCCATGTGAGGAAAAGGGTATCACCCTCGGCGGTGAGATGAAAAATTTTGCGGGGAGGGCGTGCTCCCTGTGGCTCAAGCTCCGCCTCGATGTATCCCATGCGCTCCAACTTCTTGAGGAATGCATACATCTGGCTCATCTCAAGATGGACGATCTGGCCGAGCGTCCCCTTTTCGAATTGCAGAAACATCTCATAGCCATACATAGGGCGGTTTTTGAGCAGCCCCAGAATGACATATTCAGCCGGCTCGCTAATTTGCATGCGTTTCTCCCCAGATAAAAACATTGCTATTATAGTGTATGCGCGACCATACAGCAAGCCCCGGTGCCTGCTAATAGTCTTGACGTTTCTTTCTGACTCTTCTAAAATTGGAACGTACCAATTTTGTAGAACAAGACATGCCTTCAGCTATGAGCCGTCCCTCGTCAGCCAGTAAGGATATGAGGCTATGAGTATCTTTGAGGAGCTAAAGCCGGTCAAGCCTCGCCGCCGGCTTTCAAAACCCGCGATCATCATCCTGAGCGTGCTGCTTGTCGTCATCATCCTTTTCTTTTCCTATACCAACGTTGGCAGCGATGCAGCCTTTGTCTCTCACTTTGTCACGCCGCCCAAACATTTCACCTATAAAGGTCATACCGCCTATGTGAGTTCTGTGGCCTGGTCCCCTGATGGCCGCTCTATCGCCTCCGGCAGCGGAGACAGAACGGTGCAGATCTGGAATGCCAATAGTGGAAAACTGGCGCTGACCTATCGTGGGCACGAGACCGATGTATCGGCGCTGTCCTGGTCAAAGGATGGCAGGTATATCGCCTCCGCCGATATTAATGGAGTTGTGCAGGTCTGGAACCCGACGACGGGAGCTACCCTCTACACCTATAGAGGGCATCACGATACCGTCTTCGCCGTGGCCTGGTCCCCTGATGGGACGCGTGTCGCTTCAGCCAGTAACGATGGCACGGTACAGGCGTGGATGGCGATGACGGGAAAGCGGATCTTTTCGTTGAGCTTTCCTGGCCGCAATGCTCCTCCTCCCTGGAATTGCGTGGCCTGGTCGCCCGATGGACGCTACATTGCGGCGGGCGGCATCGGCCAGGTCGTGGTAGCGGACGCGGCTACTGGCAAGCCTCTCTCCTACTATGGCTACAATGGCGGTATTACGCATACAGTGGCCTGGTCGCCTGATGGCAAGTATCTCGCGTTTGGCGGCAGCGACGATAGCGTCCATGTATGGAGTGTCGCCAATCATAGCAGTGTCTATGACTATACGGGGCATAACAGCGATGTCGATGTCGTGGCCTGGTCGCCCGATGGCAGGCGCATTGCCTCCGGTGATGCCAATGGCTTCGTCGAGGTCTGGGACGCTCTCACCGGCAAGCATGCCTATACCTATCGCGGCCACTCCGATATGTATCCGGGCCATTTTACCTACGGTTCTGGCGCATCGGTAAACGGCCTGGCCTGGTCGCCCGATGGCAGGCGCATTGCCTCGGCCAGTAATGATACAACCGTTCAGGTCTGGGTGGCGCAATAATGGCTAAAGCTTATCCTGTTGTGCTTTCATTTGTGCAGGCCGAGGCTCTGCTCCTGGCGCGGCAGCAGGGAAAAACATCGGTCCAGATCTCGCCTGATCTGGGTGTATCAACGGTCACAGCCGCACTATCGGAAACTGGAGTAGCTTTTCCGCAAGGCGAGCATCTGATCTGGCAGGATATTGAGAAAATCAGGCATTCACAGAATAACTGCTTTATAGTAGAAAATGGACAAATAAGAACAGTACAGGTATTTTCCGAACAGACCAATCGTATGTGCAGTCTGCTGCCTACATACGGTGCGCCAACGATGCTTATCGCTGGTTTCACGATGCATAGAATTATCGAGATTGATCCTATGCAGGATACGCTGCGCAAGATTGCGACGCTTTCACCTGTCAGAGGGCGCGTGCTGGATACGGCTACCGGCCTCGGCTATACTGCCATCGCAGCGGCGAGAACGGCGGAAGAGGTTATCACCATCGAGCTCGATATGGGAGCGCGCGAGATCGCGCGGCTCAACCCGTGGTCGCGCGATCTCTTCGATAATCCCAGGATCAAGCAGCTATCGGGCGATTCCTTCGAAATTGTGCCGACCTTCGAGGATGAGAGCTTCACCAGGATTATCCACGATCCCCCGGTCTTCAGCCTTGCTGGCGAACTCTATTCAGGAGCATTCTACCGCCAGTTGTATAGAGTGCTCAGACGTGGAGGGCGCCTGTTTCACTACATCGGCAACCTGGAGAGTAAATCCAGCGGAACGGTAACGCGGGGCGTATTGAGGCGCTTGCAGGAGGCGGGCTTCGCGCGTGTGATACGCCGGCCAGAAGCGTTCGGTGTCGTGGCCTATAAATGAACTGGCAAGCCATGTGATTATCGCGGCAGATTGATGTTTCCCATCAATCGCAGCCGTTGTTATGATCTCCGATGTTCTTGTATAAATTATAAATGGAACAGCTAAATGTTGAAAAACTGATCTATCTATGCTATACTCCTAGCAAAACGTGGTACGAGGGGGATTCGGGCATGGCAAAGCTCTGGGACGATAGGTTGAAGAGGCTCTTTATGTACGTGCAACCCTGGCGCACCAGTGTCCGGTCTATTCGTTTGTGATCTATCTGCTGGCGAATGGCAAGGTGCCAGAGTCCCCTCTGATATGGGGACTGCCGGGGTACAGGCAGGCACATATCTTTGATTTTACTAATATCAAGTTGCGGGATCTGTCGGTAGACGCGTTCAGGAAGATGGGATTGAAGGGCTTGCTGCCGCTCTGTCTGCTAACGAAGGATGGAGCGCGGCGCGAAGTTGGCGAGGAAGTGCTTGCCAGTCTGAGAGGCAACGATGACCTGCTCAACCTGGCAATAGCGCTGGCCTCGCTGGTCTTGACTGGCGAAGCAGATAAACAGTGGTTAGAAAGGAGGGTAGCGATGCTCGAAGAGATTTTGCAGGATACCTGGTACTACAAATGGATCCATGATCGCGGGCTGACAGAGGGGCAGGAAAAGGGTAGGGCGGAAGCTCTTCAGGAGGCTCTTGAAGAAGATCGCCGTGCCGTCCTGGAAGCTATCCGGGCGCGTTTCCCTGAGATGGCAGAGCTGGCCCAGCAGTGCATTGATCAGATTCACGATTCTGCCACCTTGAAGGAACTGATTATCAGAGTGCCTGGAGCGCGAGATAAAGAAGGTGCGCTTCGCGCTCTTCATGAGATGGACAGTGGCTTATAGGCGGGGACGCGTAGCTTATGAGCGGTCCGCGAAGAGGCAGATCTCGCGGACGCCGCGCTCGATCTCCTCTTCGGAGGCGCCCAGCGAGATGCGCACATAATCCTGCGATACCGAGCCGAAGCCGCTGCCAGAAGCTACTGCGACGTTGCGCTCGCGTAGCAGGTCGAGCGCGAACTGGCGCCCGCGGCGCGGTTCGCCGTGTTTCCCTCGCACATCGATCAAAACGTAGAATGCTCCGTGCGGCGTGTAAATGTAGCGCCCCATCTCTTTGAGCAGGCTTACTGCCAGATCGCGGCGCCGGCGATAGCTCGCACGCATCTCAGCCACGCAGTCCTGCGGGCCGGTCAACGCTGCGGCTGCTGCCCGCTGCACCATCGTCGCGATATTGGTGTAGCTGGCGTTGAGCACATCCCCCATTGTCTTCATGAGTCGCGTGCCCGTGACGAGGTAGCCGATACGCCAGCCCGTCATGGCATAAGTTTTGGAGAACGAATAGACGCCGATGAAGCGCCCGGCTTCGAACTCGTCTCGCGAGAGCATGGTCCCGGGACTTACATGCTGCCCCTCGAAGATGATTTCGTCGTAGCACTCGTCGGCGAGCAGGTAGAGATCGTGGCGGCGCGCGAAATCGAGCAGCGCACTCACAACCTGCGCCGGGAAGACGCCGCCCGTGGGATTGCCTGGCGTGTTGATGAGCAGCAGTCGTGTGCGCGGAGTGACCAGTCGCTCCAGTCGCTCCATATCGGGAAGCCATTCGTTCTGCGGATCGAGTGGGTAGGGCACGCCGGTAGCGCCGCAGGCCGCCAGTTGCATGAAGTAGAGCGACCAGCAAGGATCGGGAATGAGCACCTCGTCACCGCGTTCGACTGTGGCTGTGAGGGCGGTCATGAGCGCGCCTGTTCCTCCCTGCGCGATTGCCACGTTCTCCGGCCCGACGGAGTAGCCATTGACGCGTGCAATCCTGGCGGCTATCAACTCGCGCAGCCACGGCCAGCCCTCAGCCGGCGCATAGGTTTGCGCCTCATTGGAGATGGATTCTATGGCGGCGCGACAGATATGCTGCGGCGTGCGAAAACTCGGCTCGCCGATCTGCAAACGCACCGCCGGCGGCAGCGTCACGCCGCGCGCTGCCGCCTCGCGCTGCAACTGCGCGGCGTAAACTCCCAGCGAGGTGATATCGTTTGCTCCCAGTTCATAAATACGCTGCTTACCGGTCTTCATAACCTCTTTCCCCGCTCTCCAATCTTCTGCACCAGGCCCGCGAGCAGCGCGATGCGCATGGGCAGGTAGTCCAGTTCGATGTATTCGTCGGGGTTATGCGCCATGCCGCCGCCGGCGCCCAGCCCGTCAATCGTAGGCACGCCCATCGCGGCGGTAGTATTGGCGTCAGAAGCCCCGCCACTGCCCAGATCCTCAATCTGCAAGCCCAGTTCTCTGCCTGCTTCTTTCGCCAGATGCACAAGCCTCGCATTGCGTTCCGAGCGCTCGAAAGGCATGCAGCGCATACCGCCGCTTATCGTAATCCGCGTTCCATCCAGCACCCTGTGTTCGGTCACTTTCTGCATCGCTGCCTCGATAGCACGCAGCCCTGCTTCGTCGCTGACGCGTACATCCATCATACAACAGGCGAAATCGGGCACGACGTTCGTGCGCTCACCGCCCTGGATGACGCTGACGCACAGTGAGGTGCCGGGAATGGTGCCGTGCAGCCCTTGTAAGGCGATCACCTGGTGCGCGAGTTCAAAGATGGCGTTGCGCCCACGATGTGGCTCGACACCCGCGTGCGCCGCAATGCCGCGAACCTCCACACGGTACTGGCCTGATCCCCGGCGCGAGGAGACGACGGTGTTGATTTGCCGCCCCGGCTCCAGCACGATCACAGCATCGGACTGGCGCGCCAGTTCTTCTATCAATGGTTTGCTGCCGGGTGAACCAATCTCCTCATCGCTGTTGCAGATAAAGGTCGCACTGTGATAAGGCGCATTCTGCTCCTCGATCAGCAGGCGCAGGCCGTATAGACCGATGAGCAGGCCGGATTTCATATCCAGCACGCCGGGGCCGGTGGCGATACGCTGCCCGTTACGCCGGACGATAGCGAACGGGCGGCGCGCAACCTCTCCCTCTGGAAAGACGGTATCCATATGGCCGATCAGAAGGATGCGTGGGCCTTCCGCTGCGCTGCCCCTATGGGTAGCGACCAGGTTATTGCCGTATTCTTGCTGCGGATCGAAATACGTGGCGAATCCGAAATCGTGAAAGCGCTCCTGCAAATAGGCGGCGACACGATCAACACCGGCTTTGGTATAGGTTCCGGAATCGATATTGACGATGGCTTTCAGGTCGGCAAGGAAGGCATCCATGTGCTGTTCGGAGCGCTCGACGGCTGCATGTCTCTTCATTATTAAATAATCCCTTCTCCTCTAAACTGCTCTATCTCCTCATCGCTGTAGCCACTCTCGCGCAGCAGTTCGGCGCTGTGCTCGCCCAGTTCGGGAGGCGGATAGCGCTGCTCGTTCTCTACGCCGGAGATACGCGGAAAGCTCGGCAGTGTACGAAACGTCTGGCCCGGCCTGCCGCTGCTTACCTCTACGCCGCGCGCCCGCGCATGAGGATCGTTCAAAGCTTCGTCGATATCATAGACCGGCCCCACGCAGGCATCACTATCGCCGAGTTCAGCAACCCATTCATCGCGCGTCTTCGTCTTGAAGATAGCGCTGAGCATATCTATTGCCTGCTCGCGTTCTCCGGGGCCGACCGGCATATGGAAGGGCAGTAGCTCCAGGTGGCCGATGCGCGTACAGAAGGTGTGCCAGAATTTCGGCTCCAGCGCGGCCAGCGTGACATGCTTGCCGTCCCTGGTTTCGTAGATATTATAGCAGGGAAGGCCGCCGTCGAGCGCCGAGCGCCCCGGTGCAGGTGCTTTGCCGCTGTTGAGATAGGTAGCGGCAGCCAGCGGCAGCAGTGACATCACGCCCTCGGTCATAGATGCGTCGATCATGCGTCCCTCGCCCGTTTGCGTGCGTCCCATCAGCGCGGCCAGTATGCCGATGACCGCCATGTAGCTCCCGCCGGCAAGGTCGCCCAGTTGCGTCGCGGGCATGGCGGGTTCACCATGCGGCCCGCGATTGTAGTGGAGCAGCCCCGCGTAGCCGGCGTAGTTCAGATCGTGCCCGGCACGCAGGCGGTAGGGACCATCCTGTCCATAGCCACTGATGGCGCAGTAGATAATACCCGGGTTCGTCTCTTTAAGCTGCTTGTAGCCCAGGCCCAGGCGCTCCAGTACGCCGGGCCGGAAGCTTTCCAGCACGACATCAGCGTTGCGCACCAGGCGCAGAAATATCTCGCGCCCCCGCTCCGCTTTCAGATTCAGTGTCATGCTGCGCTTATTGCGGTTAATCGCCAGGAAATAGAGGCTCATCCCGCTGGGGCCATACGGCGGCATCGTGCGGCCATAGTCGCCGCTGCCAGGCTCTTCAATCTTGATGACATCGGCGCCAAAGTCCGCCAGCATCTGCGATGCATAGGCTCCGGGGAGAAGGCGTGACAGGTCGAGGATACGGATGCCATTCAGCGGTTGCACCATGCGTACCTCCTTTGCGGGGATAAAGAACGTATCGTAGTGCTAGCGTAGCAGGGAATGCGGGGACATGTCAATGCCAGGGGCGATAAAGCAGCGCGCGTTCGTGTGATACAATTTTCCTAATACTATAAGATTGAGGAGACACATGCCAATTGCCATCGTCGTACATGGAGGAGCAGGAGCGATCAGCCCTGACCGCGTAGAGGCCGCGCGCGCTGGCTGCGAGGAAGCCGCAGAAATGGGGTTGCGCATTTTGCAGGAGGGCGGATCCGCGCTTGACGCCGTTGTGGCTGCCGTGCGGGCGCTCGAAGATAATCCCAACTACAATGCCGGAACCGGCTCCAGCCTGACAAAAGAGGGCAACATAGAGATGGACGCCGGCCTGATGGATGGAGACAGCCTGCGCGTTGGCGCCGTAGCGGCTGTTGAGCGCATCAAAAATCCTATATTGCTGGCGCGCAAAGTGCTGGAAAGTCCTCACGTTTTGCTGGCAGGTCACGGAGCGCAGCAGTTTGCGCTGGAGCAGGGCTTTACCTTCTGCGCACGTGAAGATCTGCTGACCGAACGGCAGTATAACAACTGGCTCAAGGCGCGGGAGCAAGAAAACGAGCCGGACGGGCAGGAGGATGAGCCACGCTTCTACCGTTATGAGGTCGGATTCGTGGAGGCACGTAAAGAATCTGAACACCACCGGCATATGAAGGATGAAACGGAAGACAAGCATGGGACCGTCGGCGCCGTTGCCCTTGATCAATCGGGAGCGCTGGCCGCCGCTACGTCAACCGGCGGCATCCACAATAAATATCCGGGGCGCATTGGCGATTCCCCGCTGGTAGGTTGTGGATTCTACGCCGATGAGAACGCCGCCGTCTCCTGCACGGGGTATGGAGAAGATTTTGTGCGCCTGCTCATTGCCCGGCGCGCTGCCGAGTATGTAGCGCGCGGCGCCACAGCGCGCGAAGCGGCACAGGAGGCCGTTGCATTCCTGGGCGCGAAGGCCAGTGGCACCGGCGGCTTGATCATCGTAGATCATGCCGGCAATGTCGGCTTCGCCTGGAACAGTCAGAATATGGCCTATGCTTACAGGCAGGCGGAGCAATAAAAGCGGGGAACTCTCCCCGTATGTCAATGCACGAAGAGTGCGTGAGCGATAAAGTAGCCAGCTCCGAAGAAGACGCCGAAGAGCAGGAGGGCGAGCAATAACAGCAGTGGCAGGCTGACACGGGACGTTTGCGCCGGCTGAGCCGACATCTGAGGATAGAACGGTGGGCGGCCCAGCGGAGGGTTCACCGAGAGGTCTGCCACGGTTGGATCGGAAGGGGCCGCTGCCAGACTGCTCGTATTGCTCGGGAATATCGCTCCCACTCCTGCTGGCGATACCTGGTCCGTCTCGCGCGGAGCCAGCGGCGGAGCGAGAATGCCGCTCTTCGGTGCTCCGAATGACCTGGGCATGGCTGCCTCTTCCATCTGATAAGCGCTGGCGACGGGGGTGACAATGGGTGGCTCAAGCGCTTCAGCGAGCACCTTCAACTCGGCATGCAGCGTTTCGGCGGTGGTGATATGCTGCGGATGCTGGCGCACCACGGCGCGGGCAACGATATCGCATAGCTCCGGTGGAACGCTGCGCAGGAAACGCAGGCGGCCATCGGGCGGAGGCTCAACCGAGGTCGCGCCGGGAGGACGCCCGGCCAGAAGCTGGTACAGCAAAAGTCCTACGGCGCGGGTATCATCGGCACGCCTGGCCTCGCTCTGCTGACCCCAGGGCAGCCCGCGATCAGAGACCGCCAGGCCATCGCCTCCCACCGCGCTCCAGCTCGCGAAATATTGTGTGTCGCTTGGCAGGGCGAAGTTATTGACGCGCACGAGTCCCCGGCGATCACGCAGAATGGCGGAAGGCGTTAAATCGCCGTGACAGACCTTGCGCGAGGAGCTTCCGGCGTAGATCAATGCCTGGCAGATCTGTACGCCCAGATCGACAACCTGATAGGGCGAGAGCTGCGTTTGCAGCAGGGCAGCGAAATCATCGCCATCTACATATTCTTGCACGATGTAGAGGATTTCAGGCTCAACAATGAGGTCGTAAATACCGATAATATTGGGGTGAGCAAACTGGGATGTCGCGCGAATAGCGGCGCGATAGGTTGCGATATGTTCGGCGGGCGCGATCTTGACGGCAACGGCGCGCTGTAACACCTGGTCGAATCCCTGATAGACTGCACAGGTCTGCCCCTGCTTGAGCAAGCGCTGAAGCAGGTAACGCCGATGAATGACCCGGCCTGTTTCTACCATAAGCCCCTCTAGATTACGCATCTATAGATCCTGTAAAGCCAGAGTAACAGCACCCACGATATTCGCTTCCGCGCCGAGGCTTCCCTGCACAATGCGCAGAGACTGTCTGGCAGCCGGAAGGCACAACTGCTCGATCCGCTCCTGTAGTGGCGCGATCAATAACTGACCTGCCTGTGCTACTGGCCCACCCAGAATAATCATGCTGGGATTTACTAAATGAACGATATTCGCAAGCGCAATACCCAGATATTTATGTACGTCATCGACAATATAGCGGGCGATCTGGTCGCCGTCCGCTGCCAGCCGAAACACCTGTTCAGCGGTAATGCGCTCGGCCCGCCCTCCGGTAACGCGACTGATGGCGGCCTCTGTCTCGGGATGCTCTACGGAGAGGCCGATCATGGTGCGTGCAATGGCTTGAGCCGATGCTATGGCTTCGAGATGGCCGTAGCCGCCGCATGAACATTTCGGCCCGTCCTCTTTGACGAGGATATGTCCGATTTCGCCGGCGGTACAGGTTGTGCCATGATAAATGGTGCCGTTGACGATCAGGGCGCCGCCAATGCCACGCCCCAGGCCGATGTAGAGGACGACGCGCTCGCCCACGCCCACACCGCGCTGCACCTCTGCCAGAGCCGCCGCGTTGGCATTGTTATCGATGATGCAGGGTGCGTCAAATCTCTCTTCAAAGTGGTCCTGGAGCGGAAAATCATTCCAGCCGTGGGCGTGATAAAGCGTGCGCACAACGCCCCGGGCGGCGTCGACCAGTCCCCCGACGGCCACGCCCACACGTAAAATGCGCCTGTTGGACAACCGCTCGGGGCTGGCAACCTCGCCGAGCATCTCATCTATCAGGTCCAGCACCGTCGCGCTGTCCGGCACATACTCCAGGGGACGACGGGCGCGATACAGGATTGCGCCATCCAGGTCCGCCAGGGCCACCGTTTGACGCGCACCGCTGCCGCTAATCTCGATCCCTACAACATATCCCTCCGTTGCCAGTAGCTTGCCGGTGTTTCTCTGGGGTGCCGTCTGTTCCGAGATGAAAGCCCCGGTGAACGCTTCTGAACGCTGCGTAGGCACGGCTCGTCCTCCCTTGTTATCAATTCCTTGCGCGGGAATGTACTGCTCTATCGCCTGCTGAGACAACGGGTTTAGTATATCATAATGATGTAGCGACGCAAAGTGCGTTAGGATGCCTGTCCCAGAATCAGGAATGTTGCATTGCTGCGCTCCTGTTGCTACAATATTCGCGAAGGGATAATGCTTTATAAGAGGGTGCCTGATTTCCGCACCCTGGCTTGCTCGCGCCCACACCAGCATACTACATCTCTTGCGCGGCGAAGCCGCGTGAACGCCCGGTGAGAGAGGGAGAATAGAGGGAGAGCATTTTATGGCATCGTCTCCAGTTGCGCATGAAAAAGTTTTTATCGGCCCCGGACTCAGCAGGTTTAAACTGATTGTCACAATTCTGGCCCTCGTCTGCGCCGTGGGCGTCGTCCTGTGGATCGCCTTCCATGAGATGCAGCAGGGGGCCATAGCGACAGCGATTGGCAGCACCATTGCCGCCCTTGTTTTCATCGCCGGTTTCGCGTACTATCTGCGTATCATTGCTCCCGTTCCTTTTACGATCACGCTGGAACCGGAGGCACTTGTCAAACGCAATCGCAGCGGCGAGGTAATCGAGATCCGCTGGGAAGAGCTGGCGCGTATCAGAGAGGAATTTTTCCCGAACGGGACGCGCATCGGCGTGATCGCCTATCGCAAGATCACGGAGCCGGGGCAAAAGGCGAAGGCGTGGGCGGTCTATCGCGATGATGTGACCGACCTGGATGGACTGGCGGAGGCTCTCAAGCAGGCCATTCCTGAGACGTGCCAGTGGCAGAGCGAAACCGTCCACGAATAATAATCGGTGGGGGGGAGGCAGGGAGGCAGCAGCTTCCTTGCCGAGGGCGCGGGGCTGTCCTCCGAAGTTACTATTCATCTCAAATCAATACCGTGTAAACAGACGATACATGCACTTACTTTTTACGTGCAGCGTTACTTGTCGCAGAGAAAAAAACATGGTATACTGAGCACTGAATAGTACTGGTTTGACCTTACTGGACCGGGGGGTTTGTCCTGAACAAACCCGAAATGGCAGGCATATCATGGCGACGAAGCCAACAACATCAATATCATCTTCCACAGCGGCCACACACTCCTGTCCCCGTTATGAACGTGCAGTACAGGTGCTTGGCAAGCGCTGGACAGGTCTGCTGCTCAATGCACTGATGGATGGCCCACGACGCTTTTGCGAACTGACGGCGCTGGTTGAGGGGCTGTCTGATCGTGTGTTGAGTGATCGCCTGCGCGAGTTGGAGATGGAAGGAGTGGTGCAGCGCGTGGTCTATCCGCAGATCCCGGTACGCGTCGAGTATCAGCTTACTGAGAAGGGGCATGCGCTCAAGCCTGTTGTAGACGCTATTCATACGTGGGCAGAGAAGTGGATCGAGCCTCCCGGCCTGCCATCGTGCACAGAAAAAGATCGAGTTCGCTAAGCAAGATATATGCGGCGTGCGAGTGTCAAGATTCTCATGCGCTGCATTTTTTTGAAGGACTTCTATGGAGAATTTGTGGGCACCGTGGCGCATGGCTTTCATTACTCCGAAAACGCCGCCAGCGCCAGGGTGCATTTTCTGCACGCAACCGTCTGAACATCGCGATGAAGAGCATCACATTCTCTACCGTGGCGAACACTGCTTCATGATGCTGAACCTGTACCCGTACAATAACGGGCACCTGATGGTAGTTCCCTATCAACATATCGGAACGTTTGAAAGCCTCGATCCCGCCACGCTTGCCGATCTCACCGCTCAGATTCAACTCGCGCTCAAAGCGCTGCGCCTGGCGATGAATCCCGACGGCTTTAACATGGGCGTCAACGAGGGGAAGGTTGCGGGCGCGGGCTTCGCCGATCACATCCACTTTCATGTTGTGCCACGCTGGAACGGCGATACCAATTTTATGCCCGTAATTGCGGATATCAAGGTTATACCGGAACATCTTGATAATGTATATCGGCAATTGAAGGAAACAATTGCGAAGGTTCAGGAATAACGAAATGTAGAGACGAGGCTTGCCCTCGTCTTCTTCATGGAGGAACATCATGGAAGAACAAAAATTGCCAGCTTCATGGAAG
Source organism: Ktedonobacteraceae bacterium (assembly GCA_035294325.1). GTDB lineage: Bacteria > Chloroflexota > Ktedonobacteria > Ktedonobacterales > Ktedonobacteraceae > DATGLE01. The sequence continues at coordinate 33,529 of DATGLE010000090.1, read as the reverse complement.
AACAAAAATTACCAGCGAAAGACGTAGCCGACGCCGCGCACCGTCTGAATCAATCTCGGATTCGCCGGATCTTCCTCCAGTTTCTCGCGCAGCCAGCGCACATGCACATCGACGGTGCGCGTATCTCCCGCATAGTCGTAGCCCCAGACGTTGTGCAGCAACTGGTCCCGCGTCAGCACCGTGCCGCGATTGCGTACCAGGTAGACCAGCAGATCGAACTGCTTGGGCTGTAGCTCCAGGTCCTGCCCCCGATTGTTGACGCGCCTGCCGGCAAGATCGATACGCAGCGGACCCGCGACCAGTTCGCGGTGAACGGGCCGTGTTTCCTCAGCGGCCTCCCCGGAACCTGGCGCCTGGTGATCTTCGCCAGCGTTCGGGTAATCGGCGCGGCGCAGCAGAGCGCGCACGCGCGCCAGCAGTTCGCGGCGGCCAAAGGGCTTGGTTACGTAATCGTCGGCCCCGACCTCCAGGCCAACCACCTTATCGATCTCATCGCCTTTAGCTGTGAGGATCACGATGGGCGTTGTCGCAGTGCCATTTTCGCGGCGCAACTGGCGGCACACCTCCAGCCCATCCATGCCGGGCAGCATAATATCCAGGATAATCAGGTCCGGGTGCTCCTTGCGCGCCGCCTCCAGTGCGCCGCTCCCGTCCGTCGCCGTCAGGACCTGATAGCCTGCCTGCTCCAGATTGTAGGCGATGGTCTCTAGCAGAACTGCCTCATCATCCACAACCAGAATTTTGCGTGCCACCGATAACCTCCAGCCTTTAGCATCAACCGAAGCGCCCGCTGACATAATCCGCCGTCTCCTTCTTTTGGGGCCGCTCAAAGATATCAACCGTCGGTCCGTATTCGATGAGCCTGCCGCTGAGGAAGAAGCCGGTACAATGAGAGATGCGCGCCGCCTGCTGCATATTATGTGTCACTATGATGATAGTATAATCCTTAACGAGATTGGTAATCAATTCCTCTATCCTCAATGTAGCGATGGGATCGAGCGCCGAACACGGCTCGTCCATCAGCAGCACCTCTGGCTGCACAGCCAGCGCGCGGGCGATGCACAGGCGCTGCTGCTGTCCACCGGAGAGGCCCAGGGCCGAAGATTTCAGCCGGTCCTTCACCTCGTCCCAGAGCGCAGCCGCGCGTAAGCTCTGCTCCACCTGCTCTTTGATATACCCCCTTGGCTTACCCTGCACACGCAGGCCGTAGGCAACATTCTCAAAGATCGATTTAGGGAAAGGATTGGGGCGCTGGAAAACCATGCCGATGCGCCGCCGTAATGCTACCACATCGATGTCCCGCGCAAGAATATTCAGCCCGTCGAAAAGAGCCTCGCCTTCTACGCGCGTATCGGGTATCAGATCATTCATGCGATTCAACGAGCGCAGAAACGTCGATTTGCCGCAGCCCGATGGGCCAATCAATGCCGTTACACGCCGCTCCCATACCGGCAGCGACACATCATAGAGCGCCTGTTTTTTGCCGTAGTAAAAGTTCGCATGTCTGATCGCTATCTTTACGCCCTCGGGAACGCGCGACGGCTCTGTCTGGGGCGAGTTGCTCTCGTCTTCACCAGAGGCCGCTGCGGAAAGTTCTGCCGGGGTTGCAGGTTCGTTCATCATATACGCAAAGCTCCGCACCGTCGTTTCCGGCGCCTGTTGTGCGGGCCGATTCGCATGGAAACCCATCGCGCCTCCTTAATTAGCGCCGCCATTTCATTTTAGACGATCTGGTATTCCTTGTGCAATGGAATAGACGCATCGACAATGAGGCGATCTTCGGTAACGACCAGCCGGATATAGCGTCCCGCCAGCGCCTTGCTGATAAAGTACGGCCTTCCCTCGAATGAGATGTGGCCGCTGCGCGCCACTTTGCGCGAAAAGATATTTGCTCCTTCTGGCAGTTTTGAGCTTCCGCTAAGATAATCTGCTGAAACATTTATCATGGTATAATCCTCGTTTCTTTCATGATCTGGAGTCTTCTGCATCAGCGTCAACTGAAGCGTCCTGCTACATAGTCCTCGGTCTCCTTTCGCTGGGGATGGGCAAAGAGTCGCGTTGTTTCCTCGACTTCAACCAGGCGCCCCTGGAGAAAGAAGGCCGTTGTATCGGCTATCCGCCCGGCCTGCTGCATATTGTGCGTCACAATGACCACGGTGAGGTGCTGCTTGAGCTTGAGGATAAGCTCCTCTATCTGAAGCGTGGAGGCCGGATCGAGCGCCGAACAGGGTTCATCCATGAGGAGAATTCCGGGTTCGAGAGCCAGCGCGCGAGCGATGCATAGACGCTGCTGCTGCCCGCCTGACAACTGCGCCGGCGATGTATTGAGTCTGTCTTTCACCTCCTCCCAGAGCGCCGCGCCCCGCAGGCTGCGTTCCACAATGTCTTGTAGCGCCCGGCCGCGTGCAGTGCCATTGATGCGCGCACCGATGGCGACGTTTTCCCAGATGCTGTAGTGCGGCAGCGAATTGGGTTGTTGAAACACCATGCCGATGTGGCGCCGCACGTACAGCGCCTTGATCGCTCTCGCGTAGATGTCTACACCGTCGATCAGCACCTTGCCCTGCACGCGCGCCCCCGGCGCTTCATCGTGCATGCGGTTCAGTGCGCGCAGGAACGTCGATTTGCCGCAGCCTGATGGGCCGATCAGCGCCGTCACGCTCTCCGGCGCAATGGTGAGATCCACATCGTGGAGCGCCTGCTTCCTGTTGTACCAGACGTTCAGATTCTGAACCTGTATCGTCATTCGCTATTTCCCCTTTTCACATGCATCGCCTGCGGCGGGTGGTAGCAGGAAGAGAGAAGCAAGGGATTGCGTCCCCTGCGTCCCTGCCTCTATCGCCGGCGCCTGAAGCCTCCGGTTGCCCAGCGCACAGCAAACGAGGCGATAAAAATGAGAGCGATCAGCACCAGAGAACCCGCGTATGCCTGGCTGATCTGGATTGGATACGGGCTGTTCGTGAACACGAAGATGCGCAGTGGCAGCGCATCCATCGGCTGCGTGATATCGGCGTTCCAGAACGTGCTGCCGAACGCGGTCATCAGCAGCGGCGCCGTCTCACCGGCGATACGTGCCATCGCCAGCACAATGCCGGTGATGATGCCATTCAGGGCAGCCGGCAGCACAACCGAGAGAATCGTGCGCGCTTCGGTGGCGCCGAGGGCGAGCGATGCCTCGCGTATCTCCTTTGGCACCAGGCGCAGTACCTCCTCCGAAGTACTGGCGACAATAGGGATCATGATAATCCCGAGCGCCACACCGCCGGATAGCCCGGAAAAGCCATGCGAGGGAATGACGATCAATACCCAGGCAAAGAGGCCAAAGATGATCGTCGGGATGCCGGTCAGTACCATCACCGTAAAGCGCACCGCCCCGGCGAAGCTCCCCCGACCAAACTCGGAAAGGTAGATGCCGGTGCACAGGCCCAGCGGAATGCCCATGATGGAGGCAAGGCCCACCAGGATAAGCGTTCCCTGCACGGCTTCACCCATGCCACCGCCCGACGAGCCGAAGGCCGCCGGCAGCTCCGTGAAGAAGCTCACATTGAGAAACGGCAGCCCCCGCACGATGACGTAGAGCAGCAGGTAGATCAGGATAGCCACGGCAAAGAGCGCAGCCGCAACCGCCAGCGCCAGTATGAGCAGGTTGCTCGCTCGCCGCCGCAGCATATGCGCCGAGCGGGGTGGCAGAAAAGGATGGGCAGCAGCGCTCATGTGTTCAATCCTCCAATGCTCATGCGTCCCATACGCGCTACCAGCCAGCGTGCCAGAACATTCGTAGCCAGCGTGATGAGGAAGACCAGCAGGCCCGCCTCAAGCAGCGCCGAGAGGAAAAGTCCCTGCGTGGCCTCGCCAAACTGGTTGGCGATGACGCTGGAAAGCGTATAGCCCGTGTCGAAGAGGCTCGCGCTCGGTTTCGTGGCCTGGTTCCCGATCACCATTGTCACCGCCATCGTCTCGCCGAGCGCGCGGCCAAGCGCCAGGATGATGCCGCCCATGATGCCGACGCGCGAGGCTGGCAGGACCACATGACGGATCACCTCCCAACGCGTCGCGCCCAGGGCCAGCAGGGCCTCGCGCTGTGATTGCGGTACTGTCAGCATCACCTCGCGCGAGACGCTGATAATGAGCGGCAGAATCATAATCACCAGCACAATACCTGCGGCCAGCAGTCCCAGGCCGTGCGGCTGGCCGCGAAAGAAGGGCAGGAAGCCCAGATGGCTCTGGAGCCAGGGTTCGCCGCTGCTATTCAGCCAGGAGGCCAGCACCAGGAAGCCCCAGAGGCCGATCACGACGCTTGGGATGGCGACCAGCAGTTCCATAACAAAAGCCAGCATGCTGCGCAGCGCCAGTGGGCAAAACTCCACCAGGAAGATCGCGGCGCCTATCCCTATCGGCACGGCGAAGATGATGGCGAAACACGACGTGACCAGGGTGCCAAAGATCGCCGGTGCTACCCCGAAGACGTTATGAACGGGATCAAACGCCTGGTTGGTCAGAAAACTGAAACCAAAGGCCGTGATCGTTGGCAGCGAATAGCTGACCAGTATCCATGCAACTCCCACCACCAGCGCCAGGGTGATGAGCACAAAGAGCAGCGTAAAGTTGCGAAAGATGATATCGCCGAGCCGGCGCTTTCCCCTGGTGCCGCGCCGGGTGAGTGCACTCACCCGGCGCGCCTGCGCCGCTATATTACTCTGCATCAGAGGCGTTGTTTTCATCACTTACCTGTGTAGCAGGGTGTATTGCCGCACTTCATAGACTTGATCTGCGCCTCGTCCCTGGTAACGATGCCGCCGGGCAGGGGCACATAGGTCAGCGCCGAAGCATAGCTCTGCCCATCGTGCGTCACCCACCACAGCATGTTCGCGATAGCCCGCCCCTTATCGGGATTGCTCTGGTTCTGATAGACGATCATCCATGAGAAGCCCGATATAGGGTAGGAGTCGTTACCGGGCGCATTCACAATATAGAATCGCAGGTCCGCAGGTATGTCGGACACGTTGGCCGCGTCGGCTTTGGCCCCGTCCAGCGACGGTGCGACATAGTTGCCCGCCGCGTTCTGCACCAGCGCGTAGGGGAAGTTGTTGGCGACGACGTAGGCAAGCTCGACGTAGCCGATAGAGCCGGAAGTTGCCTTGATGGCGGCGGCGACGCCTGGATTCCCCTTCGCGCCAACACCCAGCGGCCAGTTTACCGTTGTCGCGGCGCCTACCTTCGTCTTCCAATCATCGCTCACTGCTGAGAGATAATGTGTGAAGATGCCGGTGGTGCCACTGCCGTCGGAACGATGGACGACGGTGATATTCTGGTTGGGCAGCGTAACGCCCGGATTGAGTCCGGCGATCTCCGGGTCGTTCCAGGTTTTGACCTTGCCCATGAAGATGTCGGCCAGCACCGCGCCGGTCAGTTTCAGATGGCCGTTGATGCCGCTGAGATTGTAGGATATAGCGACGGCACCAAGCGTGACAGGAATATGAATAATGGGACCATTCGGACTTTTTGCCAGCTGCGCGTCGGTCATCGGCGCATCGGTGGCGCCGAAATCGACGAGCTGGTTGAGCAGGTCATTGATGCCAGCGCCGCTGCCGATGAGCTGGTAATTAACGTTGGCGCCGCACTTGACGCCGGGATAAACAGTAAAAAGCTTCGAGAAGAGCGGGCCATCGAACGTCGATCCTGCTCCGTTGAGCGTTCTGGTCGCGGGGCAACTCTGCGCGCCATTCGTGCTGGTGGATGCCGAGCTGGCGCCACCGCAGGCCGAAAATAGCATGCTGAGTAACGTTAGCGCCGCGAGCAGCGGGGCAATGTGCCATCGTTTGAACATAGCTTCTCCTACTCTAACTACCGGGTAATGTACACCGATCATATTTGCATTCATACCGTAACATTGCTGAGTTAACGATAGGTAATCTATGCGTAATGGATAGGTAATTCCTACGTTAATGGATAGTAAAATCTTTCCCTGTGGATATGCGAGGATTTAACAAACGCCATGTGCAAGTTGCGCTGACAGCTCACCGCTGCACGGCTCGCCCGCAGACTGTTCACCAGAGGGTGCGCCGCAGGCGCACAAAAACATGCACGGGGGGATTAACAAATGTGGGAAGTGATGAAAAAGTGAGATCAGGAGAAGAATCTAAGATAGCTGTGCCCGCCGCCGGCAACGACACAGCTATCTTAAAAAATATTTACGGTTTTTCGCCCCAGGTGGTAAGGAAGAGCCTGAGTCCACAGTACCCTTCGGACCATATTTCCGTGCTGGCCTGCTGGCGCAGCTGCTCGATTTCCTCTTTCGTTGTGGCGCCGCTCTCGATGAGAAATGGCTCTAGCAGGAGCCAGATTACCATCGTGTACTGGCGCCAGCCTTCAAAGTCAGGGGTCCAGGCCGACATATCGGGGGCGTGTGCGCGGTTGCGAATGTGCTGAAATCCTGCCTCGTGCATCAGGCGTCCCAGTTGAGGGATGATGCCGATATGCTTGCCGTCCACGGAGAAGCTGCGCCCGGTAGTGTAGAGAGCGCGTGCGTATATATCCCAGAATTGTTCTATAGCCGGGCTGCTGGTAAGTGAGCGCTCAAGTTCTGTGAGCCTCAGCACACCGCCGGGGCGCAGGAGGCGCATGCATTCCTGTAGCAGAGGAGGCCAGTTTTGCGGCTTGAGGGAGCTAAAGAGGAAGCGAGCGTTAATCAGGTCAAAGCTGCTGTCGGCGAAGTCGAGCGATTGCCTGATATCCATAACCCCGAAGGAGGCGTTGGTGAGTCCCTGTGAGACGGCGCGCGCATTGGCATAATCGACCATCGGGCGGCTGATATCGACGCCGCAAGCCTCGACCTCTGGATATTCAAAGGCCACATTGAGCACCCAGCCACCGGGGCCGCATCCCAGGTCAAGGATATTTTTGATCCCGCTAATGTCGCCGTCTCTTTCTGGAAGGACGCCTCCCATGCCCTTCGTCACTAGATTGTCGGCAAAGATCAGCCAGCTTAACTGTGCGCTGCCATCCTCTAAGATGAAGGAGCTATCATCATGGGGTTTCTCCGGTGCTGCCATATTTAAAAACCTCCCCGCTGTCGGCAGGTACGCTATCCTTTTCTTGTGGATAACCAATCAGGATTGCTGATGCGCAGCCGCGCGATTGATCGCGCCTCGTCGGGCCTATAGAGCTGCCTCAAGTGCGATCAATCGCGCGGCTGCGCACGGAGGACATTCTCATTGCTGGTCGCTGCATCCAATTATTAGATTATGTCTATTTAGAATAGCAGAGAGGTGCTGCCACGTCAAATTTGTGGACCATTGAGTATGGTCAAATACACGGTCTTCTCACTTGCGGCCGCAATATATTGTCCATCGGGCGACCATGATATCGAGCGCACCCAGGAGCGATAATTGTTGAAGGTGGCGATCTCCTCGCCCGTTATGACCGACCAGGCGCGCACCGTTCTATCGTCGCCGCCGGAGGCTACACAGGCGCTATCGGGCGACCAGGCCAGCGCTTTCACCGCTCCGCTGTGGCCGCGATAGACACAGCGGGTCCGCCCGGTAACAGGCGACCAGATGCGCACCAGTGTATCCTGCCCGGCGGAGGCGATATACTGGCCGTCGGGGGACCAGGCAGCCGCGTAGACCGGGCCGTCGTGCTCATGATAAGCAAAGAGCTGCGCCCCGTCCGGCGCAGCGCGGATCGCTACCGTGCCATCGAAGCTGGCAGAGACGATCTGCCTGCCTTGCGGCGACCAGGAAAGCGCGAAGATCCTGTATTGATCCGCCAGTCTGTAGAGCTGTATTCCGCTGTGCGCCTCCCATACCTGGATGCTGCTATCGCCGTAATCGCCGCCCGAAGCGATAAAGCGCCCGTCGGGCGACCAGGCCAGGCCACGCACAAAACGCGTATGACCGCGATAGGTGATGATAGTTTCTCCGCTGTCGGATCGCCACACCTGCACGATGCCGCCGGTGCAGCCCGAAGCGATAAAACGCCCATCGGGCGACCAGGCCAGCGACAGGAGGTAGTCGCTATGACCGCGATAGGTGAGGTAGAGTGCGCCGCTGGTGAAGTCCCAGATCCGCGCCGTTCTGTCGCGCCCGGCGGAGGCGATGGCGCGTCCATCGGGCGACCAGGCCACGGAGAAGACGTTATCGCTATGACCTGTATAGGCGCTGAGCATGCTCAGTGTTCCTTTGGCCCTTCGGTCAGGAGGTTGATCGCGTGCGGCAGGACGGGCAGCACATATTCCAGGCACTCTTTGACGGCTTTGGGGCTGCCGGGCAGGTTGATGATGAGGGTATGCCCGCGCACTCCGGCGACGCCGCGCGAGAGCATGGCGGTACGCGTATATTGCAGGCTGATGGCGCGCAGAGCTTCTGCGATACCGGGTGCATCGCGCTCGATGACGGTTTTTGTGGCCTCCGGCGTGACATCACGCGGCGCCAGGCCCGTGCCGCCAGTAGTAAGGATGAGATTGAGCCGCTTCTCGTCGCTCCACGCGCGCAGTGTTGCCGCGATCTGGTCGCGCTCATCGGGCACAATCGCGCCCGCGCTCACAACAGCATCGGGCATCTGCGCCACCAGCGAGCGGATATTCTGGCCGCTCAGGTCCTCGCGCTCGCCCTTCGCCGCGCCATCGCTGATCGTGAGCACCCCGACAGTAATCATCCCGCTACCCCTCTGGCGCCAGTTCGCGCATCAGCGCGCCGATGCGGCGGCGCGATCCATACAGCCAGACGGTATACTCGTCGGGCAGGTCCTCTATCTCCACGTTGCAGCCCATCTCGCTCGCAAGCTTGCGCGCGATATCAAGGAACTGCCCGCGCTCGGCCTCGTCACGGCTCTGTGTGCTCAGCGCAAGCCGTCCCAGGCGCTCCTCCGGGGTGAGTACGCCGTTGATGAGATCGTAGAGCCGGTCAAGCCCGAACACTACCTGGAGCGGCGGCATCTCCTTTGCCTGCGAGGGCGTCAGCGAGATTGTATGCCCGCCATTGCCTCCGGCGGCGCCATCCTGCTGTTCCTGCGCGGTAGCCACGTCCATATAGACCGAACGCAGCCTCTCAAGAATCATCTGGCGCGCCTCTTCCGGCGCGTCGGATTGCGGATGAACGTAGGCCAGCAGGTGATGGGCAGGATCGGAGTAGATAAATGGCCGCGCGATGGCGGCCCGGCGACCACATGCCGGGCAGGTGGCGACGTTCAGTAAGCCGGCGAGCACAATATATCGCAACTGCGGCTCCTGTGATACATTAACGTAGTCGTAAACCTGGCTGCTGAACATCTGTCCGCAGGGGCAGGTTAAGGTATGCGTTGTCGAACGAGACATAAGATCTATTCTTCAAAAAAGTTCTGCGTTGCTACACCGGACAGTCAATAATTGTATGCATCCAGTATATCATAAATAAGCGGCTCGAATATAGCTCATTCCTACCATAGCCCGGGGAGCATTAAAAGTCCTCCTCCGTGCGCAGCAGGGCTTGCCATGCTGAGGCCATTGACGCACGAGGCGCATTGATGAGCCTCTGTGCGCAGTGGCGATGGATGCCCATCAAGAATGGGAAAGCCCTGCGCGCCGCCATGCACTTTATAAATGGCCCTACCACGGGCGCGCGAGCAATCCCAGGAAGCGGCGCACTATGATTACTGCTATCGCATAGACGACCATCGCTACCAGCGTCGAGACATCAACATTGAAGCCCTGGTAGGGCAGTATCGGCGACAGGTCGTTAAATGGAAGGATCAGGGGCGCGCTTATCGTGAAGATCCAGTGGGCGAATAAGCTGGCCGTCAGATCGAAGAAGATCAACAGGAAGCGTGCAATGAAGAGCAGTTCCAGCACGGTTAGCGCCAGGCCCAGGATCTGATTGATCTTGCGGATGATCGCCGCGAAGAAACGCCCGATGGCGCGCAGGCCGCGCCGCATCCACGGTTCGCGCAGCACAAGCGTGCCCGCTATTGGCGCCGTCACTCCTCTGAGGGCCGGATCGGTACGATCATCATCATACAGGACATAGTTCTCGTCGACATCACTCCATCTTTGCATTGCGCACTCCCTCACACCTTAGAGTGTATCTGATTCTCAGCACATTCTCTCTTACCGGGCGTCCGCGTGGCTCCGCCGCGCCGGGGAGCATGATGTGTAGAAAATGCGCTTCGCCCATTTTTTACACACCATGCTCCCCGGACGAGCGCCGCAGGCGCGAGCAAGCGCCAGGGTCGACAATCGGATGCACTCCTATGAAACGCGCATCCCAGTTCTGCACAGAAAAAACATACCGTAATGGACATTTTAGCGCTAACTGGCGATAATTTCTAGCGTTACATCCATGTCTTGCTCGCCGAGGATATGTACCTGGTCCCAGTGCTCCTCGGGAATGTCGCGCAGCGCCTGCTGGAGCAAGGTCATATGGTAGGCGATGACCTGCTCGCCAACCATGCGTGCGCGCTCGCTATCGCGTTGCAGGCAGGTCTGCGGCGAGATATGAAAGACCAGCAGGCAGGTTGCGTAGTGGTGCTGCTGCGCCAGGGTGAGCAACCTGCGGCGCGCGATGGGTTGCAGCGCGGTACTGTCCGCAATGGTCAGGCGATTGTGGAACATACGCTTATGAATGATATAGTGAAAGAGATCGAACGCATCGCGATTGACCTGCTGATTGTTCTCATCGTCGCTAACCAGCGTGCGGCAGTGGTCGGACGAGACGATCATCGTCGGCACAAGTCCCTGATTTCGATGCTCCTGTATCAGCCGGTGGGCAAATGTGCTCTTGCCGGATCCGGCTGGCCCGCACAGCACTATCAGCGTTCTCGATGGCAGCGAGATATGTAATGGGGATGCGGGATCTCCTGACACTGCTCTCTCCATTGTGATGCAACTGCAAAATTTTTGCTGCATATCGCGATATTTCAAGTACTACGAACTCTATGATATACAGCCTCTCTGACCTCTATCATATCACAGCGTCATACGCGGCAATTAGCGACTCTGACTATTCCTACACGCATTTATGTCATCGATCAGCGCATCGAGCGCAGTCAAATGTAGAATGCCGGTCCTCGCACTGCCCACTGCTTGAAGTGGCATGCCATACTTGATATACTAGCGTATATGCATTACCAGGACCTTATGGCTACCGGGAGGATGCTTTATAAGGCTCATGTATGATGAATATTGACGGTCAGGTCAGGATCTCTCACCGGGCGTAGCCGCGCGATTGATCGCGGCGTAAACCAGCTCTACAGGGCAATCGAGCGCGCTAGATCGCGTGGCTATGCACAGAGGGTAAATCCAATTCTGGTTGTTAACTTTCATCGTATGCGGCACATGATAGAGACAGACAGCGTATGCTATATTGCGGTCTTGATTCTATAACTAACGCCATGTGCGAGTTCGTCCTGACGGCTCACCGCTGCGCGGTTCGCCAGTGAGGGAGAGTCTGCGAAGGCAGCGCCGCAGGCGCTGCCTTCGCAGACTCTCCCTCACCCGGTGCGCCGCAGGCGCACAACAACATACACATCGGGTTAACTAACGCCCTGTGCATGTTTCGCTGACGGCTCGCTGCTGCGCGGCTCGCCAGGATGAAGAGTCTGCGGGCGCAGCGCCGCAGGCGCACAAAAACATGCACCCGGGGTTAACTACAACAATTGTGTGGGAGCGACGATACAGGCTATTCCTGTTCAGAGATGGTAGCGGGAGGATGATCGTAAGGGATCGCCTCTGAAAATAATACATAACTTCTGCGTCGCTTTCAGCTTGAGGAGGCTGTTGTGTCCGTTGATATTGCGCTTACAAGCACCGAAATTCGTACTCGTTTTCTTGATTACTTTGTCAGCAAAGGTCATCTGAAGATGCCCAGTTCGTCGCTCGTGCCGCGCAACGATCCGACAGTACTGCTCACAACCGCCGGCATGCAGCAGATGATCCCCTACTTCCTGGGACGTGAGACGCCTCCAGCGGTACGGCTTACCTCGGCGCAGAAATGCTTCCGCACCACCGATATCGATAAAGTAGGCAATCAGCGCACGCTCACGTTCTTCGAGATGCTGGGCAACTTCTCGGTAGGCGACTACTTTAAGCGCGAGGCGATTATCTTTGCCTGGGACTTTCTGACGAATGTCGTCAGGCTGCCAGCCGAGCGCCTGCACCCCACGGTACATCCAGAGGATGACGAGGCGCCGGGCCTGTGGAGTGAGATTGCCGGTTTCCCCGATGAGGCGATTGTACGTCTGGACGATAACTGGTGGGGACCTCCCGGCGCCTCCGGTCCCTGCGGACCCGACTCCGAGATTTACTATGATCGCGGCATCGAGTACGGCTGTGGCCGGCCCGATTGTAAGCCGGGCTGCGACTGCGAGCGCTTCCTGGAGATCTGGAATCTGGTCTTCATGCAGTTCTATCAGGACCTCGATGGCAGGCGCACGCCGCTGCCCAAAAAGAATATCGATACCGGGCTGGGCCTGGAACGCCTGGCGATGGTGCTGCAAGGCAAGGAATCGGTCTTCGATACCGACGTGTTCCGTGCCATCATCGATCATTTTGCGAACCTGGCCGGCACAGCCTATGGGAAGAATGCAAAGAACGATGTCTCGCTGCGCGTCATCGCCGATCATGCGCGCGCCCTCGTCTTCCTTGCCGCCGATGGCGTGCTGCCGAGCAACGAGGGGCGTGGCTATATCTTCCGCCGCATCTTGCGCCGCGCTGTCCGGCATGGCAAGCTCCTGGGACTGGACAAACCCTTCCTTTCTGAGGCTGCTGATACCGTCATCGCGCTGATGGGCGATCACTATAGCGAATTGCGCGCACAGCGCGAGCGCATCCACGAGATTTTGAGCCTTGAAGAGCGCAAGTTCGGCCAGACCTTGAGCACGGGGCTGACCCTGCTTACCGAACTGCTGACCGATCTGAAAGAGCGCCACCAGAGTGTCATTCCCGGGGAAGCGGTTTTCAAGCTTTATGATACACACGGCTTCCCTGTAGAGTTGACGGAGGAGATAGCCGCCGAGCAGGGCTTTAGCGTCGATACCTCCGGCTTTGAACAGTCCATGCAGCGCCAGCAGGAACGCAGCCGCGCAGCCAGCGCCTTCGTACAGGCGCGCGACGACCAGGCTCTTACCGAGATCCTCAAGCGAGCCGGTCCGACCAGATTTACCGGCTACGAAGGGATCACGGGCACCGGCAAAGTAGTGGGCCTGGTCGTAGATGGCGAGGAGGTCGAGAGCATCAGCGCTCCGCAGCAGGCGCTCGTGATCCTCGATGAGACGCCATTCTATGCGGAGAGCGGCGGCCAGATCGGAGACCGGGGCGACATTACCGGGCCGATGGGCGCCTTCCAGGTACAGGATACGCGCCGGCCTTTGAAGGGGCTGATTGTGCATTACGGGCGCATCGCCGAGGGCCATCTGCGCGTGGGCGATACCGTGCAGGCCGACGTGATCGAGCAGCGACGCGAGGATACGATCCGCAACCACAGCGCGACACATCTCCTGCATAAAGCGCTGCGCGACCTGCTTGGTCCGCAGGCGGAGCAGCGCGGCTCGCTCGTCGAGCCTGAGCGCCTGCGCTTCGACTTCAGCAGTTCTCGCGCGCTCACCCCTTCGGAACTGGCGCAGATCGACGCGCAGATTAATCGTTGGATTCGGGCCGATTTCCCCGTTCATACTAACATCATGCCCTTGCAGGATGCGCTGGAAACGGGCGCGATGGCGCTCTTTGGCGAGAAATACGATGACCTGGTGCGCGTAGTATCTATGGGCAGCAGTATCGAACTGTGTGGCGGCACGCATTGTAGATCCACCGGCCAGATCGGGCTATATATTACGATTCAGGAGTCGAGTATCGCGGCCGGCATCCGCCGTATCGAGGCGCTGACAGGCCGTGCCGCCGAGGCATATGTACGCCAGCGCAGCGCCATCGTCGATGCCCTGGCGACAAAGTTGCAGGTATCGCCGGAAGCGCTGGAGACGCGCGTTGACCAGCTCCTGCAAGAGTTGACGACGGCGCGCCGCCAGATTGCCCGGTTCCAGCTCGATGCCGCGCAGCGCCAGGCAGAGCAGCTTGCCGAACGCGCGCAGGAGGTCGCGGGCGTGCCGGTTGTCGCGGCGAGCGTCAGCGCGCCCGATGACAGGGTTTTGCGCGAGATGGGTGATATGGTGCGTGGCAAGCTGCGCCAGCCGGGTGTTGTTGTACTGGCAAGCGTCTTTGATGATCGCGTTGGCGTTCAGGTGAGCGTTGACGCGGCATTGACGAAACGCGGCCTGCACGCGGGTAAGATTGCTGGTATCGTAGGTGAGCGTTTAGGCGGCAGGGGTGGCGGACGCCCGGAGTCCGCGCAGGGCGGGGGCCGAAATAAGGACGCGCTTGGCGCCGCGCTCAATGCTGTAAGGCCGTTCATAAAAGAGCACCTCAAGCCGTGACGCCGGTGCGGGAACGCAGCCAGCGTACTGCTTGCAACCCGGGGCGATTTAAAAGGTGCTCTTCCTGGCGGAGCACCTTTGAATGGCCCTGTTTGCAATCGCTGCACATTGCCACAGGCATGACTTTTGTGCTATAACGTACAACACAGGCACCAGACGAGCCGCTTCAGCGAGAGATGGCCCGCCTGTACCCTGGCAGGGGACAATAGATTCGGGAAACTCGCATGAGGGATCTCTTTCAACGTCTACGCGACCTCATATTGGGGAGACAAGAAGAGAATAATTATTACGCTCACGGTCAGTATGATGATGACGACCAGCCGCAAGCCGGCGCCGGTGGTCAGAGTCAACTTTTTACTGCGCTCGATGTCGGCACCGCCTACGCCAAGGCCATCATCGTCGAGGTACAGGGGGGTCATGTCGAAGTATTGGGAGTCGGGCGTCATCAGCAGAGCATGACGCATATGTCCGACGGCATCGTGACGGATATCCCGGGGGTGATCGATAACTGCAACAAGGCTCTGCTCCAGGCCGAGCAGGAAGCCGGGGGGATCGCGCCCAACGCCATTATCGGTATTGCTGGTGAACTGGTCAAAGGCAGCTCTATCTCCGTTACGAAGCAGCGCCCCAAACCAATGCAGCCAATTACTGCCGAGGAACTGGAAGGACTCATCGGCACCGCGCAGCAGAAATTATTGAAGAGCGCGAGAGAGCGCATTGCCGCCGAGACCGGCTACCCAAATATCGAGGTGCGTCTGACCAACGCCGCCGTGATCTCGGTGCGCGTCGATGGGCAGACAGTCACAAACCCGATTCGCTTCCAGGGCCGCCATTTCGGGCTGACGCTTTTCAGCGCCTTTGCTCCTCTGATGCAACTGGGCGCCCTGCAAACCGTGGCCCAGGGACTCGATCTGACCTTGCAGGCAATTGTCGCGGAACCATACGCCCTTGCGCGCTGCCTGAGTTCGAACGCCGGGGCCGATAGCGGCGCTATCTTCATCGATGTTGGCGGCGGCACAACCGATATCGCGCTGGTACGCCAGGGCGGCATCGAGGAGACGCGTATGTTCGCCCTGGGCGGAAGAACCTTCACACGGCGTATAGCCACAAGTAAGGGGATCTCGATAAAAGATGCCGAACGGCTCAAGATCAGCTATAGTAATGGAGAGATCACCGGCAAGGGCCGCGCCGAGATCCAGGCCATTCTGGCCCCCGAGTGCCAGACCTGGATGGATAGCGTGGAACTCTTAATTGAAGAACTGGCGAAAGGCGAATTATTGCCCCCTGCTATCTATGTGGTGGGCGGTGGCTCGGCCCTGCCTGACATCTACGAGAAACTGGAGAGCTTCGGATGGACGCAGCGCCTGCCATTCTCGCGCCAGCCCATCATACGCACTGTGCTGCCGGAAATGGTGGCGAACATCTCGGATCCCAAAGGATTGCTGCTAAATGCGCAAGATATTACGCCGATGGCGCTGGCGTATCAGGCCGTCGAGCTGGAAGATGATAACAGTATACTGGAGGTAGCTCTCGATAGAGTTATCAGCAACATGCATATATAAGCATAAAGAAATTTTTAGGGTGTATGCGGTGCTCCGCGTCCTTGTCCGCTCTGACCGGGCCTTCGCGCGGCGGAGCCGCGCCAGGAATATATGGTGTGTTGCAGACCGGGAGCTTCGTGCCTGATCCACAATAAACCATATATAAGATGAGCGCCGCAGGCGCGAGCAAGGCCGTTAAAAAACTCTTAAAAGCTTGCAGGGGGTGAAGAGGAGCATATGAGCGATGAGCAGACAATCTATATCAGCCCTGATGATGATCTTACGAGCGTGCGTGAGCGCCTGGAGCAGCTTCCTTCGCGACGCATTACGCTTGTTATCCCGAGCCAGACGCAGTTGCGCAGCCATGTCGCCTGGAATCTGCTGCATAAGCGCGCACGCGAACTGGGCAAGAAAGTTTTGATCGTCAGTTCTGATCCGCAGATCCGCTCGGTGGCTCAGGCTGTGAATTTCGATGTGGCTCGCTCGCTGGAAGCCCCGGGGACAGCCAGATCCCGCCCCCTCAGCAGGCCGGGGCGCACCGGCAAGAGCACCAGCGCTGTGAGTGCGCGCTCGCGCCGTCCGCAGCAGCCCCAGCAGTGGCCGGGCGAACGCGCAACGCCGCAACCGCGTTCCCTCGAAGCCCCTGTAGAGGAAGAGGCTGCCACCTCGGGTCCGCCATCCCCTCTGCCATCCTCATACGAGACCGGCAGTCACTATGAGCGCCCCTACGATTTTCGCCAGGAGGAGGTTCCCTCAATTCAGCCGCTTGCTCGAGAACAAATAGAAGAGGAACCCGACCTGCTGCTCGAAGATTACCAGCAGGCGCGAGATATTCGCCTGGCAGCTCAGCGAGCCAGCGAACGACAGGCCCCACCGTCAACCCCCGAACCAGCTCCGGTGACGCCCCGCTTTCCGCAGGGAAGCATAGCCACGCCGATGCCCGATGCGTCCGGTGATCCTTTTGCATATATGGAGGATTCGCAGCCTCCGCCGTCGCTAAGGGAGCAGCGCGGTTCGGCGCTGGTGCTGGACTACGATTCGGATGAACATCCCGCTGTAGACATTTCCGAGATGCCCACCTCGGTAATTGAAAGCGAAGTCGAATATCGATCAGGGGACCGGGGAGACTTTGTGTCGCGCCCGGAGGAGCCGCCAACGCCTGCGCCGCGCTCATGGGCCGCGCCAGCGCCAACCCCTGTGCATGAGCCGGGGGGGGCGCCGGCGCCGGGGCCAGAACTCGATGAGGATGCATTGCCGCCCGTTGAAGAGCAACCAGCGCAGGAACCGCCCACGGCGCGCCCGGCTGCCGCCGGTGCCGCGAGTAACCGGCCCTTACAATTGCCTGAGACCAGGCCCCGGACCGCTCGCCCCACGCCCAGACTCGCCCGCCCGGGAGTGCGCGCTGTCCAGCCGCATCCAATGCCGGCCCGGCGTTCTACGGGCGCCCGCGGGGCAGTTCCGGCTCGTCGGCAACAACAGGGCCGGAGGGGCTACGTTACCTGGGTGATACTTGCCCTGGTTGCGCTGCTTCTGGGGGCGCTGGCCTACTTCGGCCCCTCGACGGATGTGACGATCACCATGCTCGCGCGCGATTATGCTCATCAGGTCAAACTAACCACGCTCACCGGCCCGGGCGCCGCTGCACCCGGTACCGTGCGCGCGGTAACGCTTACCCATGTCTTCAGCAAGAGTTCTACGGGGACCGCGACCAGTAATACAGAGGTGGGCAATGTGATCTTCACCAACGATGGCTCATCTCCCGTCGAAATTCCAACCGGGACCGTACTCTCAGCCGGAGCAAATGGCCCGCAATTTGTAACTACTGCCGACGCCGTGGTGCCTTCGCGGCAGGGCAGCAACGTGGGCAATACCATTCAGGTGCCCGTGCGAGCGCAGCAGGCTGGCGCGGCGGGACACGCCGGCAGCGGCGCAATTACCGTCATCCCCCCCGATAGCTTGAATGCTATCGCTCAGGCCAACAATGTGGCTGTGTCATCGCTCAAACTGAGCGTCACCAATAGTGCTCCGACGACCACTGGAGCCACCGGTGGCCCGGCCATTATCACTGCCCAGGACCTTGATAACGCGAAAAAGGCCCTGCATGCCCAGATCCAGAGCGATATTGATGCCTGGGTGCAGCGCAACCTGGCCCCCGGCGACGTGAAAGAGGATGTCTCGACTACCGATACACTGGTGAATGCGCCGAAGCAGGGGCAGCTTGTGGATCAGGGCACCTTCCCCGTCACGCTGAACGTCAACGTGTCAATGCAGGTAGTACGCAGCGCGGCGCTCCAGGCGGCGACCATTGCTGAACTGCGCGCCGACATGAGCAAGGATAAAGCCTACAGCGGCTATATGATCGTTGCCGATCAGCAGCACCCGCTGGTCATACCGCAGAAGCAGATCAAGATCGGCGGCTCCGCGCCCGCCTGGACGCTCACTTTTCCCGCGACAGCAAAGGTGACGCCGGATATATCTGTTATGCAGGTGCAGCGACAGATCGCCGGCAGATCGATCAAAGATGCGCAGAGTATCCTTATGGGGATAAGGGGCGTACAGAAAGTAGCGATCAGGAACGCGCCAGGATTCGTCTCGTGGGTGACATTCTGGCCGGGGCATATCAACGTCCATTTCGTGGCCGGAGCGCCGCAAACTGGTCCGAAGGTCTGGACGTAGCGATTCTGAACCCCTACCAACGTGGTAACTACTGGACAAAACGAGTCGCGTCTGGGTAGAATTCATTAGACGTGACTCGCGGTGGATGATGAGGTATCAATCTCAGGGTGCGGGGAAAAGCTATGGCACGATACATGGCGCTGGATGTCGGGGAGGTCAGGATCGGCGTAGCAGTCAGTGATGCTACGGGGTTCCTGGCCTCTCCTTATACCACACTGCATGCCTCGCGCGACGAGCGGCGGACATGGGCAGCTATCGAGCAGCTTATCAAAGAGACCGGGGCCGAAGGTCTGGTCGTGGGCCTTCCGATCAGCCTGGACGGACAACTGCATGCTCAGGGGGAACGCGTGCGGGCCTTCGCCCGGAGGTTGCAGGCACATATTGCCACCCCCCTTATTCTCTGGGATGAGCGCTTCTCTACAGTTGAAGCGCAGCGCTTGCTCGCCGAACGAGGCCAGCAAGAAGAGTGGGGGAAACAGCGAGGGCGCGCAGGCCGGCGTCGTACTCAATCGCGAAGACGCGGCGCTCAAGAGATCGATGCAATGGCTGCGGCGGTCATTCTCCAGGATTACCTGGATCACCTGGGCAGCACGACAGGGGAAAAGAAATGAAGAGACGATCTGGATCGCGAGCGGCGATCATCTCGGTACTGCTTCTGGGGATATTGATCTTTGGCGGCGCCTATTATGCCTGGAATACCGTAGTTGCTATTTTTGAGCCTGTGAGTCCCACAGGTGCGGGAAAAACCATCCCCGTAGAGATCTCACAGGGCGAGTCGACCTCCCAGATCGCCGACGATCTGCAACGCAAGGGGCTGATTCGCAATGCCCTGGCCTTTCGTATCTGGGCACGCATCAAGGGGCTGGATACGCGCCTGCAAGCGGGAGTGTATAAGCAATTGAATACGAGCATGTCGATCAGTCAGATTATCGACCAGTTGCTTAATGCGCAGCCGGATGCCATTGTCGTCGTGATCCCGGAGGGATGGCGCATAGCGCAGATGGCGCAGCGCTTCGGCAATGCCGGCCTTATCAAGTTCAATGAGCAGGACTTCCTGCGCTACACGGCGCATCCCGACCAGTTCCCCGGCAGGAATAAATATCCCATTCTGAAACTCGTGCCCGCTGGCATGAGCATGGAGGGTTTGCTCTTCCCGGCCAGCTACCAGGTACCGGTCAATGCTACCGCTGCCGATGTAGTAGGTATGATGTTACAGACTATGCAGGACACCATCCAGCAAAATCATCTTGACCAGGTGGCGAAGCAGCACAGGCTCAGCGTCTATCAAATGTTGATCCTGGCCTCGATTGTCGAGCGCGAGGCGGTCTTCCCGGAGGATCGCGGCAATATTGCCAGCGTCTACTGGAACCGTATCTACAGGCCCAATGCTGAGACTGTGAGCCTGCTGGATGCCGACCCCACGGTGCAGTACGCTCGCGATTCGCTTAACCCACCGAAACCCCCGGCTCCCTACTGGGCGCCGCTGAACAATGACCCGGCGAATATTGCTCCCAATAGTCCCTGGAATACGTATGTCAGGACGGGATTCCCACCAACGCCGATCTGTAGCCCGGGACTGGCAAGCATGCAGGCGGCCGCCGCGCCGCCGCAAACCGATTACTACTTTTTCCTGGCTAAGAAGGACGGCCATTCCGTTTTCGCGAAGACGCTGGCCGAGTTCCAGGCGGATAAACAAAAATACCTGCAATGAGAGCGTTCTCGCCCCCTGACGCCGCGCGCCTGTGCGGCTCGGGCACGAGCAAGTCATGGTATCGGGAAGCAGACGCACTTTAAATTTGCTATTCAACAATGAGAGAGTATTGATATGGATTTGAATATCGGGCAAGCTATCTTTCTGGCCCTGCTTCAAGGTGTGACCGAACTCTTCCCTATCAGCAGCCTCGGCCACACCGTCATTTTTCCCGCGCTGTTCGGTTGGGGCAACATCGAAGTGGGAACGGCGTGCGGCGGCAAGAGCTGTTTTCTGCCCTTCATCACGGCTCTGCACCTGGGCACAAGCCTTGCCTTGCTCCTCTATTTCTGGCGCGATTGGCTTCAGGTGGGACGAACAATGGTGAACAGCATTAAAGCCGGAGAGGTGCGCAAGGGCACGGAGGAATGGGTAAGCTGGCTCATCATCATTGGCTGCATTCCCGCCGGCCTGCTCGGCCTTACGCTGGAGGATCCGCTCAAGAATCTGTTTGCGTCTCCCTTGCTCACTTCCGCTTTCCTCGTCGTCAACGGCTCGGTCCTCTTTCTGGGAGAAAGCCTGCGCCGTCGTTCGGAGGCCAGATATGCCGCACTCTCTCCCAAAGAGCGAGAGGCCCATTTCCGCCCGCTCACCTCTTTGTCGTGGAAGGAGGCGCTCATCGTAGGGGCCGCGCAGGCCCTGGCGCTCATTCCGGGCTTTTCGCGCTCGGGCACGAGCATGGTTGCCGGGCTGGGGGTGCGCCTCACGCACGAAGATGCCGCGCGCTACTCCTTCCTGCTGGGCACGCCTATCATTCTGGCCGCCGCCCTGCTTGAGATCCCGCAATTGCTCGGCCAGCCGCCGGCCACGCTGCTCTTAATTCTCATCGGGATGGTGTTATCGGGAGTCGCGGCCTATATTAGCACCAGATTTTTGATGAAATACTTCGAGACCGGACGCCTCGATCCCTTTGCCTATTACTGCTGGGCCGCCGGGCTGATTACGCTCGTCCTGTTCCTGACGATATTCCAGGGGCGCGCTTAATCATTTTTTAATGTAATTACCCAAATTGGCTAATGTTCTATAGATATGCTGGCTTATTCCGCTTCCCTCGTTTGATACAATAGAGAGGCTTCGATAAAAGCGAGGCACTAATTTTGTAGAAAGAGGTTAGAAGTCATGAAAAATCCAGTAGTTTTCTATGCTGTTATTGGTCTCGGCGTTCTCGCTCTGATCGTTGGCGGCTATTTCCAGTTCGCCGGGCACCATCCATTACGCGCTTATGTCGGACTTGGCGTGGGTATTGTGCTCGTCATTGCCGGCCTTGTGGGCATGTTCGTCCTCAAGCCGAAGGCCAGCGCAACGGCTACAGAGGCGGCAAAGTAGTCTTCAGTGGTATCATGGAATCAAAAACAGTAAGGAGTTGAACTGTTGAGCCGTCCAAAGAATCCCGCTCTTTTCTACGGAGCGATTATCATCGCTATCATTGCGGTTCTTGCCTGCGTTTACTATGTCCTCCCTGGCTACAATCACATTCTGGCTACGCATGATTTTACCTCCATGCAGCCTAAGCATGCGCTGGCCTTTGGTGCGATTGCAGTTCTGTGCATTATTGTGGCGCTGGTGAACCGTCCTCGCTCCGCTACACGCCAGTAAAAATATAAATTGCTCAAAAACACAGCGAAGGTCGGCAGGCCGACCTTCGCTGTGTTTTTGAGCAGGAAATCTCTTTTCTGCCGGTCAGGCTTTGAAGATGTTGCCCAGATTGCCCAGGTTTCCCAGCGCATTCTGGATATCCTGGGGAGAATTGAAGCTCTTGTCGGGCAGGCGCTGCAAAATACCGACGATCTGGTTGTTCGCGCCCCGCTGCTGAGCCATCTGGATCAGCTTGTTTTTGTCAATCGGGTATGGGAGGGCGCCGAGCAACTGGTTTACCATGCCAGGATCAATGTTCATTGACATCTCCGTTCTTTTCGTCATCTGTACCACCGGGTACGATGATGCTTATCCAAAACCATCCCTGGCAGAAACGATCCTACTCGTAATATAGTCCCTCTAACAAGCACGGCAGTTATTAGAGAGTGCCTGACCGCCCTCGCACGCCTTCGCGCGCTTCCGCCGCGCAGAGGGATGGAGTTTGTTGGGTATGCGTGCGCTTCGAGCAGGCATACCCAACAACCTCCATTGGCAAGCGCCGCAGGTGCGAGCGCACGAAGATGCAGGGAAGCAGGCGCACTCTTAGCCCTATCCGAGTACCTGCCCTATAATCTGAGAGTAGCCGCGCAGGAATTCCTCCGCGCTCATCGCTTTTTTGCCTTCCAGTTGGAGATGGCGAACCACTAAAATGCCCGATCCTGTGACCACCGCGAGATACTGATGCCCGGCCTCTTCGCGCTCGAACGCGTAGCCCGGCGGTAGCGGTGGAGCTGGCATAACATCTCGCACATGTGCCGCGATGATTTTGAGCCGCCTGCCTTTCCAGTACGTGTAGGCGCTGGGCCAGGGCGTGTAGGCGCGTATCTGGCGCTCCAGCACGCTCGCCGGTTTATCCCAGCGGATCTCACCGTCTTCCTTGCGCAGCATGTGCGTATGTGTCGCCTTCATCTCATCCTGCGGCTGTGGCGTAATCTTGCCCGCTATCCACAATGGCAGCGCCTCCAGCAGCGCCGCCGCTCCCAGATGGGCGAGCTTGACGGTGAGGCTGCCGGCGGTCTCATCGCTGGCAACCTCTATGCGCCGCTGGAGCAGGACCGGACCGGTGTCTATACCCGCGTCCAGCAGCATGATCGAGACGCCGGTCTCGCTATCGCCCTGTAAAATAGTCTCGGCAATGGGATCGGCGCCGCGATATTTGGGCAGCAGCGAGGCGTGAATGTTGAGCGTGCCGTAGCGCGGCTGGTCCAGCACGGCTTGCGGCAGGATCTGCCCGAACGCGGCAACGATATAGAGGTCGGCATGATAGGCAGCCAGCGCCTCGCGATTCTCTGCCTTTTTGAAAGATCCTGGCTGCCAGACGGGGAGGCCGTGGGCCAGAGCCGCCTGTTTGACGGGCGAAAAAGCGACCTCGCGCCCCCTGCCTGCCGGTTTGTCGGTGCGCGTAACGACGGCGATGATCTCGTAGCCATCTGGCAGCAGGGCGCCGGGCGCCGATTTCTCAATCAGCGCTTCCAGTGCGGGTACGGCAAATTGCGGCGTCCCCATATATATTATTCGTAACCTGGACACTTCTAAATCCCCCTCTCCATTGGTAACTTCTCAAGCCTCTTCTTCCTCGGATGGCTCAGCGCCCGCGGCGCTTCGCACTCGTTGGTGATGGCGTGAGGCCGGACGCAGTTCGGCCTCACGCCATCACCAACGAATCCGCCGCCGGAGGCGAGGGCCTCAAGATCTGCGTCAAATTATTTTCTGAGTCGCCTTCTCAATAAGCGCCGGTGAGCAGCGCGTAACACAGCTATTTCCTCTGTGTCAAGCTGCAAACCTGCGCCCAGGATGAGAGGATCGGTGAAATCCAATACGTCGTCCAGCGTCGCTCCGCTGCGTATCAATGCATCGGCGCGCGCGAATTCCTCCATCGAGGTTGGTCGCAGAGGAATGAGCAGCTTTTCTATCTCGCTGGGCACCAGTTCCAGCACTCCGCCTCCATAATGCCTGCCTTCGAGTTCCGCGCATAGAAACGTTAAAGAATTCAGGAAAGAGAAGGTCAGGTCCCTGGCTCTCTCCGCGCAGCCCGGTGCCATCTGAATACGGTAGGCGGTATCCGTCGAATGTGCCCCCAGTTCGTTAAGCACCAGCCTGGGGAAAAGGTGACAGCGTTTCAGCAGAGCAACCTCCGAGATCCATACATACGGGACCACGTACCAGGGATCGCGAATGCGACATTTATAGCGCGTATGGAGCCGCTGCTCCTCGCCAGATCTGAGATAGTCTACCATAGAGGATGGTAGATCAGAAAGGCTTTTTGCCGGAAAGCGCAGAAAATAGACGGCCTTGCCGGCCCGCGCATTGGTCTCGTGATCGTGCCTTGTATAGCTGATACCCTTGATGAGATCGCTTTTGGCGAGCATAGGCGTAGCGATGGCTGCCAGGTCGTAGCGCCTGAGCGTGCCCTCGTTGACGACGAAGAAGGCGTTCGCACCCGTTACGATACCGATATCAACCTGCGCAATGGCGGCGAACGGCTGCATATTTTGGTGCTTTTTCAGCCTGTTGAGCAGGGAAATTTCCTCGCCGGTCAGCAGTCCGAGCATCCATTCTCCCCCCGTATTGCAAATACCTTTGCATGTACCCGCTCCGATGCACTCCAGGTCGATCTGATCGAGACTGCTCACATCATCCACTTCGATGATCTGAATCTGTGCCTCTTTTGCGGGCATTGCGGCCTTCTCAGATATCAGTGGCCTGAAGGCTCGATCAGATCTTTTCACTGCCAGCAGCAGCACGATGCCCTGCAAGACTCCAGGAAAGACCATTGCGCGGATATTGAGCAGCGTAATGCTCTCCATTTCCTGTTCAAGCAAGCAGCGCAGGCTGCCGGCGTGCTGGATATGCAGCAATTCCGCTGGAATGACCATCGCCAGGCGCCCGCCAGGGGCAAGGTGCATCACGCTGGCGAGAACGATGGGCACCCAGGCATTGGTGCGCCTGGAGAAAGGAACGTGCGCCTCTTTGAAAATCGCTTCGGCGATGGCGCGCTGCTCTTTCTCGAAATACTGGTAGCGGATGTATGGAGGATTGCCGATGATCGCCTCCCATTGTTTATGATTGTTGCCAAGCCAGCTAAAAATATCCTGGTTCACCACTCGCGTCTCTACACCGAGGTCGCGCAGCCTGGTGCTGAATGCTCTGGCTCGCGCCGCTTCCTCCGGTGCGATTTCAACGGCATCGATGGTGCGTAATGCCGGAGTGGCGCCTCCGGCTCTTTCAGTACTTCTTAACATATCCTGATAGATGGCGCGCAGGAAACTGCCATCGCCGCAGGCAGGCTCCAGTACGCTGCGCGCTCCGCCGGCTAAGGCCCAGTGACTCAATAGCTCCGCTATGGGCTGCGGTGTGTAGTAGCCTCCACGCAGCTTTTGTTCGCTCTCCAGCTCTTTGAAATTCATGGTGTTAGTTACTATAGCCCCCTCCGGGGAAAAATCTGAGCAGGTAGCACATTCAGGCTATTTAATGAGTTTGTTGTGTGCATACTATATGCTATACTGGCATCGATCATACATAGATCAGTTTAAAAGTTGTTGTGCCAGACTTACAGAGGGATGTCGGATTCTCAGCGTCCTGGCCCGCTCTGGCCGGATGGTCGCGCGGCTTTGCCGCGCAGGGGTTGGAGAGTGTGATGTGTGAGGTGCGCGCAGCGTACCTCACACATCACACTCTCCAGAAGGCGAGCGCCGCAGGCGCGAGCAAGCGTTGGCGTCGTGAACGGAGGTCGAGATTTTATGCAGGGAGGGGAACAGCGGAATTTTATAGAGCAATCGGCCAGAAGCGATTATCAACTCTCTACTATGCAGCCTCAGGAAGAGCAGAGAACCTTTGCCGTGTTCGGTATCAATGCCACCATGCCGCCTCCCCTCGATCCCCATGCCATCATTCAGCGCACCGAAGAAGTTAACGCCATACAACGCATGTTGAGCGATACGCAGGGCAGTGCAGTCATCCTCACCGGCCATCCCGGGGCCGGCAAATCGACGCTGGCGGCCCTGGTATATAACCGCTTTCTGCGCTCCAGGCAGGCGGGCATCGCCTGGCCTGCTCACCTGGTATGGCTGAGCATCGGCCCCTACACGACGCTGCCCGATGTAATCGATGCCATTCTCACGGCAGTCAATATGAGGGACCCCGGCCTCTTCCTGCTGAAACCGGAGCAGCAAATATCGACGCTGCTGCGCGCCCTGCGCCGTTCCCACGAGGATGCGCTGATCGTGCTGGATCGCTTCGAACTGCTGCTCTATCCCGAAGCGAACCGGGCGATAGCCGGCCAGAACACGCTGCTCCTCTTTCTTGATATGCTGCGCACCGACCTGGGCGCCAGCCGTATCCTGCTCACCAGCTATGACTCACCATATGATACACAGGGCGTAGGGCAGGCGCGGGTGCGTTCATACCTGGTCTCGCACACCAGCATTCCAGATGGGATGACACTGTTGCAGCGACACGGCGTCAGGGGATCGTCCGATGAGCTATCGCAGGTCTGGCAGCGCTGCGCCGGCCACATCTTTTCGCTGATCCTCTTGAGCGCCATTCTACGGCTTGGGGGCATGACGTTGAGCCAGTTGCTGCATGCGCCGGAGTATCGAGCGCTCTGGGCCGGTGAGGTTATGTCACATCTGATCGCCAGCGTCTACCACTATCTCAACCCGGTCCAATACCTGCTGATGCGCACTCTGAGCCTCTTCAGCGCGCCGGTCTCGCTCCAGGGCGTGATTACTGCCATTACTGGCGCGGGCGCAAAGCCGACCGATCAGCCCTATGTAGCTATTGAGCACGAACTGAATATATTGAAGCAATTGTTGCTGATCCAGGTTACGCGGGGTACGGACAGTCAGCCCGCCTACATGCTGCATCCTTTGCTGCGCCAGTATATTACAGAGCACTATCTTGAAGGCTACGAGCATCGCCTGGCGCAAGGTCTGGCCGCGCTGGGTGTATCTGCTCCGCCCGGCCCCGTGCCCAGCGGCCCGGAGGCGCGACAAATAGCGCTGGCCGCCGGCCACCTGCAACTCGTTGCCTATTACCAGAGCGTCGCACGGGAGCATTATGTTCCGCGTGCGCAGCGCAAGGGCCTGCACGATATCGAGCCGTTGATCTTCATCATACGGCACCTCTGCCTCGCCATGCGTTCGCAGCAGGCGTGCGACATCCTCTTCCAGGAGGGGCTGCACGAGAGCATGGTGCGCTGGGGCGCGTGGAGCGCATTGATAGAACTCTATACCGGCTTGCTGCCGCCGCAGGGAACGTTGCGGAAGCGCGATGAGGCGTTGATTGCCTGCCACGTCGGTACGCTCTACGGGCGTATGGGCGAGTACCAGCAAAGCCACGCCTGTTTTGAGCGGGCGCTGAGCATTCAACGCGAGATAGGCGATCAGCCTGGCGAGGCAGCCACCCTGGCGAACGAGGGCGAGATTTTCCGCATCCAGGGCGAGTATGAGGAGGCACGATCTAACTTTGAGCGTGCTCTCACCCTCAACGAGCGGCAGCGCGATGTAAACCTCCAATGTATCCTGCTGCACAATCTTGGCCTGGTCTATCACAATGAAAAAAACTACCAGCAAGCCTTCACCTGCTACCAGAACGCGCTCAAATTCGTTACCGATACACATGGCGCGGAGCATAGAGGAATGATCCTGACCAATCTGGGACTGCTCCTCTATGAACAGGGATTGCACAGCGAGGGCCTCTCTCTCTTGCTTGCGGCGCTGCGCATGCGACAATCATTGCAGGATCCGACCATCACGACGTTAGAGCTGTTCCTCAAAGCGCTGGAACAGAAAATGGGAACCGATACCTATGCTGCTGTCTGCCGTGATGCACAGGATAAGCAGCGGCAGGTATTCTCTCGCTTTGTGGGAGTAGATATGCGACAATAAAGCGACAGGGATTGCTGTCCCTGACAACTCCGAGTTTCAGAGAGAAAGAGACCTGGTTTTATGTCTACCACGACTCCACATTCGCGTAAAACGCAATCTGATAGAGAGAAAGAGGTCCCCGCAGCGTCAGCGTGGCGCACACTTCAGGGCTGGATGCTGATTGTGCTGGTCTTCGTCGCCGGCGCGGCCTCTCTGGCCGTCGAGATGTCCGCGTCGCGCTTGCTTGCGCCCTATTTTGGCACCTCGCTCTTTGTGTGGGCGAATCTCATCGGCCTCATTCTGCTCTATCTCACCATTGGCTACTACCTGGGCGGACGCGTGGCTGACCGCTATCCAGCGCCCACTGTGCTTTACAGCATGACCACGGTGGCGGCCCTGCTCATCAGTGCTATCCCGGTCATCTCGCGTCCCATCCTCAACTGGTCCCTCCAGGCTTTCGCTACCTACTCGATCAGCGTCTTCTATGGCTCGCTGGTCTCGGTAATTCTGCTCTTTGCGCTGCCGATGATCCTGCTGGGCTGCGTCTCACCCTTCGCCATCCGCCTGCGTATCGAGCAGGTTGGCAAGTCGGGGCGCGTCTCCGGCATGCTCTACGCCATCTCAACGTGCGGCAGCATTCTCGGCACCTTTCTGCCCGTGCTCGTGTTCATCCCCGACATCGGCACCTACCGTACCTTCATCGTCTTCGCCGTCGCGCTGCTGGTCGTCTCAATCGCCGGCCTGCTGCTTACACGCTCCAGTAAGACGCCCCCGGCGAAGAAAGGCGCGCCCAGAGCGCTGCTGATCCTCTTGCTGCTGATCCCGGCGCTGCTCGCGCTGGCCGGCCTGCGAGGCCCGATCAAGCCGCCTGATGGAGTCGGCGGTGGGGGTGTGCTGATTGCCGAACGCGAATCGGCCTACAACTATATCCAGGTCGTGCGCAAGGGCAATGAGACACAGTTGATTCTCAACGAGGGCCTGGGTGTGCATTCGATCTATAATCCCAGGCTCGTGCTCACGCAGGGGCCGTGGGACGATTTCATGATCGCTCCCTATTTCAACAAGCCACCCTTCACACAGAGCCAGGTGCGCCGCGCCTGTATCATCGGATTGGGAGCGGGGACCATTCCTCGTGAGCTTACCGCCGCCTATGGTCCCATCCCAATCGATGGCGTGGAGATCGACGGCGAGATCGTCAAACTGGGCCGGCAATATTTTGACATGAACGAGCCAAACCTCCACGTTATCATCCAGGATGGTCGCTACTATATTCATACCACCTCTTTGAAGTATGACCTGATCGGCATGGATGCCTACGAGCAGCCCTACATCCCGTTCCAGCTTACGACGCGCGAGTTCTTTCAGGAGGTGCGCGACCATCTCACGCCAACCGGGGTGGCCGTCGCCAATGTTGGCCGCACCAGCCGCGACTATCGTCTCGTCGAGGAGGTGGCGCAGACGATGCGCAGCGTCTTCCCCAGCGTCTTTATTATCGATAGCCAGCGTTATGCCAACAGCCTTGTGATCGCGACGAACCAGCCCGCCTCAATCGGCAACTTTATAACTAATAGCGCCTACCTGAAGAGTCCGCTGCTGCAAAGCGTCGCGCAGGCCAGCATACAGTTCGGCAATATCCGCGAGGAGCAAAACTCGCACGTCTACTTTACTGATGATCGCGCGCCCGTCGAGCAGTTGATCGATCAGATGATCCTGGACGCCGTGGAAAATGACACGGAGCGTTAAAGCGCCTTTGTCAGATTGATTTTGCGCTCGATCCTGCGCTCGTTGAGGCGAATCAGCGCGTATCCGATCACCAGGCAGACGCCATAACACAGGCCCATCATAATCATCGGCAGGCGGAAGTTGATATTGTAGAGCACAGTGAAGCCGCTCGCGCCTATGAATGAACCGATCAGGCCGATGGTCGAGTATGTGCCCTGCACCCTGGCGCGCACGTCGCTGCCTGACCAGGTGGCAACGTGCGCATCAACGGCTGGCTGAATAAACGCGTACACGGCGCCGTGAATGACGAAGAGCACGATGATCGCCAGCATCATTGTAATCAGGCCGTAGGCGATATAGAGCGGCACCTGGGCCAGCCCGAAGATGAGGATGAGCAGCGAGCGGCGTTTGCGGTCCGCCAGGCGCCCGCCAAGCGGGGCCAGGATGGTATTAGGCAGGGACCAGGCCATATAGGCGATGCCGATCAGCACAACGGAGGCGCCGAGGTGGTCGTGCATCCAGAGGGGCGTGAGCGTGATGTCAAAGCCCAGCCACAGATAATCGCCGAAGGCGATGATGTAGGCGCCAACCAGTGGCAGTGTAAACAGCGCCCTGTAGGGCAGGGCAGCGCCGCGCTTCTCCTGCTCCTGCACTATGACGCTGCGAGCGGGCTGGTGAATCATGAACAGCACAACCAGGGCGCCGATCAGGCGGAAGGCGACGGCGCCGATAAACGCGCCTGTGTAGGCCGACGAGGCCAGCAGGCCGCCAAGTCCCGGGCCGAGCAGGAAACTGGCGCTGAAGATCGCGCCGAAGATGCCATACGCCTCGCCCTGCTGTTCCTGCGGCACGCTATCAACGATCAGCGCGCGCGCCGATGGCAGCATGCCCGCCGCCGCTATGCCCTCGACGAAGCGCAGCACCACGAAGAGGACCGGATCGCTAATCGGCAGGTAGATCGCGGCGAGTGCGGCCTGGGAGAGCAGGCTGACCATCATTACGGGCTTGCGCCCCCAGCGGTCCGCCAGCCAGCCGACGGGATACTGAAAGGCGAAGTTGGAGATCAGGTATGCTGTTGCCATCGCGCCGATAATGGCGAGCGAGGCTCCACGCGACTCGGCGTAGAGGACGCGCACGGGCGTAATCATGCCGATGCCGACGTAGGAGACGAAGACAGAGAGCGAGACCGCCAGAAAGGTTCGATTGCGCAGGACCTCGCTGCTGGTGAAGGGGGCGATCAATCTGGCAATACCTCTCGGCTGAACTTTTTCAAAATTGGACATGGACGCTCTCTTTCATGGCAACAAGACAAAGAGGCTCCGGCGTTTCGCACGCGGAGTCTCTGGCCGGGATGGGATCTATGGTTTGCCGGCACTCACAGCGTAGACTTCTATTATAACCCGAAGGGCAGGCAATTTGCACTGTACGATAGATCAGTTTTTCTTCCCTGCTCTGAGGCATAAGCATGTGCCTGGCTTCTAGCCCCGGTGCTTACTCGCACCTGCGGTGCTCGCCTTATCCAGCAGGTGGTGTGGGAACACACCACCTGCTGGATTCCTGGGGCGGCGGAGCCGCACAAAAAACGAGAGTTTTTGTAATCTAAATGCCTTCCTGTTTCGTTCCCTCTATGTATCAGCATTCCTCCGGCAGAAGATCGGGATGATGGGTAGCATGCGTTGGCGTGGCACAGGGCGAGCGGTGAACGCCGGGGGAAGCCGATAACGCGCGTTGCCGGGGATGCTGTGGTCATATTGGGGAGGAAGCGGGTGGCTGGTTATGGGGGAGCGAGAACGGTCACAGGAACTGATCCTGTGGCCGTTCTCATTTTATTCGACATCCAGCAGGCCAAGACGCGCGAGCTTCGTTGCCAGTGCGTAGACATCGCCCTTGTCCCTGGCTTTGCGTATACCTACAGCTACAACAACGACCACTACCTGCTCATCTTCCAGCCTATAAATAATGCGATAGCGCTGTCCCACGGCTCGCAGGCTGCGGTAGCCGGCAAGCTCGTCGGACAGCGCCTTGCCCTGTTTGTCCGGCTCATCAGCAAGGCCCTCGATGCGCCTGCCGATGCTCTCTCGAATACGCGTATCCTTGATTTCCGTCAGTTGCTTCAATGCCGGTACTGTTAATCTTACATGCCATTTCATGCTAATCCAAGCTCCCGCTTCGCGTCATCCCACGCCACTGTTTTCCCCTCTTGCAGCGCTTTGACGCCCTCGCGGAATGCTGCCATCATTTCCTCATCCTGTATTATTTCGAGCGTTTCTTGCAGGGCCTCGATTTTTTCGAGTAGCTCCTGATATTGTCTGGTAGTAAGGATGGTCATTACCGGCTGTCCTCGACGCGTCACAGTCACCGGCTGCTGCTCTCGCTCAAGCTGCTCCGGCAGGCGTGTGATCTCTTCGCGAATCTCTGAAATCGAATAGGTTCGTGTCATTGTGGTACCCCCTCGAAAGTCTGCTCCTGTACATCCAAGTATACACTTAGATGTACAATTATGCAAGAGGTCAAGGGTATAACAACAGTCCGCTGGCTGCCTGTGATATACTCTAAGCATCATTTTCGCTATGCACGCCATTCCTGTTCAGAAAGGAAATTTCAATAGATGAGCGATCAGCAGAGTCTACCTGCCAATTATTTCTATCATCGCCTGCCCAACGGTATAGAGATGATCGGCCAGTATATGCCCAGCCTCAGTTCCATCACCTTCGGCTTCCAGCTGGAGGCCGCCGTCGTCCACGAACCCGCGGAGAAGCTCGGGCTGGCTCACCTTTTCGAGTATATGCTCTTTCAGGGCACGAAGCAGCACGACGCCCGCGCACTCAACGAGGCATTCGAGTCGCTCGGTGCGCGCAAGGGTGCCGGCACCGGCCTGGAGACGGCACAGGTCTGGGCGCAGATCGTCCACACAAAATTCGATGCTACCCTCGCGCTCATGCGCGAACTGCTGCTTACGCCTACTTTCCCTAAAGATGAACTGGAGCAGATCCGCAACATTGTTTTGCAGGAGATCCGCCGCCGCGACGATGAGCCGATGAGCCGCATCTTTGAACTGGTGCGCTCCAAGTTCTATCGGGGCACCGCGCTTGGCCGGCTCAGGCTTGGCACCAGCGATAGCGTGCGCGCGCTGCAACGCTACGACCTGGTGGAATTCTGGAAGGCGCGCTACCAGCCCGATAACGTGCTCTTTGCCATTGCTGGCAAGTTCGACTGGGAGCATGTAGTAGAGCAGGTGCAGGCGCTTTTTGGCGACTGGACCGGTCACGCGGAACCTTCGCCGGTTCAGGAGCCGCATCCTACAACGAGCATCGCGCTGGAGCACCAGGAGGGTAAGCAGGAGCACCTCGGCATGATGTGCCCGTTCCCTAACTATACCGATCCCGATTACTACGCCGCAATGGTCATCAGCGAAGCGCTGGGCGGCAACATGGCCTCGCGCCTCTTCGTCGAGGTGCGTGAGAAACGTGGCCTGGTCTACGGCGTCTCGGCGGGCCTGGCCGGGAACCGGCACAGCGGAGCGCTGCGCATTTATGCGGGCACCACGCCAGAGCAGGGCCGCGAGTGCTTGCAGGTTATCATCAACGAACTGCGCAAACTGGAGCAGGAGGGCCTTACCGCCGACGAGCTGGAGCGCGCCAAAGTCCAGCTCAAGAGCGAGCAGGTCATGCGCGGCGAAGGCTCCGGCGCGCGCATGGGGGCGATAGCGCACTCCTGGTGGTACGAGCGCAAGATCAGGACCATCCAGGAGGTCAGAGAGGCTATCGACGCTGTGACGCAGGAGCAGGTGATGCGGGTATTGCAGCGCTTCCCGCTGCTCTCCCCGCTCACGATAGCCGCTATCGGCCCGCTTGAGCGCGAGGAACTGGTCGGCGATACGCTCTCGTTCTGAGGGCAGAATCATAAAAAACCTGTGGGCCGGCACAAGCCGGCCCACAGGT